>JBCCLD010000416.1:0-3942 GCA_039027055.1 Bacteroidota bacterium
CCCATCATCACCTCCGCTTGCTGGATCATCGCTTGATCCTTGGCGGAGACACCCTTCATGTTGCTGAGAATGGACATAGGTCAGAGTCGGTCGGTTGAGTGCGGAGGGGAAAAGAGAACGAGGAGAAGTAGGACTATCACGCTGTAGTAGCCGTACGGCTCCCGTTCACCACATTTTCGGAAGCGCTTTCGAAGGCCACAATCTACGGGCCGAATTCGGCCAGGCTCGACTCCTTTTTTGTCTTCACGACGGATTGGTTGTTGGTTGTCACGAGTCCCTCGCCACCGGTCCTTCGTCCTTTGGTTTCTTTGTCACCAGCCTTTTGACTTGTCACATCGCTCTGTCATCCTGAGCGAGCGCAGCGCGCCGAAGGATCCTCGCCTGCCTCGTCGCTTCGTACGAAGCTTGAACGCTGACTCGCAGATTCCCCGCTCCCGCGAGGACGAGCTCTTCGACTCCGGCCGTTCGCCTTCGCTCAGGATGACCCCTTCGGACCTTCAACGCTCACCGTGCTCTTCCTCGACAAGCTCCGCGCCGCGCAAGCGGCCACGGGAGCCGCGCTCTGCGTCGGCCTCGACCCGGACCCGGCGCGGCTACCTGCACCGCTCGCCCCCCTCCCTGTCGCCGACGCCGTCGTCCGCTTCAACCGCGCCATCATCGAGGCGACGAGCGATGTCGCGTGTGCCTACAAGCCGAACCTGGCGTTCTACGAGGCGCTCGGCACCGACGGCTGGCGCGCGCTCGAAGCCACGCTGGAGGCGATCCCCGACGACCGGCTCACCATCGCCGACGGCAAGCGCGGCGACATCGGCAACACGGCCAAGCGCTACGCCGCGGCGTTCTTCGACACGCTGGGCGTGGACGCCGTCACGGTGACGCCCTACATGGGCCGCGACGCCATCCGCCCCTTCCTCGACGCCCCGCACGGCTGCGCCTTCGTCCTCGTCGCCACGTCCAACCCGAGCGGCGTAGACCTCCAGGACATTGTCTTCGAGAGCCGCCCCGTCTATGCACACGTCGCCGACCTCGCAGTGGAGACCGCTGCGAACGCGCCGGGCTCGGTCGGCTTTGTCGTCGGTGCGACGCGGCCTGAGATCCTCACCGCGCTCCGGTGGGCGCACCCCGGCGTGCCGTTCCTCGTCCCGGGCGTCGGTGCCCAAGGAGGTTCTGACGAGGCGGTCCTCGACGCCAACGCAGGCGGGCCACTCCTCGTCAACAGCAGCCGTGGCATCCTCTACGCCTCGTCGGGCGGCGACTTCGCCGAGGCGGCCCGCACCGCTGCCCAAACGCTCGCTGCGACGCTGCCCGTGTGAGCTTGTGCAGACCTCGTCCTGCCGCCCCCCGTTCACTGCCAGGAGAACATGAGCATCCCGCTGGATGGATGCTCTGCCGTCCCGACGAGTTGGTCCTCCTCGAACAGATACGTGGTCCCGACGACCGTCACGCTTGCGCTGTCTTCAACCACGTGGCCGCCCGGAAATAGGACGCGCAGCGAATCAGCGAAAGCGGCTTTGTCCAAGCCTGCAGCCACCAGAGGTACGGCCGCCCGCATCGCCCTCAACGCCTGCCGATCTTCGTCCGCCTGCGCTGCCATGTAGGTCTCCATCGCTTGGTTGAGCTGCGCCTCTCCCGAGACGATGAGCAGGAGCAAGACGGTCGACGCCACCGCGACAAGCGTGACGAGGGCAAACACAATTTTCCAGGGTCTGGTCATCGGAGACGCACACGGGATTCTACAGGCCTTGCCGTAGAGCAAAGTAATCCACCCGGGGCCGTGACTGCGTCTTCGAAGGCCTCAGACAACAGCGATCACGACGTTGCCGCGCTTGCGTCCGGTCCCGACGTAGCGGTGCGCCTCGGCAATCTCTTCCAGCGGATAGACCTGGTCGATCACCGGCGTGAGCACACCGGCCTCGGCGAGCCTGGCCAGTTCACGCTGGTTCTCGCCGCTGCCCGCCGCGTTGCCTGCGACGATGCGCTTGTCGGTGCGCAGCGCCACGAGCGGGGCGCGGAGCATATCGGGCAGGCCACCGAGCACCTGCAGCAATCGTCCGCCCTCGTTGAGTACGCGCTGGCTCTTGGCGAACGGGGCCGTTCCGGCCGTGTCCATGATGAGGTCGTAGCGCGCGGCTTCGGTGGTGAAATCACGCGTGGTGTAGTCGATCACGTCGTCCGCGCCGAGGCTCGTGACGAGGTCCACGTTGCGCGTGCTGCACACGGCCGTGACGTGCGCGCCGAGGTGCTTGGCGAGTTGCACGGCGGCGCTCCCGACGCTGCCTGAGGCTCCGTTGACGAGCACGCGCTCGCCGGGCTGGAGATTGCCCTGTCGGAAGAAGTGCAGCGCCGTATTGCTGCCAAACGAGAGCGCGGCCGCTTCCTCCCACGTGAGCGCCGTTGGCTTCGGCGCGATGGGACCATCGGCAGTGACTGCGACGAACTCGGCGTGGGCGCCCAGCCGCCCGTCGTTGTAGGCGAACACCTCGTCGCCCACCCGTAAGCGCGTCACCTCGGCGCCAACGGCGACGATGGTGCCCGCTAGCTCAGAGCCGAGGATGGGCTGGCGCGGCTTGCGGACGCCGAAGAGGAGCCGCATGACGAGGCCGAAGCCGGGGGGCACCGTGAGGCTACGCACGCGCCAGTCGCCGGAGGAGATCGTCGTGGTGCGGACCTGGACGAGCACCTCGTCCGGCTTGACCTGCGGCGTCGGGACGGTCTTAAGCTGGACGACCTCGGGCGGGCCGTAGGCCGTAGCGACCGCCCCGCGCATCGTCGCGGGCACGGTCATCGTGGAGGAAGCAGACATCGGCATAGAGGCACGTGGACAATCGAAGAGGGGCCGCCTGTACGGAGATCACTTCCCCCAGGTACACCTTCATCCAACTTCTCAACGGACGCGCATTCGACGCGCGCAGGTACACCAAGGCCGCGGGCGGCTATGCTATCCGATGGAACCGTGCTACCCGATGTAGACGAGCGTGCGCTCCGTCCACTCCTCGGCCGTGCCTTCGCCTGTGGCCCCATAGGGGTGGCCGTATTTCCCGCCCCGCTTTGCCTCGTCGTCGGCAATGAGCCCAGACACACCCACCTCAGGGTCGACGGGCTGGCTCGCGACCTCCTCGATCATCTGCGGCACCGCATCGAGGATGTCGCGGGCGATCTCCTTCGTAATCCGCTCATCGAGCAACGCGAAGACCGAAGCCGGGATTAAGCGCGCCGCGATCTTCACCACCACGATGGGAATCCGCGTGTTGCGCACGCGCTCGCCCGTCTCCACGTTGGTCGATACGATGCGCAGGCACTGCATGAGGTCACTCGGGTATGGGCGAAGGGTGCGGTTTCGTTACCGCCGCATGATAAGCGCTGCGGTCATACCGCCTCGGCATCGGCGTCGCCCGCGTTCATCGTAGAGCGGAGCGCGTGGCTGAGGAGCGTGGCGAGGGCGATCCCCACCGTATCGGCGAGCAAATCGACGAGGTCAAACGTACGCGTCGCGATGAACAGCTGGCTGAGTTCTTCGACGACCACGAACGCACTGACGAGCGCCGTGCCGAGGTAGGCGCGCACGCGCCCAAGAGCGACTGTCCGCAACCGAAAGGCAACGTTGAGCGCGAGGGCGAGGAGGCCAAACAGGACGAGGTGCCCCAGCTTGTCGCCGTAGGGAAGGTCCCGCGCCCAGTCCATCACGACGCTGTCCTGCCCCGTGTTGGCGATGTAGATCACCCAACCGATGAATCCGGTGAAGCCAGCAGCCAGAGCAACGAGAAGGCGATGCATGAGCCGAGATTAGTGACACTAAACCTATGATGTAACGCGAGCGTTGGCAAGAACTGACCATTCGTGCCCAAGCTCACCTCAATCACTCGCCACACCCACCCCCTCCAGCGAGCTTCCAACGCGATTTTGCGAGGCCCTGCGCGGTGTTGCCGAATCGCGGTGCTTTGA
>JBCCLD010000417.1:0-3909 GCA_039027055.1 Bacteroidota bacterium
CCGACGGCGTCGACTACACGATGTACGCGGGCACGTCGCTCCTCGAAGACGGCACGTTCACGCCGCTCGATCTCCAGAACCTGCGCCTCTGGCAGCTCATGACGATGTGCAGCGTCGGCTGGGCGCTCGACGCCGTGCTCGCCCAGATGCCGATGGCGCTCCGCGTGGCGCACCTCATCCTCGCGCAGCACAACCCGCTCGCCATCCGCTTCCGCCCGGACGAGAAGCAGTTCGACATCGACGGGGCCTACAACGTCCGCTACGCCATCGTCAAGAAGCGGATCGACAAGGCCAAGGTGGAGGGGACGGGCGAGCGGCTCACGCAGCCCGGCCAGATCGCTGTCGTGTACTCGAATCGCGCCGAGCGGGAGGAATACTTGCAGTACCTCGGCTACCTCCGCCACCTCGGCTACATCGAGCCCGGCATCGAAGACCTCGAACTGGCCGACATGCAGGGCGTGCGCGGCCTCCACGCGCTCCGGGTCACCATCGCTGCTGCGCCGCCCGTCCACTCCGGCGACGCGCTCCCCGACGACCCCGCCGCCCTCGTCCGCGCCGTGGCCGATGCGTTCGAGGCAGCAGTCCACACCGAAGCGGAGACGGGATAGTCAGCGCAGTCGAAACAGAGGATGCCGACAACGACCAGCGGTAGACGTGTGGAGCCGTCTGCCGTGGGACGCTGCGTCCTCGTGGAGGGGCGCGATGCGCGTGGTCAGCGCTGTTCACACACGTCCGGTCGCATGGTGCCACGCACCTGTACCGAGTCCAGCGCTCGTTCGAATCCCATGCTGAGGGCTCCAAGCACGTAGTCGCCGTCCTTCAAAAAACCGGAGTCGGCAAGCGCTTCGCGAGCGCGAAGGACTACGGTGTCACGGGGGAGTCCAGCCCCCAACGCCTCGGCCAGTAGTGCTGCGTCGCACGCGTATTCCGTCCGTTCATACACCATAGCTGCACTGTACGAAGCAGTGATAGCGGTGTCGAGGGTTGTGTATGCCCATCCTAGGTTAGACGCAACCGCAACGGCTAGCAGAGCAAAGAAGGCGATTTTCCAGCGATTCAAATCAGCAAGAGGGCAGCAGCGTACGCAAGTTGCATCCAATGGAGCTACGACCTTGATAAGGTAGCGATCAGCTTCCTGGCATCACGGAACGTTTCGTTCCAGTGGGGTCCCTGTAGCTCCTCTGGAGTAGATCTAAACATCAAGACGGCCGGGCTACTCGTTCTCACAGGGGTGATTCTAAGTGCGCTTGTGTTGCCTAACTCGGTGATGACGTCTGCTGTGAGCGAGCCGGTGCCCTCAACGTAGGCGTAGTGAGGAGCGAACGTCGCTTGGTAGGCGATTCCACTGTTGCGCAGGGCCTCGTTGAGCATCCGTAGGCTACTCTCCGCGTTCTCCTGGATGTAGCGCGGTCCGCCGACCTGGCGAGCGGCCTCGGTGGTGTAGGCGAGGAGGATGGTGATCTTGCCCGAGGCAGGAGGGTTCGAATCTAGGGACGCAGGCGAATCAGGAGAGGGACGCATAGAGGCTGCGGCGGGGTTGAGGGTTACCGATACCAAGGCGGTGGCGAGAACGAGAAAACGAAGCGTCATAGGAGCGAAGACAACCGACGGGGGAGGAGAAAACAAGCGTGGAGGAAAAGCACGCGTCGACGGCCGAGTGCAAGCTTGATCGCATGAACACGCACAGCCTGTCAGCCTAGCTTGTGCCCTTGCTTGACTGGGCGGGCCTCATCATCGCTACGCTTTGGCCGCTCGTCTTCTCAGCGGCGAACCGACTTATCCTCGTCGCGCCGGGTGATGGCGGGGGTGTTGAGGATGGCCCACGCGGCGAGCGTGACGCCATAGCGGTGCTGGCGCGTGGCGGGAATACGGCGTTCACCTACGCGTCAGTCGTCGTCTGACGATTCGTTGGGACCCAGGTAGAAGAACGTGCCGCCAATAGACGTCCCTTGCATGCGGACGCGGCGTGGCCATAGCCAGTATCCCACGGTGGCCCGTACTCCGGGAATGGCAGCGGTCGAGTCGGTGCGAAAAGCAGGTCCCAACTGGCCTTCAGCTTGCATTGCCATTCCACGTCGTGAAGTCGCCTCAGTAGAACTCGTGGGGTGAGAAACAACAGCGTAGCCCACATACGTCGTGAGTCTTGCCGCGAAGGGAGCATCCGTCACGGGAGCGTACGTGATGAACGGCCCGATCATGAGTGTGGGACCGCTACTGGGATAGGCAAAGCACCCACCGCTACAAAAGGTCGCGCTGCGCGAACTGGTCGCCAGCCCGATGCCCAGCCCGTTGTCAAACGACTTGCGGAGGAAGAGTCCAGGCGGACCCGTTGGCACCTCTCCGCCCATGATAGGGATAGCCATGAGGTTCACGGCAGCCATCATGGCATCGATGCTCCACGCAAAGTCAACGTCGTTTCCGAAACCGTGGGCGACCCAAATCGACATGTCCCGAAGCGCACCCGTATCAAGGTCGGCCGAGATAAGCACCCCCATGCCGGTCTCGCCTTCGTCCAGGGGCATGATGCTCGACGGTGGGAGGCCTGAACAGCCAACAGCAAAGCACAAAAGGAGGGGGAGCAGCGGGTCATTGGAGTGAAAGAGAGAGCGTGTATGCCAAGGGGGCGACACAACAGGTGCGGATCTGTTTGCCTACCACAAGGTCGCGCACATGCGCGTTAGGGTAGGGGCGATTGGGCTTCTTCACAAAATCGGGGGAGGATCTCGCACGCTACCCGCGAGCGCGTGGCAGCGCGGCCGATCCTGGAGCGCTAGCTTAGAGGAAGGTTGAGGTGGAGACTGCCATCGCTCGGTGGGTGCAGGTGGCAAAACTCCCGTCCGACCATGAAGGCATTGGAGAGGCCAGCGTGGCACGAGTCGTGAAGCCACATGGCGCGCGAACCTGGAACGGAGATCATGGAGGGCACTTCCCGCACGCAGGCGAGCCCAAACATGAACGCAGCCACCTCTTGCTGCAGTCCCACCGGGGCGATTTGGTCAAGCTGGGTGTGTGGGTTGGTCGGCGTCGTCTTGGGTCGTGGGCCGGGCCGTATGGGCAAGGTGTCGAGCGAAAGCAGCATGGTCTGTGTAGGGGGTAGAACGGGCAACGAGGCATCGGTCGCAGAAGACGACGCAACGTCACAAATCTCCACCGGATCCATACGTTTGGCGTGCTCGACGTCTAGCGGCGTAGAGGTTTAAGGTGCTTGCCTCCTGACGTTCGAGCGGTGTGCTAGCTTCCAGTCATGAATACACCTGCCCCGTCGGTTCAGCCCGTGCCCCTGCCTGACCGCGCGGGCCTCATCATCGCCACGCTCTGGCTGCTCGTCTTCTCAGCAGCGAGCCAGATCATCATCGTCGCGCCGATCCTGCCGATGGTGGGCGCGCAACTCGGCGTCGGCGATGCGCTGCTGGGGACGCTGATGACCGTTTACGCGGCAGCGGTCGGGATCAGTACGCTCGTGACGGGGCCGGTGTCGGACCGGGTCGGACGGCGGCGCGTGCTGCTCGTTGGGGCGGCCTCAATGGCCGTCGTGCTGGCGCTGCACGGGCTGGCGGAGAGCTTCGCGTCGCTCTTGGTGCTACGGGCGCTGGCGGGCGCGGCGGGGGGCATCTTGTCCGGTGGCGCGGTGGCCTACGTCGGCGACACGTTCCCGCCGGACCGGCGCGGCTGGGCCAACGGCTGGGTGATGAGCGGCTTCGCGGTCGGGCAGATCCTCGGCATCCCCATCGGACGGACGCTCGCCGACCTCTACGGCTTCCGCGCCCCGTTCCTCGTATTCGCCGCCACGATGGTCGTCGCCACGGTGCTCGTCTGGTGGCTGCTCCCCGACGCCACGAACAACCGCGACACGGAGCGCCTCACGCTGCGCCACGTGGGCCAGGGCTACGCCGAGCTGCTGCGGCGCGC
>JBCCLD010000418.1:0-3906 GCA_039027055.1 Bacteroidota bacterium
GACGCCCTTCGCCTCCTCGCCCGCATCCGAGACGGGGCCTACGCCGACCGTCTCGACCCTGATGGTTCTGCGCTCGACAACAGCGACACCGGCGACGCGCGCGCCTCGGGGCAGGCCGTCGGCTACGCGGCGGGCGTGACGCGCCACCGCCGCTGGCTCGACTTCCTCCTCGCGCACCTCTACCACGGCAACCCGGCCACGCTCGAACCAGACCTCCGCGATGTGCTGCGCCTCGGGCTCTTCGACCTCTTCGTCGAGCAGACGCCGCCGCACGCCGCTGTCAACGAATCCGTGGCGCTCGCGCGGGCGGCCGTCAACCCCGGCGCGGCGAAGCTCGTCAACGCAATCCTGCGCACGGCCGACCGCCGCCGCGACGCGCTCCCGGAGCCCGACACCGGCAAGGCGGCGCGCGACCTCGCCGTGCGGCACTCGCACCCGACATGGCTCGTCCGTCGCTGGCTCGCCCGCTTCGGCACCGGCGACACCGAGGCGCTGCTGCTCGCCGACAACGCGCCGCCGACCTACAGCCTCCGCCTCAATACGCAGCGGCATTCCATTGAGGACGGCCACGCGATGCTGACGCAGCTTGGCCACGACTTGGGGGCCGAGCAGGGCTTCGACTGGGAGCCGTCGCCGTATCTCGACGACTTCGTGCGGGTGGAGCGGCTGCAGCCGGTCGTGCGCGCGGGGGGGCTCGCCGACGGGACGTGGGCCGTACAGGACGAGGCGGCCGGGCTGGTCGTGCGCCTCCTCGACCCGCAGCCGGGCGAGACGATCCGCGACATCGCCGCCGCGCCGGGCGGCAAGGCGCTCTACGCCGCGCTGCGCATGGGCGACGAGGGGCGCGTCTTCGCCAGCGACCCGCATGTCACACGCACGGGCCTGATCGAACGCGCTGCCGCCGCGCACGGGCTGACGAGCGTCGAGACGCAGGCCATCAGCGCCCAAATCCTAGCAGCAGCGTCGCTTGCAGAGACGCCCGACATCGAACTGGCTGACCGCGTGCTCCTCGACGCGCCGTGCTCGGGGACGGGCGTCCTCGCCAAGCGCGCCGACCTCCGCTGGCGACGCACCCTGGACGACCTCGGCACGCTCGTCGCGCTCCAGGACGAATTGCTCGACGCCGCCGCCGCACTCGTGAAACCGGGCGGCGTGCTCGTCTACGCGACGTGCTCCATCGAGCCCGAGGAGAACGCCGAGCGCGTCCGCCGCTTCCTCGCCGAGCGCGCTGACTTCGCGCTCGAAGACGCCGCCCCCTACGTCCCCACTGCGATGCGCACCGAGGAAGGCTACTACGCTGCGCTCCCGCACGTCCACGGCACCGACGGCGCGTTCGGCGCGCGGCTGCGGAAAGCCGCCTGAGACCGCGAGCGTGAGCGCGGGAGACGCGGCGATTTGGCTTGACCAGCATCGGCTGTAAGCTGCACCTTCTCGACCCTCGACCCTCGACCCTCGACCCTCGACCCTCGACCGCCCCCGTGCTGCTGACCCAGTTCCCCGACCTCGCCTATCTCAAGTCGTGCATCGCGACGCGGCAGGCGTGGCCGACGGTGCTGCTGCAGGTGAAGGCGCGCGAGGAATACCGTCCCGATGTGCTCGGGCCGCTGTCGCTCTTCGCCAACGTCGCGGGCACGAGCGTCATCCGCTCCGAGGGCATGGCGACGCGCATCCCGCCGGGCACCTACGCGCTCACCAACGCAGGCGCGCCCTACACGCTGGAGATCGAGGGCGCCACCGAGACGCAAAACCTCCACGTGCGAGGGGCGACAGCCGCCGCGATCTACCACGCCCTCGTCACCCCCGACGACGGCCTCCTCGACAGGCCCGACGCGGCAGGCCCTCCGCTGACAGTCGTCCCCCGGCTTTACACGCGGACGGACTCGCTCGACCAGCTCCTGGCCCATGCCTTCGAGACGGCACGCACCACACCGACGGCATTGGACGAAGCCGTCGCCGACGTGCTCGTGCACCTGCTGGCGGTGCATCGCGGCGCGCTCGACGAGGCCGCGCGCGTGCCTGCTGCCCGTGCTGCCACCCGTGCCGAGGTCTACCAGCGCCTCGTGCGCTCGGTGGACCTCATGCACGCTACGCCCGAAACAGCGCTCCCGCTGGACGCCCTCGCGGCGGCGGCCTGCCTCTCGAAGTACCATTACCTCCGCGCCTTCCGGCAGACGTTCGGCACCACGCCGCACCGCTACCACACGCGGCTCCGCATCGAGCGCGCGCAGCGGCTGCTGGCCGAGTCGCGCCTTGCCGTCGCCGACGTAGGCCTGGCCGTGGGGTTCGACGAGCCGAGTGCCTTCACGCGGGCTTTCCGCCGCGTCGTGGGCGTGTCGCCGTCGGGCTACCGAGCGGCGGCGTAGCGGCGTGCACGTTCCGCAATTTCGGGTAACCGCCCTCTGGGCTAGGGTGCGTTGCTTGGGGCACGGTCTCGCTCACCTGCCCATCCTGTTATGAATGCTACCTCCTCTCCAACCACATCACTACCGACGCCGTCGGCCCGCCCGCTGCTCGTCGTGGTTGTCCTCTGGTTCGTCGTCACGCTCGGCGTCGTGCTCTCGGGCGTGCTGGCGAACGTGCCCGCGCCCGCGCCTGCGCTGGCGGTCTTGCTCGCGGGCGGCGTGCTGCTCGCCTACGCGGCCCTGCCGGGCTTCCGGACCCGCCTCAACGCGATTCCGCTCGGTCTGCTCGTCGGGTGGCACCTACTCCGCATCGTGGCCGGGGGCAACTTCCTCCGGCTCCACGCGCAAGGCGTCCTCCCCGCCGACTTCGCGCTGCCCGCAGGTATCGGTGATGTCGCGGTAGGCATCGGTGCGCTGCTGATGCTCGTGATCGCGTTGCCGGTGCGCAAACCGTGGCAGCGCACGACGCTCCTCGTGTGGAATGTGCTCGGGCTGGTCGACATTCTCGCAGTGCTGGGCAACGGCGCGCGGTATGCGGTGTCTCAGCCGGACCTCGTTGTGCCGTTCACGAAGCTGCCCCTCGCGATGCTGCCGCTGTTCGTCGTCCCGCTCGTGATCGTCGCGCACGTGCTCGTGTTCGTCCGACTCCGGCGCAACGCACTCCCCGCGCCGTCGTAGAGCCCCCTGCCCCCTTCACCATCGTCTCTCCCACGCATGGCTACTCTCTCCACGATCCCCCAGGCCGCCGTCCCCGCCACGTTCCTCGACCACAAGGCCATCGCCGAGGGCTGGCGCCACACGCTCAGCGCCGAGCAGTTCAACTGGAAACCGTCGCCGAAGCGGTGGTCGGTGGCCGAGTGCATCCAGCACCTCAACCGTACGACAGGGATCTACGTCCCAGCGCTCAAGGCACGTCTGGCTGAGGGCGACCTGCCACCCGGGCAGCCGCCGTTCAACTACGGCTGGTTCGCCCGCTTCACGGTCCGCTCGTTCGGCCCCGATTCGTCGATGAAGCTCAAGGCGCCGGCCGTCTTCCACCCGCGCTCCGAGGGCAGCCCCACCGCGTCCGGGTTCGACCCGCAGACCCTCGTGGGCGCGTTCGCCAAGCTGCAAGATCAGTTCGTGGGGCTGTTCGACGATGCGGAGGGGCTTGACCTGAGCAAGGGCAAGATGGCATCACCGGCCGCGCGCATCTTCAAGATGCCCGTTGGCGCGTGGTTCGAGGCGATGGCGGCGCACCAGGCACGCCACCTCGTCCAAGCGCAGCGCGTCATGGCCGAGCCCGGCTTCCCTGGGTGAGGCGCTGTCCTGCACAACAAAACGCTCTGCCGGATCCAAGACACCGGACGAGACGGGGGCGTCAAGCTGAGGCGCAACCGCCGTCGGTTCGCAGACGATGCCTCAGCATCGGCGGTGCAACGGAACGTCGAAGGCGGTCTACGGAACGTCGAAGGCGGTCTACGGAACGTCGAAGGCGGTCTACGGAACGTCGAAGGCGGTCTAC
>JBCCLD010000419.1:0-3888 GCA_039027055.1 Bacteroidota bacterium
GCGAGGTCGAGGCTCGCGGGGAGCGCTCGGGGCAGCGGACGAGGCGGCAACGATTCCTGACGCATGGACGAGGCGAGCTTGGACGAGGCGAGCTTGGACGAGGCGAGCTTGGACGACGCTGGGGCCGGGGTGACCCGCGAGGAGGTGGAACGGCCGGGACGCATGCAGACGGGGGAGCGCATTGCGCGGCAGGGTCTCCCGAGGGGAAGCCCATACACAGCGGCTAGGCACGACGAGGCCGGAGGAATATCTACCCGAGCATGCGCGCAGCGAGGTCGTGGAAGGCCCCCTCGACGCCGTCGTCGACCTTCGCACTGGTGCGGCGAACATCGTGCCCAGCGGCCTCCAGCGCTTGGACACGGGCGTCGTCGAGAGACCACTCGGTGACGAGGTCGCCCTTGTTGAGTAGGAGCAGGTAGGGCACCGGCCCCGTGACCGCCTGCGCCCGCTCGTGCAGGTCGAGAGCGTGGTCGAGCGTCGTCGGTCGGGTGCCGTCAACCACCAAGAAGTAGCCCCCCGCCCCGCGCAGGTACGACATCTGGAGCTTCTGGAAAGCGTCCTCGCCGTTGAGGTCCCACACCAACAGCTCGACCCGCACATCGCCGATCATCACCGCCTTCTTGTCGATCTTGACGCCAAGCGTAGTGAGGTACTCGTCCGAGAACATGCCCCGGACGAAGCGGCGCACGAGGCTAGTCTTGCCGACGGCCGACGTACCAAGCAGGCAGAGTTTTTTGCGGATCATGGCGCAAGCTACGGCGCGCCTGCGGCGATCCCGTTGCTCTGCGAGCGATTCACACGCTAGCGCCGGGCGGGCGTGGGCGTGGCGTTGAACGGCACGGGCCACACGTAGAGCACCTCCACTGTGTCGTTGGCCACCTTGCCCGGCTCGAAGCGCAACGCGGCGATCGCCGTGAGCACGTTGTCGTTGAGGCCGCCCGGCAGCCCGATGAGAACCTCGCCGCACGTGGGGATGCCTTCCTCGCTCAGGATGAAGCGTGAGAAGACCGTGCCCTGCACCTTCGCGCCGCGTAGCGCAGGCGGGTAGACGAGCAGCTCGCCGTAGAACTGCTGGAGCGCCATCTCGCGCGTGGGCAGCAGCGACGGCGACGTCTCGGGCACGGCGATGACGCTGTTGCCGTTGTCGGCGAGGCTGCCCGCCTCGTTGCGGACGCCTTCGGGGCACGTCAGGCCGGTTGCCTGCGGCACGATGCGCGCGGGGCCGGACGCTGTGAAGGGCGTGTCCTCGCGGTACTCGCCGCCGAGTTCGACCAGCACGTCCGCGTAGGCCTTCCCGAGCCGCGCCGCGATACCTGCCGCGTCGAAGTAGGACGGGCGGTCCACGTACTCGCCGAAGCGCACGAGGGCACCGTCGTCGTGCGGGACAACCTGGACGAGCAGGCGGTCGCTGGGCGTCTCGGTGGCAACCGAGTCGGTCTGGACGACGGCCTTGTTAAAGAGGACCGACTCGGCTGCCGTAGCCACAACGTCGGGCGTGGCCTCGTAGACGGCTTCTAGGTAGACCGGGTAGCCCTGGAACTGCCCGCCGAGGTCCTCACCGCCGAGGCCGCCGCTGGTGGACGCGCACCCGGCCACAGCCAGAACTAGCACGAGCGCAAAGGAGAGGCGAGCTAGGGGTGCCGGGAGCCACGACACAGGAGACCACGATAGAGGAGACCACGATAGAGGAGACCACGACACAGGAAGCCAGGACACGAGACGAGCGGGTTGAACAGCGGAGGAGACGAGGACACCACGGTGCCGCCAGGAGAACGGGCGAGGGCACGGCGGTCGTGGGGTAAAAAGGTAGCACCTCCCGTGTTCGCGAGAGGTTCGCGAACCGACAGACGCTTAACACTGTTATCCTACTACACACTCTTTCGCCTGTCTGCCATGCTTCCCAAGCTTCCCGCCGTGCTGCGCTCTGTCCGCCCGCTTGGGGCACTGCGGCGCGTCGCGGCGTGGCCGGGCCGCCGCCTCGTCGCGTTCTTCGCCGTGCCACTGCCGCCGCTCGACCTGCACGCCGGGGACATCGACCGCGAGCTGCGCCGCCGCAACGTCCGCTGCCGCATCGCGCCTGAGGTGCACGCTCTCACGCAGTCGCTCTCGTTAAACTGAGCGGGCACACGGCCAGCAGACGACAATCTCTCTACAGGAACAGCACCGAGGCGATGGCGAAGTAGACGGCCAGCCCGAGGATGTCGTTCGAGACGGTGATGAACGGCCCCATCGCCAGCGCGGGGTCGATGCCGACCCTGGCGAGCAGCAGCGGGACGGTCGCGCCGATGCCGGTGGCGATGATGACGACGAGCAGCAGCGAGAGGGCCACCGTGGCGGCGAGCGCCGTGCCCGCCCCTTCGGCGAAACCGGGCAGCACGAGCACCGCGATCCCGAGCACCGTGGCCAGCACGAGGCCGTTGAGCGTCGCCACGATGAGTTCCTTGCCGAGGCGGCGCAGGAGGTCGGACCCCCACAGGTCGCCCGAGGCGAGGCCCTGCACGGCGATAGCCGCCGACTGGATGCCCGCGTTGCCCGCCATCGCCATCACGACGGGGATGAACACCGCTAGCACCGTCGCGCGCTCCAGGCTGCCTTCGAAGCCCTTGATGACCAGCCCCGAGAGAAATGCACCGACGAGGCCGAGCAGCAGCCAGCCGAGCCGCCCGCGCGTGATCTGCAGCACCGACGCCGAGAGCTCCTCGTCGCCCGCGATGCCGCTGGCGCGCTGGAGGTCCTCCTCGGCCTCGTCGCGGATCACGTCCACGATGTCATCGATGGTGATGCGGCCAAGCAGCACGCCCTCGGGCGAGACGACCGGGAGCACGATGAGGTCGTAGCGCTCCATGAGGCGCGCGACTTCCTCCTGGTCTTCGTCGGGCTCCGTGGTGACGATGTCGGTGATCATCAGGTCGCGCACGGGCCGAGCCTCGCGCGCCAAAAGCAGCCGCTTCAGCGGGACAATGCCCTGCAGCCGCTGCGCGCCATCGACGACGTAGACCGCGTAGACCTGATCGACTTCCTCGGCGCAGGCACGCACGGCCTCGGTGGCCTCGGCCACCGTGGCGTCCTCTTCGACGACTACGTAGTCGACCTCCATGAGGCCGCCCGCTGTCTCCTCGTCGTACCCGAGGAGATGCTCCACTTCGGCGCGGTCTTCGAGCTGGGGCAGGACACGCGCGGAGATCTCGTCGGGTAGATCCGCAATCACATCCGCCGCATCGTCGGTGTCGATCTCGTCAATGAGCGCGACCAGGTCGGCTGTGGGCACCTCGTCGAGGAGGTCGGCGCGGTAGGCCGACTCGAGTTCAGGCAGCACGAGGCCGCCGCGCTCCGTGGGAAGCCAGCCGAGGAGCGTCTGGCTCTGCTCCGGCGGCAGGTGGCTCATCAGCTGCGCGAGGTCGGCCGGGTGGAGATCCACGGCCAGCGTCTGCACCATCGCCTCCTGCCCAGCCTCGATGAGCGCACGGACGTTCTCGACGAGTTCCTCGTCGACGTCGAGCGGCGCGTAGGTGAGATCGGCGGTATCGGGCATGGGCGCAACGGAAGGACGAAGCGGGGTGGAGCGCAGGCGCGGCGGGGTGGAGCGTTGGCGCGGCGGGGTGGAGCGTTGGCGCGGCGGGGTGGAGCGTTGGCGCGGCGGGGTGGAGCGCAGGCGCGGCGGGGTGAGGCGCCGCAGTAAGAAGGTAGACCCGTCGTTCGCTCTTGTTTTCGGGCAACCGCCACGCGCTATCCGGCTCGCCTACGCGTGCAGCCGCTGCTCGGCGCTGCCTCGCCGCACCCGCCGGTATTTTGCTCCGCTCTTGCTGCCCCCCCACCCCCCGCCCTCCCCACCGCCCCAGGAAAAGACGCAGCCAACCCCCCACCCCGCCCCGCCCCCCCCGACCCCCC
>JBCCLD010000420.1:0-3875 GCA_039027055.1 Bacteroidota bacterium
CCGGTCGTCAGGCCGAGGTCGGCGACGCCGAGGGCTTCCAGAATGTCGGGGCGGACGGGCTGGCGGGCCTTGGCGCAGAGGCGGCGCACGCGTGCCGGGGAGTCGTCGCCCGCGAGCGTGGTGAGGTCCATGCACGCGATGGCGCGTAGGAGCCACGCAGCCTGCCACTCCTTCTTGACGCTGCGGCGCGTGCCGAGCGTGGCGGCCCGGCGGCGCGTCGCAGGCGGGTTCACCCGCGTCTCCTCGACCCACCCGAGGTCGAGCGGGATGCCCGGGTTGTGTGCGTGCGCGTCGTGTACTTGGTCGTCGGTGTGGGCGGGGGCCGTGTCGGCGTGCCCGTTGGTGAGGGTCTCCATCGTCGTCCGCGTCGTGAGAAAAGCCGTGAAGCAAGGTACGCGGTCCCTCGCCGGAGGCTCCGAGGGGTTCCACGCCAGCGTGTGTTGCGACCAGCCTCGGTACGGTCGTGTTTGCCTAAGCGAGCGCTACGCTAGCGGGCGAGCATACGGTGAACCACCGACGTACTGAATCACCGATCCACGGGCGCTTAGGGTTCCAGCAGCGTGCGCGTCCAGCCAGCGGCGTCGCGGTCGTAGCGAACCCGGTGATGGAGCCGCCGCGCCGCCGCCTGCCAAAACTCGACCCGGTCGGGCACGACGCAGAAGGCACGCCAGTGCGGGGGCCGAGCCACCGGCTCGACGTCGGCGAAGCGGTCGTCGTGCTCAGCCATGCGGTCTTCGAGGCCGGCGCGGTCATCCAGCGGAGCGCTCTGCACCGACGCCCACGCGGTGATGCGGCTGCGGCGCGGGCGCTCGGCGAAGTAAGCGTCGGCCGCCGCGTCGGTGCTAGGCTCCACTCGGCCTCGGATGCGCACCTGGCGTTCGAGCGGCTCCCAGTAGAACACCAGCGCGGCCTGTGGATACGCAGCGAGGTGCTGCGCCTTGGGCGAGCGAGCGTCGGTCATAAACGCGAAACCGCGCGCGTCGAAGGCGTGGCACAGCACGATGCGGGCGTCGGGCACGCCGTCGGCGTCGACGGTGGCGAGCGTCATCGCGTGCGGGTAGCGGATCGCGGCGTGCGCCTCGGCGGCGGCGAACCAGTCGGCGAAGCGGGCAAGGGGATCGGTCGGCATGGGACAGGGACGTGCAACGACGGACCACAAGGTCGGCTCTCCGAACCCACCCCGCCGTGCTTGGTATTCCCCTTCTCCCAACACCCTACCCCCAACTCCCTATCCCCCGATGTTCACTGGCATCATCGAAGCCGTCGGCCGCGTCGCCCGCGTGCAGCCCCTCCATGGCGACGACGGCGGCAGGCGCTTCACGTTCGAGGCCCCGTTCGCGTCCGAGCTCAAGATCGACCAGAGCATCGCGGTCAACGGCGCGTGCCTCACCGCGGTGGCGGTCACGGACGCCACGTTCGAGGTCGTCGCCGTGGAGGAGACGCTTGCCAAGACGAGTCTCGGTGCACTCACAGAGGGCGACCCGGTCAACCTCGAACGCGCCATGCGCGCCGACGCCCGCCTCGACGGCCACTTCGTGCTCGGCCACGTCGACGCCACCGGCGCGGTCCGGTCCATCGAAGCGCTCGCCGACTCCTGGATGGTGACGGTTGAGTTCGACCGGCAATTCGCCTCCTATCTCATCCCGGTCGGCTCGGTCGCGCTCGATGGCATCTCACTCACGGTGGCACGACTCGCGGACGACCACCTCACCGTCGCGATCATCCCCTACACGTGGGAGCATACCACGATGCACGCCTGGCAGCCTGGCCGCCGCATCAACCTAGAGTTCGACGTGCTCGGGAAGTACGTCGTCCGCGCGCTCTCGCTGCGCGGTGTGGACGCGTGAACGTATGCAGGTGTGAATGAGGACGCTCGTTCACACGTGCATACCTGCACACCGCCATACGTCAACGGAGCAGCTCCACGGTCACGCTGTCGAGCACGACGTCGGAGACGCGCCGCAGTCGCTCTGTGCCGACGAGCGCGGCGTAGTCGTCCAGCGCCTCGATGCTGTCGGCGGTGTGGTTGCGGTAGTCCTGCACGCGGACGCCGCCGACGGTGCGCGCGTTGGTGGCGATGCGGAAGCGATGGCCGGTGTCGTTGGGGCCGTCCGCGTCGGGCGCGAGCTCGTAGCTGTAGGCGAGGTAGTCCATCGTGCGCGTCTCGGCGTGGAGCCAGTAGACGTAGCGGTCCTGCCAGTCGCGCCCGCCGCCGTCCTGGGCAAACGTCACCTCGACGCGCTCGTACGGCTCGCCCGCGATTACGTCCTGACCGAGGTAGCGCGGTGTCACGGCCGGGTCGGTGAGCGGGGCGGGAAGCAGCGCGAAGTAGGCGACCGAGTTCACGTCCGTCTCGGTGCGCCGGGTCTCGCGGTCATCCATCGGGACTGCGGTGCCGCTGACCTCACGGCGCAGCCCGTCGTTGTCGAGCACGTCACGGACAGGTAGCCCCGCCTCGTCGGTGCGGGTGCGCTCGTAGACGAAGCGCCCAGCGTCGCGGGTGAGCACGAACGGCGTGCCGCGGAAGACGAATGCCATGCGCGCGCGGTCGAGCGCGTCGCCGCCGTGCACGGCGATGGTGGTGTCGAGCAGCGCCCGTGCCAACGCGTCGCCGACGGGCACCTCCTCCATCATCGGCGCGAGGTCGTCCTGCAGGGTCGCCGTAGGCACCTCGTCCTGCGCGGCACAGCCAGCGAGGAGCAGCGTGGCGAGAAGTAGGGCGACCACCCTGGGCCCAGACACAGCCCAACGGGCTCCCTTCCTGCATGTTGCCTTCATCCTTCTGCCCTCAAACAAAGGGCGTCTGTTTTAGCGTCTCGGCGATCTTCTTGGCGTCGGTTGCGATCACCAACTCCTCGTCGGTGGGGATGACCCACACCTGCACGGCGCTGTCGTCCGTCGAGATGCGGCGCTCTTCGCCCCGGAGGCCGTCGTTGCGCTGCGGGTCGATGCAGAGGCCGAGGTGGTCGAGGTTCTTACAGATCTGTGCGCGGATCGAGGGCGCGTTCTCGCCGATGCCCGCCGTGAAGACGACCGCGTCGGCGCCGTTGAGGACGGCCATGTACATCCCGATGTAGCCCTTCACGCGCTGGCAGAACACGTTGATGGCCTGCTGGCAGCGCACGTCGCCGTCGGCGGCCTCGCGGATGAGGTCGCGCATGTCGGCGGCGTAGCCGGAGAGGCCGAGGAGGCCGCTGTACTTGTTGAGCATCGTGTGGACCTCGGCGAGCGTCTTGTCCTCCTTCGCTATGAGGTCGAAGATGATCGAGGGGTCGATGGTGCCCGAGCGCGTGCCCATCACGAGGCCCGCGAGCGGCGTCATGCCCATCGACGTGTCCACGCTCTTGCCGTTGCGGATGGCGCACAGCGACGCGCCGTTGCCGAGGTGGCAGGTGATGACGCGGCTCTTCTGCTTGTCGAGGCCGGCGATCTCGTAGAGGCGGCGGCTGACGTAGTAGTGGCTTGTCCCGTGGAAACCGTAGCGGCGGATCTTGTGGCGGCGGTAGAGCCGGTTGGGGATCGCGTAGAGGTAGGCCTCCGGCGGGAGCGTCTGGTGGAACGCCGTGTCGAAGACAGCGACGTGCGGTACGTCGGGAAAGGCCGCCTGGGCGGCGCGGATGCCCTTGAGGTTGGCCGGGTTGTGCAGCGGCGCGAGGTCGAACGCGTCGCGGATGGCCTCGATGACCTCGTCGTCGATGAGCACGGAGTCGGCGAACTCCTCGCCGCCGTGGACGACGCGGTGGCCGACCGCCTCGATCTCGCCGGCCTCCTGTGCCTCGGGCAGCGTCAGCACCTCGCTTAGCACGCTTGCTGCGCCGGAGTGCGCCAACAACGCGGCCTGCACCGGCTCCTTCGTCCCGCTTCTCACCCTTGGC
>JBCCLD010000421.1:0-3853 GCA_039027055.1 Bacteroidota bacterium
CAGCACCCCGTCGAGCCGCTCCGCGAGCGCATTGAGTTCGTGGTAGTGCGTTGCGAAGAGCGTTCGCGCGGCCACAGGCGCATGATCGTGGAGGTGCTCCACGATGGCCCAGGCGATGCTCAGCCCATCGAACGTACTCGTCCCTCGGCCGACCTCGTCGAGCAGGATGAGGGAGCGAGGCGTGGCGTTGTTGAGGATGTTCGCGGTCTCGTTCATCTCCACGAGGAAGGTGCTCTCCCCCGCCGCGAGGTTGTCCGAAGCGCCGACGCGCGTAAAGATTTTGTCCACGACGCCGATCCGCGCCCGCTTCGCGGGGACGAAGCTACCCACCTGTGCGAGGAGGACGGCCAACCCGACCTGCCGCAGCACGACGCTCTTGCCCGCCATATTCGGCCCGGTGATGACGTGGAGTTGCCCGCCACGAGTGGGCTCAGCCGTCACCTCGTCGTCTGGGTCGAGGAGGACGCTGTTCGGGATGAACGCCTCACCCGCTGGGAGCGTGCGCTCCACGACGGGATGCCGCACGGCTTCGAGATCGAGCACGCGGGAGCCGTCCACAGCCGGGCGCACATAGTCGTACTTCCGCGCGGCCTCGGCCAGCCCGGCGAACACGTCGAGCATGGCGAGATAGCGGGCGTTGCGCTGGATCGGCTCGACGGCCTCGGCGACGGCCATGCGCAGCTCGGCGAAGAGCTGCTGTTCGAGCGCCAGCGTACGCTCCTCGGCGGTGAGGATTTTCTCCTCGTAGACCTTCAGATCCTCGGTGATGTAGCGCTCGGCGTTGACGAGCGTCTGCTTCCGCGTCCACGCAGCCGGGACCTTGTCCTTGTGCGTGTTGGTGACTTCCAGGTAGTAGCCGAAGACTCTGTTGTAACCAATCTTGAGGCTCGTGATACCGGTCTCGGCCGCCGCACGCGCCTGGAGCTCTGCGAGAAACGTCTTGCCGCCCTTCGAGACCGTGCGGAGGTCGTCCAGTTCCTCGGAAAACCCGGCGCGGATGGTGCCTCCCGCGTCCATCTTGGCGGGGGGCTCGTCGGCGAGCGCTGCGTGGATGCGCTCGACGGTGTCCTGGCAGAGGGTGAGCGCGTCGGTGACCTTTGCGAGCGTCACGGACGCGGCGTCCTCCAACAGCTGCTTGACCGGCGGGATCTGACGCAGCGTGAGCTTGAGCGTGACGAGGTCGCGCGGCGTGGCGCGGCCGGTGCACACTTTCGCGGCGAGGCGTTCGAGGTCGCCGACCTGCCTCAGTTCCTCGCGCAGGCTCCGGCACAGCCGCTCCGACTGAACGAGCGCGTCCACGGCGTCGAGGCGCTGCTCGATCTTATCGACGGACTGGAGGGGCCGGACGAGCCACGCGCGCAGGAGCCGCCCGCCCATCGGCGTGAGCGTGTGGTCGAGGATCGAAACGAGCGAGCCGTCGCGGCGGCCCTGCATCGTGGCGACGAGTTCGAGGTTACGCTTCGTGGCCGCGTCGAGCGCGATGTAGTCGCTGGCGTCGTAGCGCTGGAGGCGGCGCACGTGCGGGACGCGTCCCTTTTGCGTCTCACTGAGGTAGTAGAGCGCGGCGCCCGCCGCCGTGATCGCCAGTGCGTCGTCGCCGTTGGGGCCCTCGTCTTCGAATCCGTAACCCTTGAGCGAGTGGGTCTGGAAGTGCCGCAGCAGCGTCTCGTAGGCGAAGTCGTAGCTGAACACCCAGTCTTCCTGCGGCGTCAGCGCGAACGACGTGTCGCGGATCAACTGGAGCTGCGTCTTCTGGCGTTTGTCGATGAGTAGCTCCGCCGGCCCAACCGTTTGCAGCAAGCCTTCGAAGTCGGTCGCCGCGGCCTCAGCGACGTAGAACTCGCCGGTGGAGGCGTCAACGAAGGCAAAGCCGACGCGGCCTCGCGTCCGCTTGGTGGTACCCCAGACGGCGGCGGCGAGGTAGTGCGCATGCTTTGCCGAGAGGAGTTGGTCCCGCATCGCCACGCCGGGGGTCACGACCTCCACCACGTCGCGCTTGACGATTTTGCGGGCGTACTTGGCGTCTTCAAGTTGCTCGCACACGGCGACGCGGTAGCCTGCGCTGACGAGCTTCGGGAGGTGCGTTTCGAGCGCGTGGTGCGGGAAGCCCGCGAGCGGGATGTCCTCGGCGGCCCCGTTGCCCCGCTTCGTCAACGTAATCCCGAGCACGTCCGCCACGACCTCGGCGTCGCGCTCGAAGGTCTCGTAGAAGTCGCCCATGCGGAAGAGCAACAGCGCGCCAGGGTGGCGGTCCTTGATCTTCCAGTACTGCCGCATGAGCGGCGTCGCCCCCGCGCGCTTTTTCTTGTCGGCGGGCAGCGGGAAGAGGCTGGCTTGCTCCTTGGTCTGCGGGACGGCAGCGGACGATTCGGGCGATGTCTTGGGCATGGCGAGCGGGCGGTGGTCGTGCCCCGCGAAGATACCGCCTCGTTAGCGCCCCCCCTCCGTCAGCCGCAGCGCTTACTGTCCGTTCGTTATGTAGTTGTCCTCGTTGAACCTGAATGAGAGGTCTTCAAGGCTGGTGCCCCGCACTACGATCTGCATCCACGCAGAAGCAAGGTCGCAGTCTAAGTTCAATGCAATGACGCGGACGCCAGTGATTGTAGGTCCGATTTTCAGACACGCAAAGTCTGTGCGCATCAGGTAGCTACCGCCCATGCCCTGCGAGCCAGTCTCCGCTTCTGTGTCGCGCTCATGCAGCCCTTCAGTTGTGAGGCCCAGGTTGGAGAGGGAGAGCGCGCTGAAGTCGTCCGGGTCCCCGTTGTCACCCCCGCCTAGCGCAGTGTGCGTCATTTTCCACGCCTGCGCCTTTGTGACCATGTCCATCATCAGTGCGATGGTCTGGTCTTGCAGAAATTTTTTCCGATTCTCGCCGAATGCTTCGATCCCGTTCACGACGGATAGTCCGACGATGACGATGGATAGAACAAGAAGGAGAAGTTGTTGCTGTCCCATGGGTGAATAAGTCGTAGGGTGTAGATAGGGTTACACCCTGCGCAAAGCCTATTCCAGCCCGGTTTTGCCACATTCACTTGCGTGGCTGTACGGTTCATGCGACGGGATTGGAAACGAACCTTCTCGCTCTGTCGAAACAAACCGAATGGGATTTGCAGCAGCACCTATGTGAACGGCCGTTCGGAAGGAGTGGAACGACCGTCGCCTCCCTATCACCGGGTCAATCCGAAGCCTACAAACCACCCGACTTGATCGAGTCGAACCGCCCCGTCTACCCGAACAGGAAACCGGAACGGGCGCCGCAGCGATACGCCAACCTCGTGGATGCTCGCTACGACGTCCTGCCAGAGGTGGCTGCCTGTCACCGCTATGCCGACGGGGAGTCCGACCGTTTCGAAGAGGCTGCGTCCGAAGTCGTGTTCCCAGGCAAGTTGGACGTGCCGCCGCGTCGAGAGGGGGGGGCTGGCAAGCGTACGGGACGCACCGAAGCCGCTCAACAGCCCCGTTCCCGTTTCATAGCGCGGACGCAACTGCATCGGCGATTCGGTGCTCACCCATCCTGCCGAGACACTCGCGATGAGCGCGGCGGGCTCAGGGCGTCGTCGGAACAGCGTTGATATACGGCCGCCGACTTCACCTGTGAATCTCAGTACGTCTGTGGCTTCGCTCCCATCTGGGTCAAAGTGCCCCACCTGGCTGCCGAGCTCAGCGTAGATCCCCTTTGGCCTCCCAACCCAACGAGGCGCTGACCCGAACCCAACCCTTACTTCGAGCGCGCGCCACATGCCGGGCACCGCCTCGGCATTCGGACGCTGGCCATCGCCGACGAACATGCCCTCGAAGTCGGTACCGTTGGACAGCGAGTCGTGTTGGGCGAGGCGGCCTGCCACCTCAACGC
>JBCCLD010000422.1:0-3836 GCA_039027055.1 Bacteroidota bacterium
GTTCGGCCTCCGCCCACCTCTACAGAATGGGGGGTCCACTCGTCACTCGATCCTACGGGATCGCGCTCCTCGTGCGCCTTTCGGAGACGCAAACGGCGTCTCGTGAGCACCTGACCCGATCAATGTCCACACGCCCTAGAGATCCGACACAGATCCCCCGCGATGTCGGGAGGGGTCGGGGGCGGTGGATGGCCCCGGCGCTGTACCCGGCCACCGTATCCTGCGCGTTATCATGCGCGTTCAACGAGCGCCGCCCTGGCAGCGGCACCAACCATGGACGAGCGCCGACGCTGGAACAACCTCCCCCGATCAAAGACGCTGCGCCGCCGCCTGCGTGCCCAGAGGACGCCCGCCGAAGCCGCGCTGTGGGCTGTGCTGCGCAACCGGCAGGTAGCCGGGGCCAAATTCCGCAGGCAGCACGGCGTCGGAGCCTACGTGGTGGACGTCTACTGCCCCGAGGTGAAGCTCGTGGTCGAAGTCGATGGTGGCATCCACGACGACCCGGCGCGTGCCGAGGCCGACACGCAGCGGCAGCGTGCCCTCGAAGCGCTCGGGCTGCACGTGCTGCGCGTCCGCAACGCCGACGTGCTCCAGCGCGGCGACCTCGTGGCCCTCGCCATCGCCGACACGGTCGAGGCGCTGCGCGGCTGAGGCCAGCCGTTTACATCGAGTGCCCACCGTGCTCCATCGTCGCGTCGTGACGGAAGGGGACGGGCGGACGGTCGAGGCGCTCGGCAGGCTGACCCTGAACGAGGCGATACGAGGCGTCGAGGTCCAGCGCGTCGTAGGCCTGCACGGTGCCGGCCGCGTCGGGCCACGTTACCTCCAGGGCGACGATCCGCGCCGCGTCGCCCAGGCCGATGGTCTGCTGCAGCGCGTTCGCGCCGAAGGACCCGCCCGTCGAGACGGTCCGCGTGAGCGTCCGTTCGGTGCCGCGCGCGTCGGCAACGGTGAGCCGGAGCCTAGCCCCGATGGCGCTTCGGTTCGAGCCTTGGCCTTCGTCGGGTGCCGGGTCGCCTTCCAGCATCAGTGTCACGTGCGCCTGCCCGAAGCCTGGGTTCTCGAAGAGCGCGTTCGGGAAGACGTCGCCCTCCACGGCGCCGCCCATGACGGCGTAGACATCCTCGTCGCCGTCCCGGTCGAGGTCAGCGAAGGCGACGCCGTGGCCCTTCTGGAGGTGCCCGAAGCCGCCGTCCATCGTCACCTCCTCGAACGTGCCGGTCGAGCCACCGAGGAACATCCGGTTGGGGACGAGCGAGCGCAGGTCCGGCGCGCCCGTCCCGATGTAGGCGTCGAGCCAGCCGTCGCCGTTGAGGTCGCCGAAGCTGCTGCCCATGCCGAAGACCACGCGGTCCAAGCCCGCCTCGGCGGTCACGTCGGTGAACGTCGGGAGCCCTGCCTCGTCCGCGCCGTCATTCCGATAGAGGCGCGGGCGCTCGGCCTGCGACGCCTCGCCGAGAAACTCGCGCGCGACCTGCCCAGCTACGTCCCGGAAGAAGCGGGCGTCGTAGGAGATCACAAACAGGTCGTCGTCGCCGTCGTGGTCGTAGTCCCACCACCACGTCGGGAACGAGAACGCGGGGGCCTGCACGCCCGCCTGCGCCGCGACCTCTTCGAAACGCGTGCCTTCGCGGTTGAGGAAGAGCAGGTTCGCGCCGCCGAGGACCGAGACGTAGAGGTCGGGCCAGCCGTCGCCGTTCGCGTCGCCGAAGGCCGCGCCCTTGACGAACGCATCGACGGTGAGGCCGAGGTCGGCGGCGCGCTCCGTGAAGACGCCCGTGCCGTCGTTGAGGTAGAGGTGCGACGGGTGCCGCTGCCCCGCCGCCGCGTCGCCCACCCCGAGGTCGGCGTACGATCCCATCGACTCGTGGCCGACGAACAGGTCGAGGTTGCCGTCGCAGTCCACGTCGGCCCAGGCGGCGACCTGCGTCGGGTGCCCCGCGCCGAACGCGGGGCTACCGAGCCCTGCCGCCGTTGTCACGTCCTCGAAGGTGCCGTCGCCGTTGTTGCGCAGCAGCGAGTTTGGGTGGGTGCCGACCGCGCCGAGCCACGCGCCGCGCAGCACCAGCACGTCCGTGTCGCCGTCGTTGTCGATGTCGGCGTGCGTCGTGTTGAGTCCGCTCACGAGGCCGTCGAGGCCCGCCGCCTGCGTGTGGTCGCGGTAGCCGCCCGTCCCGTCGGCGAGGAAGAGGCGCACGTTCTCGTCGAGGCCGTAGGCGCTCATGAACAGGTCGAGGTGCCCGTCACCGTCGAAGTCGGCCACGGAGACGCCGCCCGAGAGCCCGTTCACATCGAGGCCAAGCTTCGGGGCGACATTCTCGAAGCGCGGGAGCGCGGCAGTGGTGGGCCGCGCGAGGCCAGGCACGCGCAGGTCGGCAGGGACGCCGCCTGGGTATTCACCTACCGCGACATACGCGAGATTCAACAGATACCGGCTGCCGAAGTCATCGGGGAAGCGGCGGGCGAGGGCGGTGTAGAGGCGGATCGCGGTGCGTGCGTGCGTCTCGTCGGTGTGCTCGGCCTCCCGAGCGAAGGGGAGGATGCAGACCGCGCCGTTGTGGTTGGTGAGGCAGTTCTCCTGCTCGGCGAGGCGGAGGTGGCTGAGCGCGAGGAGGTCGACGAGCGGCTTCGTGCGCGGGGAGAGGGCGCCAGGTGCGCGTGGGTCGCTCGGCATCGCGTCGGTGCCGATTTGTTCGGGGCGCAGGCCCGCTTGGCGTAGGAGGTCTTCGGTCTCCACGATGGCCGCGCGCGAGTCGCCCGCGTC
Source organism: Bacteroidota bacterium (assembly GCA_039027055.1). Classification (GTDB taxonomy): domain Bacteria; phylum Bacteroidota; class Rhodothermia; order Rhodothermales; family Rubricoccaceae; genus JBCBEX01. The sequence goes on from JBCCLD010000422.1 coordinate 2,765, forward strand.
GAGCACCTCTTCGGCGAAGGCGTAGCGCAGCGAGAAGGCCTGCGGCCCGGCGACGCGCAGGAGCCGCGCTCGGAGCGCCTCAGCCCGCCGGCGGTTGCGGTGGAAGTAGGGCGACGGGTTGGCGTCCGCCGAGTCCACCACGGCCGCGAGCGCGGCGACCATCGCAGCCGTCCCGTCGGTGTTTGCCTCGATGCCGCGTTCGGTCGACTCGCCGCCTCCGCAGCCCGCCAGCACGAGCAGGGTGAAGATGAGCACAGACGCACGTCTGACGCGGGCGAAGCGAGAGCAGACAGGAGTAGGCATGGCGACGAGGGGGAGAGCAAGGAGCAGGTCCTGTAGCACATCCGGCCCGCGACGTTCCCCCCGCGCCCGATTCGTACCTTTCGACAACGATTCGGAGACATCCCGCGCTGGGGTGTCTTTTTTAGTAGAACGCAACTCGTCTCCTCCTGCCACCCGTCTCTGACGCCACGATCATGGCCGACACCCTCGACACCATCGTCTCGCTCGCGAAGCGCCGCGGCTTCCTCTTCCAGTCCTCCGAGATCTACGGCGGCCTCGCCGCGACCTACGACTACGGCCCGCTCGGCGTCGAACTCAAGCGCCGCGTCAAGGACCGCTGGTGGCGCGCGATGGTCTACGAGCACGACAACGTCGAGGGCCTCGACGCGGCCATCCTCATGCACCCGACCGTCTGGAAGGCGTCGGGCCACGTGGACGCGTTCAACGACCCGATGATCGACGACAAGCAGTCGAAGAAGCGCTACCGCGCCGACCAACTCATCGAGGGCCACATCGCGAAGCTGCGCAAGAAGGGCAAGGACGACGGGGCCGACGCCGTCTACGAGCGCTTCGTCCGCGCGCTCCACGCCGACGACATGCCGCAGGCGCTCTTCGACATCATCCAGGACGAGGGCATCCGCGCCCCCGACTCCGGGGCGTTCGACTGGACCGCCGTGCGGCAGTTCAACCTCATGTTCGAGACGCAACTCGGCGCGCTCGCGCAGAGCCAAGATGGCGCGGACAGCACCGTCTACCTCCGCCCCGAGACGGCGCAGGGCATCTTCGTCAA
>JBCCLD010000423.1:0-3830 GCA_039027055.1 Bacteroidota bacterium
GTGCAAACTCACCTCAGCGTCATTCCCGCGAGCGCGAGAATCCATAGGGTGCATCGTATAGATCCCGGATCAAGTCCGGGATTACAACGGTGAGAGAAGTAGGCAAGGCACAGGGTTTTCTCGTATCTGGTCTCACTCCCCATACAGAAACCGCAGCATGTCGGGGACGATCTGGCTCCACGCCTCCTCGTCGTGGCCGCCCGCGTTCTCGGTGTAGACAAAGTCCTCGCCGCTGGTCCAGCCAGCCGCACGCAGGTCGACGCCGAGCTTGCGCGCGCCCTGCCGCATCCCGTCGGACTCCTCCACGCCCATGCTCAGCCACACGTGCTGCCCCGTCGGAGCGTCGAGCGCGCGTACGCGGTCCAGCACCTCCTCGCTGTCCCACCACACCGACGGCGCAACCACGAGCAGGCCATCGTAGACCTCGGAATACTTGAGGCCGAGTACCATCGTGATGAGGCCACCGAGGGAGGCGCCGCCGAGCGACGTCCGACCGGGGTCGGTGCGGTACTGCGCGTCGATGGCGGGCTTCAGCTCCTCCACGAGGAAGCGCCCGTAGGCGAGTCCGTCGCCCCCGCGAGGCGGCCTCGTGGCGGTGACCCTGGTGATGCGGCCCGCCTCGTCGGCCTCAAACTGCATCGTGATGCTCAGGTCGGACACGTAGAAGGTGAGCGGGTCCACCTGCTCCAAGGAGTTCCAGATCTCCTGGCCGGGTAAGCGCCCGACGAGGGTGCCGTCGCGGACTTCCAGGTCGAGTCCTTCCTCCGGCGTCGCGTCGAGGGCGTAGCGTCCGGTGAAGCGAAGCAGGTCGGATGCGTCGCCGCCCTGGGGAGCCTCGTCCGTGCGCGTGAGCGTGTGCCGCCACGTCTGCACGGTCTGCGTGTATTCGTCGGTGCGGCGGGCCGTGTTGCCTACGCCCACGATGATGACGGGCTCGATCTCGCCCGCCGCGATGAGCGCCTGGGCGGTCTCGTCGTAGCCCCATTCAGCCCCGTCGGCGGCGTCGAAGGCGTGCTGGCCGTCGTGGACGTAGAGCACCGGGTAGCGCCGGTCGAGGTCGTCCGCGTAGCCCGGCGGGAGGTAGACGAACACGTCGCGCGAGAGGTCGAGGTGCGCCGAGGACACGTCCTCGACGACCTCGATGGTGCCGGTGAAGGTCGGAGCGTAATCGAGCACCGGCTCGTCGAAGCGGCGCGCGACGGCGGCTGGCTGGCCGGGGTAGAGGACCACCTGGCGATTCGGCCCCGACTCCCAGCCACCGTTGGGCTCGTTGCCGCCGCCCTCCGCGTGAAACTTGTAGGCGAGGACGAGGCTGTCGCTGGCGACCTCAAAGGGGAGCGTGAGGGTGTAGACCCCGTCCCCGTCGGCATCCTCTGCGGCAAGGCTCCGGTCCCACGACAGCGGGGCGACCGCGCCGCGCACACCGACGCGCTCGTTCGCCGGGCTGAACCACCCTGCTTCGACGGCCTCGGTCATGTCAATGGCAAAGGCGATGGTGGCCTGCTGCGCTTGGGCTGGCACGGCGACGAGCAGCAGCAGCAGGTAGAGCAAGCGCATCGGGAGCAGACGCATCGGCGGGGGGAGGGCGAGCTACGGAAGACTACGGCTCCGAAGATCCGATGTGCCGCGCGGGGTTGCTAGCTCCCCTAAAAAGGATGACAGGCCACAAAAAACCGGGCGCGGCGTTGAAGGCCGCGCCCGGTTCTCTCGCAAAGGTTCCCACCACCACATAGGCTTTGCGAGTCAGCTTCCCGAGGGAAGTGCTTCCATTCCCCAAGTGTCCCCACACCAGAGGAAGGACCTCGTGTCGGAGGTTCACAGTGCTATGCGCCAAACCTGGCCAAAAGGGTTCACGCCCCTGAGTACTTCACACCTCCTTAACAAAACTATGCATCTCGTCCACGACCCACCTACCGACGCCGTGCTTGTCGGGGCCGGCCCTGCCGGGGCGCTCCTCGCGCTGTTGCTCGTGCGGCAGGGCGTGCGGGTGACGCTGCTGGAGAAGCACACCGACTTTGACCGCGCCTTTCGCGGTAACACGCTCAACCCGGCCACGCTGCGCCTCCTCGACCGCCTCGAACTGCTCGACGCGGTGCGGGCGCTTCCCCACGTCGTCACGACGCACTTCACCGCGGTCACGCCCGAGGGCGAACTCTGCTTCGCCGACTTCGCCGAGTGGGCCGACCGCGCCGACGTGCCCTACGGCGAGGTGGTGATGACGCCGCAGCGCTGCTTCCTCCCGCTCGTCCTCGACGCCGCTGCTCAGCACGACGGCTTCACGCTCGTCACCGGCGCGGACGTGCAGGAGGTGATTGAAGCTGACGGCGAGGTCCGAGGCGCGTGCTACGAGCGCGACGGCGTGGTGCACGAGGTACGTGCCGCGCTCACCGTGGCCTGCGACGGGCGACACTCGCGCGTGCGGACGCTCGCCGGGCTCCACGTCGAGCGCCGCCCCGCGCCCATCGACGTGCTGTGGTTCCACCTCCCGAAGCGCCCCCATGACGCCGCGACGATGGACGAGGCCGCCGGGGCCGACTTCCGCTTCGGCCCCGGCACGATGGTCGCGCTCATGGACGCAGGCGAGCGGTGGCAGGTCGGGCTGATCCTCGCCAAGGACACGCTGCCCGAGTTGAAAGCGCAGGGCCTCGACGCCTTCCGCGCACGGATCGCCGCGACGGTACCCGACGTGGCCGACCGGCTCGACACGCTGCGGTCGTGGGACGAGACGGCGCTGCTTTCCATCGAGACGAGCCGCCTCAAGCGGTGGCACCGCCCCGGCCTGCTCTGCCTCGGCGACGCCGCCCACGCGATGAGCCCCGTCGGGATGGTCGGCATCAACCTCGCTATCCAAGACGCCGAGACCACCGCCGCGCACCTCGGCCCAAAGCTCCTCACAGGAGCCATCGCCGACGCCGACCTCGCCGCCGTCCAGCGTGCGCGCCAGGGACCGATCCGTCTCGCGCAGACCGCGCAAGACCTCGTGCATCGTCTCGTGATGCGCCCGGCGCTGCGCGGCCCCGACGCCTACCGGTTCCCTGCGCCCGCCCGCACACTACTTACGTGGTCCCCACTCCGCCGCCGCGCGACACAGTTGATCGCCGAGGGACGGCTATGGTGAGCGCTCAGCCGCCGACGGTAGCGATGGCGTGCCGCGCCACCGAGAGCAGCGGGGCCGTCTCGAACAGCGAGGCAATCTGCACGGTCGCACCCACGAGGACGACGACCAGCAACGCCGTCATCGCCACCGTCACCAATCCGTGATTCAGCACCAGGTAGCGCGCGATGGTGTGCCGCTGTCGCTTCGAGAGCGTGGTTCCGTTCGCATGGGCGGCTTCCAGCGTAGTTCGGTGCTGTTTACGGCGTTCGACATGGACTGGTAGCACAAGCCCGTAGAGCGCGAAGCCGATGTGCAGCGCGGTGGGCAGCAGCGTGCTGAGGAGCATGGCGGTGAGCCAGAACCCTGCTCCGAACGGGGCCGCCTCCACCATGCGCAGCAGGCCATCCAGGTCTACTGCGTCCCGACCCACCCTCGCCTGCGCGAGCCGGTTGAGCAGCGCTCCGGCAGCACCCACGCCAGCGCGAGCAAGAGCACCAGCGCGAAGCCAAAGTCTGCACCGACGTGCAGCGGGCTCCGCAACCGTCCAGGCCTGTTGAGCAGGCTTCTGACATACACGCAGGTGAGCGCGTCCACACCTTCACCCTCGCCTTGCGTCACACGCCCTACGCCACCGCATACCACACGGCGATGCCGAGGGCGATCACGAGGATGTTGGCGATGGCGATGGGCAGCAGGTAGGCCCAGCCGAGCTTCATCAACTGGTTGTACTTGA
>JBCCLD010000424.1:0-3765 GCA_039027055.1 Bacteroidota bacterium
GCAGCGACCACAGGTTTATCTTTTGGTTTATCCTTTTGGTCAAATGCACATGCCTTCGTCTCGTTCCATGGAGGTTGTACGAAGACCCGTGCACGGTGGCGTTTCACCTTCGCACGTCCTTTGCGAATCTTGGGGCGGGGTGCTGCGTGGAAGCGTGCTGCAATCGCTGCCCGTCCTCGCCTACCCTAGCACCTGTATGCCCGCGACTACCGACGCCCCGAGCACCATCCTCGACCAGCTCAAGGCGCTCATCCGCCTCCAGTACATCGACAGCCGCATCGACCAGATCGAGAAGCTCCGCGGCGACCTCCCTGAGGAGATCCGCGACCTCGAAGACGAGCGCGCTGGCCTCGCCACGCGCATCGACAAGGCCAAGCGTGAGATCATGGAGGGCGAAGCCCGCCAGAAGAAGCTCGCCCTCGACGTGGTGGAGAGCGAGGCGATGATCAAAAAGTACGAGGAGCAGCAACTCCAAGTGCGCAACAACCGCGAGTACGACGCCCTCACGAAAGAGATCGAGGCCCAGCGCCAGAAGATCACCGCGGCGCACCTCGAGACGGAGGAACTCACCGTCACCATCGAGCGCGACAAGGAGGCCATCGTCGGTGCCGAGGAGCGCCTCGGCGAGTTGGAGTCGATCCTGAAGGAGAAGCAGGCCGACCTCGAACAGGTCGTCGAGGACACGAAGAAAGAGCAGCAAGGCTTCCAGGCCAAGCGCGACGAGGCGGCCCAGGCCATCGAAGGGCGCTACTTCCAGGCGTACGAGCGCCTCCGGGGGCGGCTCCGCGATGGCCGCGCCGTGGTGCCGCTGGAGCGCGGAGCTGCGGGTGGCTTCCAGGTGCCTCCGCAGCGCCAGGTGGAGATCCGCCAGCGCAACCGCATCATCCCCTGCGAGCACACCGGCCGCATCATCGTAGACGACGCACTCTTCCAGGAAACCGTCGCCGAACTGGACTTTTGATTTTTTTGGTGGTTGATTGGCGATGTTCGATTGGAAGACCAGATCGTCCATCAGAAATCGCCATTCGAACATCCACCATCCTTCGTCTTCCACACGCGGGGCGGCGGGACCGTCGCCTCGGCGGGCCAAGTTCCATCGGAACCTGTGCAGCGCCGGGGAGGAAAGTCCGAACACCGCAGAGCGCCGTGCTTCCTAACAGGAAGGCGGGCCATGCCCCCGGGCCTGGCTCGACAGCACGTGCAACAGAGAACAGACCAGCCGATGGCGTGCCACGGGTCGGCAACGACCCGCCACGCACAGGTGATGGGTGAAACGGTGGGGTAAGCGCCCACCAGCGTCCCCGGTGACGGGGGCGGCTAGGCAAACCTCACGGGGTGCAAGGCTAAACAGCCACGCGTCGACCGCGGCTCGCGGGAGCGTCAACTCACTGACGCAGCGTGGCGGGTAGGCTGCTACAGGCGTCCGGCGACGGGCGTCGCAGATAGATGACGGTCGCCGAGGGCTCTCCGCCAGAGTCTTCGGTACAGAATTCGGCTTATACGCCGCCCCGCGTGTGGAAGACGATCGACCCAGGGCATAGGGCTACGGCGTGAACAGGCGTGTCAGCACGGCACGTGCCGGTGCGTAGATCCCAGGCACCGTGCTCGCGCGCGGCCCCGCCACATTGAGGGTACGCACGTCATGCTCCGCGATCCAGGCGCTCAGAGGGGCAAGGTCGACGGCTGCAGGATTCGAATCGGCGTGGAGGAGAAGATGGTAGAGCGGGCGTTTCATCTCATCGGCCACCGTGACCGTTAAGGCTGTACCTCCAACCAGCGGCTTGGGCGCAACGATGAGCGTCGCGTCGGCATCCCGGACGTTGAAGCGCGTGCGGACACGGTACGCCGCGGACCCGGTTTCATGGAGCGGATAGCGTTCGGGAATGGGGCCGTCCTCGGCACGGCGGCCGGCTGGGCACCACCCTTCCACCTTCAGCCCGACTGCCATTGCGGCATCCAACGCTGCGCGATCTACGCCGGTTTGTCCGCCCGACCTGACACGATGTAGCACGACGATTGATCAAGTTAGGTTTGGCCTGACAAGGTGGCAAACGCTGGGTATTGGCATAAGCTTAGCAAGGGTACTAGCCGAAAATGACCTCAATGAGGGGACTCACGCATACCTCAACCGCATGCGCCCCCTGACTCGATTCGCATTCACAACCCAATACCAAGCTAAGCCATGAGGACGCTTCTTCGCTATACCCCCACCCGCGAGTTCGACAGCTTCCGCCGCGAGATGCACCGGCTGTTCGACGACTTCTATCCCAATCGTCTCGCCGATGCCGCCCAGGCGGTCTGGAGCCCGCGCGCCGACCTTGCCGAGAACGAGGACGCCTTCGTGCTCGCCCTCGACCTCCCCGGCATCGACAAGGACACGCTGACGATCACACTCGACGATGGCCTACTGAAGATCAGCGGCGAGCGCTCGTTCTCCGGCGAGGAGTCCGACGATCGGTTCCGTCGTATCGAACGGACCTACGGCAAGTTTTTCCGAGCCTTCCGCGTGGGCGACGCCGTCAACCCCGACGGGATCGACGCAGGATTCGAAGACGGTGTGCTTACTGTGACGCTCCCGAAGGCCGAGGCGCGCAAGCCGAGGCAGATCTCAGTCAAGTAGTGAGGTGCGACAGAGGGCGCGCCCAATGCCCCCTGTCGAATTCACCGCGAACGCCCCGCCCGATGCAATCCGGCGGGGCGTTCGTGCGTTTTTTGGACGCTGCGATTGTGCCCCCTCTCCCCCATGTCGATGCGTCGCGTCCTTCTCTTGCTCGCTTTCCTGGTAGCAGCCCCCGTTGGCGCCCAGTCACCCAACGAGGTCCCTGACGCACAGGCAGTCCTGGACCGTATTGACCGGACCTACCAGACGCTCCGCGCCGTCAAGGCCTCGTTCTCTCAGCATATCGGCGGGCAGACGCTGGAAGGCACCCTCGCCGTGCAAGGCGATCAGTTTCGGGTTGAGCTGCCCGGCCAGACTATCGTGAGCGATGGAGAAACGGCCTGGTCCTACTCCGAGTCGGACAACACCGTCCTCATTAGCCGCGTCGCGGACGATCCGGCCTTCTTCTCTCCCGGCGAGTTGTTCCTGCGCTACCCCGAGCGCTTCGACATCGAGGTCGTGGAGCGGACGACGTGGAACGGGGTGCTGATGGACGTGCTCGCGCTAAGCCCTAAGAACACCGCCGACGAAGTCGAAGCCGCCACGCTGTATGTGCGCGCGTCGGACGGCGTCCCCGTCCGCGTAGAGGTGCGCAGCTTGGGGCAGTCCGTGACGATCGGGCTCTCTGACATTCGCCTGAACCCCCGCCTCGATGCCTCGCAGTTCACGTTTCGCGTGCCGCGCGGCGCGGAAGTGATCGACCTACGTTCGTAGGTCCGTGCCTCTTGGAGCGCCTCCTCTTCACCGCTCCGTACAGTGTGCTTCGCATCTAGTACTCCGACCGCTTCATCTTGTCATGCTCCGTGCTCTCTCGGTCAACCACCCCTGTCCCCTCCTATCCAGAGCCTGCCCTCACGAAAGCGGTGGAGGGACTCCAAACGCGGCTTCGAGGCCTATACGAGCCGACAGTCTCGACTGGTCATAGTACTAGGGCGTGTGGACAATCGGTCTGATCGATGCTCACGGCCTCCGTCCGGCCTCCGCCCACCTCTACAGAATGGGGGGTCCACTCGTCACTCGATCCTACGAGATCGCGCTCCTCGTGCGCCTTTCGGAGACGCAAACGGCGTCTCGTGAGCACCTGACCCGATCAATGTCCACACGCC
>JBCCLD010000425.1:0-3750 GCA_039027055.1 Bacteroidota bacterium
CACGATCTACCCGCCGCTCTCCGATGAAGCCGACAACGTAGCCCCGCACCAACTGCTGTCGGTCTACCCCAATCCTGTGTCGAACACCTCCACGCGGGCGTCCTCGCTCGTGGGCAGCGTGAAGCCGACCGTCGCCGTTGACGACACAGGATTGGGGTAGACCGACAGCAGTTGGTGCGGGGCTACGTTGTCGGCTTCATCGGAGAGCGGCGGGTAGATCGTGAAGAAAGCCTCTTGCGCGTTGTCGAGCATCTCTGCCTTCGTCAGCCCGGGGACGAGCGCGAAGGTGGCGACGACGGGCATACCGTCGGCGGGTAGCGTGAAGGGGCCTCGGCCGGTTACCACCGCGCGCTCGGCCTCGCCTTCGGCGGGCGGGACGGAGGCGGTCAGTGCCTCGAACAACTGCGCGTCGTCAGCGAGGTCTACGTCGGTGGAGTAGCCCGAGAGCGGCGCTCCGCCGTCTGGCTGAGGGATGGGGTAGAGGCCGTAGAATTGGGCCTCATCGGTGTCATAGACGTAGGGGATCTGGAAGTCCATGTCGAAGCCGCCGCGGTCGTCTGCACCGGAGTCGTCGGGGTCGTCGACGACGTTCCAGTCGGTGAAGAGGCCGACGTAGGCGTCCTCGATCTCCTCGCCGGTCGTACTCGACACGGAGAGTTGCAGAATGAGGTGAGCCTGGTCCATGACACCGAACAGGAGGTTGGTCACGCTCACGCCCAGTGTCTCAGACGCAAACCTGGCCTGGGAGGCAGGTCGGTCTTCGCCGACGGTTCCGACCAAGACTGTGCCGTCGCGCACAAACTCGGATTCGCCACCGTAGGGGTTCGTGACTACCACCCCATCAATGCCGACGAGGACCGTGCCGACGCGGAGCGGCGTGAACCCGTTGTAAGTGAGCGGGCGTTCGCCAAACGGTGTCTGCGTTAGGTCTTCTCGCGCGCCAAAGAAACCATTGTCATACAGCGGCACGTTAATGGCGCCGGTATCGACTCCACCGAACGCGGGCGGATGGAAGTCATTGAAGATGGTGCCCTCAGCACCAGCCTCAACGTCGGCTAGGATTGATTTGTAGTCACGGCGGCTCAGGAACACGCCGGGGACTGAGCAGACGGTCTCGTCGCAGTCGCCACCCATGTTGACAAGGGTCTCGCCGTCTTGGCCTTCACGCTCGTCCATATAGACGATGTAGGCGACAGCGCCCGCGTTGGCCGCGTTCTCGGCTTTTGTCACGAAGGCGCAGGTGCCGCGACTAATGAGCGCAATCTTGCCCGCGACTTCGTCCGGGTTGGTGATCGGGTCACAGCCGTCGAGGGTAGTGCCTTCGCCAGCCTCGTCGACGGCCTGGACGATCTCATAGGGCCCGAACGGAGCACCTGCCTTGAACTGAGCGCCGAAGTTCTGTGTGGCGACCACCGCATACTCGACGCCCGCTACTTCGAGCTCCGCGTTGGTCTTGCCCACGACCTGTGCGAACACGGCACTCGGCAGGAGCAGGAGTGCAAGGAGGAGGTTGGCACGCGGCATAGACTGTGTAGGGTGGTAGGTGATCAAACTGCTCAGCGCACGACGGTGACGCGCTCGGTGAGCGTGGCGCTCGGCGTGGCGAGGCGTACCACGTAGACGCCGCTCGGCAGGCCCGCTGCGTCCAGCGTGACGCGGTGCTCGCCCGCCGCGCGGAGGCCGTCGGCAAGCGTCGCCACGCGCCGCCCGAGCAGGTCGAACACCTCCACGCGAGCCTGCTCAGCGACGGGCAGCGTGAAGCCGACCGTCGCCGTTGTCGACACAGGGTTGGGGTAGACCGACGCGAGCGCGTACGTGCCGGCCTGCGTCTCGTCCTCGGCAGCCACGGCGAAGAGCGCCTGCGCGGCCTCGGCGTTGGCGAACAGCTCCGCCTCGGTCAGCCCCGGCACGAGCGCGAAGGCCTGCACCACCGGCGTGCCGTCGGCCGGCAGCGTGTACGGCCCCTGCCCCAGCACTACCGCGCGCTCGCGCTCACCCTCGGCAGGCGGCACGAAGCCGGTCAGCGCGGCGAACATGTCCTCGTCGGTGCCGCCGGAGTCGGTGCCGTAGCCGGAGAGCCGGGCGCCGGGGTAGGCAGGCGTGAGGATAGGCATGACGCCGTAGAACTGGGCGCGTTCGTCGTCGAAGACGTAGGCGAGGCCGAGGTCGGGGGCGAAGGCGGCGAAGTCGTTGGTGGAGGTGTCGTCGGGGTCTAGGTCTCGATCAAGAATATCCCAGTCGGCGAAGAGGCCGAGGTAGATATCGGTGAGGTCGGCGGCGGTCTCGTTGGCGGCGGCGAGTTGGAGGAAGACGAAGGGGTCGCCGGTGCGAGCGCGGGCGGTGAGGGTGACGAGGACGCCAAGGTCGGGGGAGCGGAAGGCGGTCTGGAACGCCTCGTCAAAGGTGGCATCCGTGAAGGGACGAACGCTTGCATCCTGCTCGTATTCGGAGTCGAAGGAGTAGGGGCTACCAGCAACATTGCCATGAAGGCCGACGAGGATGCTACTAGCGAAAAGCGCGGTGAACCCCTCGTAGAGGTATCCAGAGATACAGTTTAACCGTCTCCAGCACGTACCCAAGGAGCCATCGCCATTAATCGAGATATACACAGCCCCCGTGTTGATCTCACCGTAGCCTACATAAGGAAAGTCTACCGTGATCGTGGCGATCTCAGCGAAGCCAGGCTCGGTGATAATCGTCTTGTAATCGCGGCGGCTGAGGAACACGCCCGGGACCGAGCACACATCGGGCTCGCAATCGCCGCCCATGTTCACCAGCGTCTCGCCCTCCTGGCCTTCGCGCTCGTCCATGTAGACGATGTAGGCGACAGCCCCCGCGTTGGCGGCGTTCTCGGCCTTCTCGACGAAGGGGCAACTGCCCCGGCTGATGAGCGCGATGTTGCCCGCAACGTCGTCTGGGTTGAGGAAGGGCGAGCAGCCGTCGATCGACGTGCCGTCTCCATCGGGCCCGTCGCCATCGGCATCGATGGCCTGGATAAGCTCGTAGGGACCGAAGGGTACCTCGTCTTCGAACTGCGCGCCGTAGTTCTGCGTGGCAAACACGGCGTACTCGGTGCCAGCATACTCAAGGATGGCGTTGGTCTCGCCCACGACCTGCGCGAGTACGGGGCTCGACAACAGCAGAAACGCGAGTGGGGCGAGGTGGCGCAGCATGGCTCAACAGGCCTGGAGGGACGACCGTAACACCTACAGGATAGTCGCCAAGCCGAGTCTGAGCCAAACGCCCTCGTTCCAGTCGCCCGGCCGCACGGCTCGCAACCCAGCGTGGCGACTGCGTCTACTCAGTGCGCGTGGCTCAGACCGAGCGCCTCCTCGGCGAGCAGCGGCAGCACCATCAGCGCGATGCCGAGCAGGATCAGCGCGAACTGCCACACCGACTTGATCGCGGGGTGGCTGTGGTGGTGCAACTCCGGGATGAGGTCGCTCCCGGCGATGTAGAGGAACGACCCCGCCGTGATGGGCAGCAGGTAGGCCCCGAACGCCTCCACGCGCGCGCCGATCACGAGCGCGATCACGGCTCCGACCACGCCGATGAGCCCCGAGGCGAAGTTGAGCGCCAGCGCCCGCCGCCGCGACATGCCGCCGTAGACGAGCACCCCGAAGTCGCCGATTTCCTGCGGCAGCTCGTGCAGCAGCACGGCAATGGTCGTGACGATCCCGGCGGGGATCGAGACGAGGTAGGCCGCCGCGATCACCATCCCGTCAATGAGGTTGTGCGCCGCGTCGCCGA
>JBCCLD010000426.1:0-3745 GCA_039027055.1 Bacteroidota bacterium
CCAAGACCCGCGCTTCCTCACGGCCTACAACGAGCGCCTGCTCATCCACTACGCCCGCCTCGTCTACGCGGACCTGCGCTTCGGCGATATGTACGCTACGTACCGGGGGTGGGAGACCGAGCCGGGACAAGTGCTCGTGCGCTACGGCCGTCCCAAACGGGAAGTTAACATCCAAGACCGTTTGGACCGGGTCCTCACGTTCCACTACGACGAGGCGCTGCGTTTCCGGTTCATGGATCTGGCCAAGGCGGGCAAATGGACCTTCTACGCGCCGTCGGCCCGCGCTTTCAGCGGCCGCCCAGACTTCGACTTGTGGAGGGGAGACATGACGTTGCACGCGAGAGAGCTGTTTGACCAGTTCCCCGACCGCATCGAGAACGACAAGCTCACGAGCATCCCGTTCCCGTACCTCGTCAACCGGCTGCGTGGCGACGATGGCCGCACCGATCTGTGGGTGCCCGTGGGCGTGGTGGTCAACACGTTCCGCCGTACCCCGAAGCGCGGCGCGGTGACGCTGGTGGATGACGAGCAGGGCATCGTGGCACAGGCGTTTGAGCTGGCACCGCTGGACCCCACGCGGACGGAGCGCCTGTACGCGCAAGGCACGCTCTTCGTCGATACCTACCGGCTCAGCGCACCGCCCGGCGCGTACGAGATGGCCGTCGAGTTCGAGGTGGAGACTTCCGATCCGCTCGTCGCCTTCGACCGGGCGGAGGTCGAGGTCCCCGATTACGCAGGCGACGCATTGGCGGCCTCCGACCTCATTCTGGCTTACCTGATCGATGAAGCGTCGGGAAGCGGCAGCGCGCTCGGCAGTGTGTCGCGGCGCGGGTATGCCATCGACTTGGCCCCGTGGGGGGTGTTCACGGTCGGCCAGCCGCTCTACCTGTACTTCGAGCTGTACAACCTGGGGCTCGATGCCGAGGGCGAGGGACGGTACGATGTGGAGGCCGTCATCCAGAAGCGCAACGAGCGCCGTCGCCTGTTCGGCCGCAGCAACGATGGCGCCGTCAGCGTGCGCACGCAGCAGCGCATCACCAGCACCGACGTGGGCGACTTCCTAATCCTCGACACGAGCGACCAGGAGCCCGGCTTGTATACCGTCCGCGTGGAGGTGCGCGACCGCGAGACCGGCCAGCGGGTGGAGATGGAGCGGCAGATCCGGCTGGAGTAGCCACGGCGGCAGTGTCCGGATAGCCGATGAGCACCTATCTTTGGGGCGCTCCCTGATCCATCCCGAGAGATCCATGCTCTACCAAGTCGATGCCTTCACGAAACAGCCCTTCCGAGGCAACCCGGCAGGCGTGATGGTGCTGGACGACCCCCTCGGCGAGATGCGGATGCAAGCTATCGCGGCCGAGATGAACCTCGCCGAGACCGCGTTTCTAGTCAAGACCGCGCCGCATCGCTACCACCTGCGCTGGTTCACGCCAACCGTCGAGGTCGATCTGTGCGGCCATGCGACACTGGCGAGCGCGCACATCCTGTGGTCGCAAGGGCATGAGCCTCCTGGCGAAACCATCGCCTTCGACACGCTGAGCGGTCCGCTGCGGGCCACGATGCACGGGGGCCAGATCCAGCTCGACTTTCCCGCCACGCCGCCCACGCCCGTGGTGCTGCCCGACGGTGTGCTGGAGTGCCTTGGCATTGCCGATGCGCTGTACACGGGCGAGACCGTGTTTGACCACTTCGTCGAAGTCGCCTCGGAGGAAGTGCTGCACAGCCTCCAGCCCGACATTGGTCGGCTACGCAACCTGCACGCGGAGACAGGCACGCGCGGCGTCATCGCGACGTGCCAAGCTGCGCACTCGGGCGCCGACTTCATGTCGCGCTTCTTCGCGCCTGCCGCTGGCGTAGACGAGGACCCGGTGACAGGCTCGGCGCATTGCGCACTGGCGCCGTACTGGACCGAGCAACTGGGGCGCAATCCGCTCGTCGGCTACCAAGCGTCTAAGCGTGGCGGTACGGTTAACGTCGAGACCAAGCGCGACCGCGTGCTGCTGCGCGGCGATGCGGTTACGGTGCTTGAGCTCAAGGTGCGCGTGTAGTGGCCCATTGTTGTGCATTATTCCGCTTATGGGTGTAGTTGGAACAGGATACCACGAGGGACGAACAAGAGCCCTCACTTTCTTTATCTGGATGCCGTATCTTCCGATACAATCGCTGCATCCATCACCCACCGCACGCTGCACTCTGATCGCTGGCTACCACTCTTTGTTATTGTTCGACCTCCAGCGACGCACTCCGCATGCGTAACACCATGACCTCAACTCGTTTCCTGGGCCGTGCTGGCCTAGCCTTGCTTCTCATCGGATTGCTCGTGCTTCCGGCACAGGCGCAGCGCGTCGCCAAGTACGGCGCGGACTTCCTCGGCGACGGCGTCGGCGGGCGGGCGCTGGGGATGGGCGGTGCGTACGTCGGGCTTGTGAACGACGTGACGGCGGGCTACTGGAACAGCGCCGGGCTAAGCGCGCTCTCGTATCCCGAGGTGGCTTACATGCACGCCGAGCGCTTCGCAGGCGTCGTCTCGTTCGATTATGCGAGCGCGGCCTTCCCGGTCAGTAGCCGGTCAACCATCGGCATCTCGTACTTCCGCAGCGGCGTCAACGACATTAAGAATACGCTGGACGCCTGGGACCCCGAGCGCGACCAGCCCCGCCCCGATGCCGAGTCGCGCATCCGCAGCTTCTCCGCCGCCGATGCCGCCTTCTACGTCAGCTATGCGCGCAACCTGAACGGGCCGCTCAACCTGGGCGTGACCGCCAAGCTCATCCGCCGCACCATCGGCGACTTTGCCGACGCGTGGGGCTACAGCTTCGACGTGGCGCTGCAGTACCGCACCGAGCGCTTCGTGGTGGGCGCCAACGTCCAGGACGTCTCGACGATGCTGCAAACCTGGAGCATCAACGACGCGTCGCTGAGCAATCTGGAGACGATCTACGACACCACGCTGCCCGAAGGCGGCACCGAGCTTGTGCTCCCTGTGGCGCGCCTGGGCTCGGGCTACATCCTGCCGATGGGCCTCAACTCGCTCACCCTCGGCTTCGACCTCGACCTGGCCTTCGACGGCACGCAAGCCTTCGCCATCAACACGGGCGACATCTCGTACCACCCGCGCGTGGGCGCCGAGTTCAACGTGCGCGATGTGGTCGCCTTCCGGGCAGGCATCAGCCGCGTCACCAACAGCGAGCGCTACGGCTTCGACTTCACGCCGACCGCGGGCGTTGGCCTGCGCATCAGCCAGTTCGCCATCGACTACGGCTTTGGCGACTTCGCCGGGCTCACGTCCGACCTCGGCTTCTCGCACCGCCTCTCGGCACAACTCACGCTGGAGCAGCCCCGGATGAAGCGCAAAGAGCCCGAGAACTAGGCGTATGGGTCCAGCGCGTGATGGCGGCTCTGGTGAAGCTCGGGCTCTCGTTTTCCTGATCCCGATCTACAACGATTGGGATGCTGCGCAGCACCTCGCTCGCGACATCGACGCCCTGACCCTCGCCGCGCCTGTCTGGCTCTACTTCATCGACGACGCTTCGCAGTTGCCCCGACCGGGCGCGTTTGGGCAAGGCATCCGAGCGGAGGTCAACGTGCTGCGGCTGCAGACCAACCTCGGCCATCAGAAAGCGATTGCCGTCGGGCTGGCCTACGTGCACGAGCATGTGGCAGGTGTTCACGCTGTCGTAGTGATGGACGGCGATGGGGAGGACCGCCCCTCCGACGTGCCGCGGCTGCTGGAGGCGTTTGAAGC
>JBCCLD010000427.1:0-3736 GCA_039027055.1 Bacteroidota bacterium
GTTCGCGCGGGACCTCACGGACCGCAACATCTTCGGCACGGTAATCCCGGCCAGCACGCTGCAGCTCATCAACCCCCTGTTCATCGTCATCTTCGCGCCGATCTTCGGGAGCCTGTGGGTGTGGCTTTCCAAGCGCAACGCGAATCCGAGCATCCCGGTCAAGTTCGGGATGGGCCTGCTGGGCCTGTCGGTGGGCTTCTTCGTGCTGGCGTGGGGCTCGGCCAACGCCACGCCCGAGTCGCCGGTGTCGCCGTCGTGGCTCGTCGTGACCTACTTCTTCCACACGTGCGGCGAACTGTGCCTCAGCCCCGTCGGCCTCTCGTCGATGACGAAGCTAGCCCCGAAGAACCGCGTGGGACAGATGATGGGCATCTGGTTCGTGGCGGCGGCGCTGGGCAACCTGATTGCCGGATTGGTGGCCGGGCAACTCGAAAACTTGCCCGCCAGCGACCTCTTCAGCGCGGTGGCGATGTTCGTCGGCGGCGGCGGCGTGATCGCATTGCTCGTGAGCCCGTTTGTCAGGCGCCTCATGGGCGACATCAAGTAGCCCTTGACGCGCTGTTCGTTTGACGTAGTCCTGGGGCGGTGCGAGGTTCTCGCCTCCACCGCCCCGCTGCTTTGATACCGATGTCCTCTCCCCTCTCTCTCCCTGTTCACGTGCTCCCCCACGGCGAGGGTCTTGCCTTGCCTGCGCACGCCACTGCAGACAGCGCGGGCGTTGACCTCCGCGCGGCCGTTCCAGAGGACGCGCCGCTGACGCTCGAACCAGGTGCGTTCGCTCTAGTCCCGACGGGGCTACAGATCGCGCTCCCGCACGGCACCGAGGGCCAGGTACGCCCCCGCTCGGGGCTCGCGTTCAAGCACGGCGTGACCGTGCTCAACAGTCCGGGTACCATCGACGCCGACTACCGGGGCGAGGTGAAGGTGCTGCTTATCAACCACGGCCCGGAGCCGTTTGTCGTCACGCGAGGCGAGCGCATCGCGCAACTTGTGGTCGCTCGCTACGAACGCGTGGTGTTTGAGGGGGTGGCCGACTTGGCGGACACCGAGCGCGGCGCGGGTGGGTTCGGGCACACGGGCCAGCAGTAGCGTTTGTACCGGATACTCATGTTGAAGCGTCTTCAGTCCCTCAGGCGTCCTGCCAAGGAGCTCATCAAAGAAACGATCTGGTCGGCTACGAAGCACCGTCGTGGGACGAAGCCTGACATCTGCCTCTACGCCACCCGACGGGGCGGAAGCACCTGGCTCATGGATGTCCTCTCCGCCAATCGAGGCCTCCGATACATCGACCAGCCGTTTGGCCTCTACTCGGCCTCAAGCAATCATCTCGCTCACCTTCCCATCGTAGACCAGGGGCAGTTTATTCACCTCGATCGGGAGGAGGAGCCCCGCGTCGAGCGATTTCTGTCCGCCCTATTCTCTGGCGACCTCGTCGTAAACGCCCCTTGGGAGTTCTGGAAGTCTCGGTTTCAACGAACGACGGACCGGGTGCTCCTCAAGATCGTGGACGCGAAGGGCCTGATCGACTGGATAGACGAGCGCTTCGATGTGCAGACGGTCTATCTCACCCGGCACCCGATCCCTACGTCCCTATCGATTATCCGCAATGGTTGGGACCTGACGGCGCATTCCTATCTCCGATGCAAGGCTTTCTCCAACAAGTGGCTCGGTGACGGCCGGCGCGAGGAAGTCTGGGGCATTCTAGAATCTGGCACCGAACTGGAGAAGTACGTTCTCAACTGGGGTCTGGAGAACCTCAAACCTCTCGCGCTGTGCGGGTCAAGGCCGGACTGGCTCCATCTTCACTACGAGGATGTACTCAGGTCGCCGGATGAGACGCTCGAAGCTCTGGCAAGTCGCTTAGACCTGGGCGATCTCGAATCCATGCGGCAGGTGATCAGACAGCCATCGCGCTCCACGGCCAAGCTTAGCTCGAACTATACCTCGGCCGCCCCGTTGGCGCAGATAACGAAGTGGCAATCGGTGGTGTCAACACAAGACGTGCGCTCGGCGCAGGCGGTGCTTGACCTGCTCGGCATCCAATGCTACACGGCAGACTCTGCCTTTCCCGCCACCTCCTCTAGTACGGGGAGCTAGTGGCTCCTGACTAGATTCATGAACACGTACTGATTCATGGATCGAACGGGACCAAAGCTACCGAGTGCTTTCTCCAACGAGTCGGACATGCGGAGAAGTACGTTGTCCGGGTAGGGCCGCAGGATGAACGAGGTCATGACTGCGACGGGAGCACTCACTAGGCCACAGTATGAGCTCTCGACATTCCAGAGGCCCGAGTCGTCGATCCGCCGCAAGTCGGATGCGCTGAATGGGCGCTCGTCCTCCGTGCGCGCTCGGGGCGTGAGCAGCCTGAACAGCTTCAGCAGCGGGTTGTCAAGAAGTGGTTCGGAGAAAAGCGCGCGGCCTCCAGGCTTTAGGACCCGATGGATTTCGGACAATGCTGTGTCCAGATCGAGGTGGTGGAGTATCCCATCGCCCACCACTATGTCGAAGGTTGCATCCGCGTAGGGAAGCGCGTGAGCGTCGCCGACGACGAACTGAAAGCGCTCAGCTGAGTGACCAGCTGCATGCGCCGCTGCGTCCGCCTCCTCGATGTACACCCGCGAAATGTCGATGCCGTCGACAACGGCGTTGCGCTCAAGCAACGTCAGACTACGTTCTCCACGACCACACCCAAAATCGAGGACGCGCCTACCCGTCAGATCTGCAAGGTGGGTATCCTGGGACGCGCGAAGGCGTCTGAGTGCCGGATAATTCCATATGTGGGCGAACCGATTTTTCAGCACGATGCTCCGACCGAGCACATCGTCTTCGGTGTGCGCAGCACGCTCTCGCTCGACTCGAGCCTGGATGACATCTTGCAGTTGATCAGTGGTCACGGCTGCGTGGAGGCTTGTGGCTTCGGGGGCGGGATAATACGAGACGGACTCTCACCCGACTCTCCTTTTCTGTGGAAAAAAAGTGGGTTCGGCCATCTGGCTCCTGGCACAGTTGACGGACGGAATCCCAAATACGAGGTTCTCTTCGTTCTTCACGTGACCCGTTGTACCCCGCTTCAAAGAGATGGCTGTCCCTACGCTGCGTGGTTTAGACCTGAGCAAGCCCATGCTCGTGCTAGCACCGCATCTCCAGTATCCCCTTCGCAACGGTGCAGACCTGCTCGTCGACCGTAGCGCGGTAGCCATGAGTCACCACATTCCCAGGATAGACCTCGTTGGCGAGCAAGAACACCGCACCTACGCCAAGGGCCTGTGTATAGCCCGCGAGCCTTTTCAGAACAAGATGCGAGGTCCTGCCGCAGCAGCTATCCGGACGGCGCTCTTTCGAACCAACTACCTTATGGAGCGCTTCGTTACGTCTTCGTATCGTCGGCGCATCCGCTCGCTTTTGCGGAGCAGTGCCTATGGCTCTGTTTGGTACTCTTTTGCTGAGATCGCGTCCGAACTTCGCGCAGAGCCTGGCGCTTTAAACTTTGAGGCAGCATGGACCCACAACGACCAAGTCAAGTGGTTCCGGACGCTTCAGCACTCAACCCAGAATCCCTTTAGGAAGTGGGTCGCCTGGCAGTCTGGTCAGTGGTACAGGGAACAGGCTGCGCGTATCAGCGATCTGACGCACGTGTACGTGACGGAGGCCGACCGGCAGGGGCACACCGACGCCTTCGGCCCCCACCCCAGCCTCGTCATGCCAATCGGCACTGACGTGCTCGACCCATCCA
>JBCCLD010000428.1:0-3715 GCA_039027055.1 Bacteroidota bacterium
CGCAAGGGGTCTACTGCGCGATCACCTCTGGACGTGACGGGGTTGCCAGGTTGGTCAACCACCCCTGTCCCCTCCTATCCAGGAGGGGAACTGCGTTTGCGGCTTCCCTGCCCGAGTAGCGATATCGCAAAAGACCGGTTGTTCATGCACTAGACGCCCCACTCCCTACCCACTACCCCCCACAATCCGTCCACAGCGCAGGGCCGAGCCATGGCACACAACTTGGGTTCACTACCATGCCACCCCTATTCCCCATCCCCTATCCCCTACCCTCCCCCGGAAGTCTATTTGAAATCGTTCATGAGGGGTGATCGGGGCATGGTCAATGCGTAGGTTGCGCCGTCTCGGATGAGCAGACCGACGCACCTGCGGGATCAGCCGTGCGTCGCCGCCGTCCGCCTCGCGCCCATGCCGGGTGCCTGCGTCCTACTCGCGGGTACCTGCGTCCTACCCGATAGCCAAGCTTTCCCCTGCAATGCCTCGCATTCTGCTGGTTCTCCTGTTCGCCGCCTCGCTCGCCTTCGCCGGTTGCAGCGAACACTACCATGGCCCTGCGATGACCTACGAGGGCACCTTCAACGCGTCGTCCACTATCGGTGGAGACAAGCAGATCACGTTGAACCTGTACGACAACGGGACCTACGTCACCCGTACGGTCTACACCGGGCAGTCGTTTGTCCCCGTCGTGGAAGCCGGGAGTTGGGAACTGGCCGAAGGCGGCGTGGTGCTGCACACCGAGCGCATCGACGGCGAGGAGGTGCCCAAGCTGGCTACTACCTACAGCATCAGCGCCGACGACCTCGAAGCCGTGTCTACCAACGGCAGCCCGGTCGACTATGTCTGGGCCTTCTCCTCGGGCACGAAGCTGAGCGAGTACACGCTGGAAGCGCCGAAGGCCCACGATGACCACGGCTACGAGTCTCATGACGACGAGCACGCCGGAGACGGGCACGCCGGGGACGAGCACGGTGACGACCATCACGCTGAGGAGGACCACGATGACGACCACAGCGACGGTGTCGCTCCGGCTGGCGAGGCGACGGCGTCCAACGCCTAGCGTCAGTGGATCAGTAGCTCACCACGTCGACGCTTCGGAAGCGGCGTACCCATAGCATCGCACTCGTGCACGCTGGCCCAATTATCGCAGCATTTTGCCCTTTGCGGGCGCGTGGACAATCAGGGGGGTAGGCGGTCACGAGACACCGTTTACGGGCTCGCAAGGCGTGGGAGGAGTGCGATTCCTTAGAATCGGACGACGAGCAGAACGCCGCGAGCGCCGAATAGGGGCCGTGAGCGCCGATCAAATCGAATGTCCACACGCCATAGGCTCCACATGCGCCGTGCGCTCCTGACGCTCACGCTGGCCGCATGCCTCGTCGGCTGTTCGGTCATCCGACACACGACCCTGGAGGAGCGCGCCGCCAGCGTGTGGGCCGTCGACCTCGTGGAGACGCTGCCCGGCGAGCAGGCGCGCTACCTCCGCTTCAACGCGCTCAACTGGGTGCCGATGCGCGAGGCATTCATCGTGGAGGGCATCGCGCGCTCGTTCCGCGTGCTCACCCTCCCGCCTGACTCTGCATCGTCTGACTCCGCGCGCGGCTGGGACGTGATGCTAATGACGGAATACGTGGACGAGGCCGCCTTTGCCCGCCGCGAGGCCGTCTTCCAGGAAGTCGCAGCGCGCCCGGGCTACGAACTCAAGCACGTCGACGGCCTCGGCCCACGCGACCTAGCCCGCGTCGTGACGAGCTACGCGATGCGCGACGGCACGGTGCCCACGGTACCCGGCTTGAGACGGTAGCGCGATGGCCTACCTCGGGACGCTAGACTGGGCACGCGAGACGGGCGGGAAGCTACCTGTCTCCTTCGCCGCAACTCTCGTTGGTCTACTCGGACTGCTGCACCTGACATCGGGGTGCGTTTCGGCGGGCGAGGTTCCTGAAGACCCTCCTTCCGTCGCCTGTGACACCCTCACCGTCGCCCCAGACGCGATACGATCTGCCGCAGGGTCAATCCACGCGTACCCCCTCAAGCCAGAGTGGCTACGGCACCCGATGACCATCAAAGACGCAAGGATGTTTCTGTGGTCTAGCTGGGACCGAGACTGGGCAAGTAGAGAGCTTCGCGAACTCCAGGCCGACACGTTGTTAGTTCGGTTCGTTGACGAACCGTTTCTCAAGCTCGTCAGCGCACAGCGGTCCAGGGATCGCTTCTGGTACTACACCACCTCGCAGGATTATTGGAGTGCATTGGCAGGACAAGCAGGGGTTGTGTTGATTCGCGACTGCACGGTGGTGGGGTCCGTCATCACGATGCAGAGTTGATTCCGGCCTACGGGTATCGTTACGAAACCCCTCTCGTCTCGATGGCATCCCACCTACGCCACCGTCTAAAGAGCGCCGAGACTCGTTCACCCCTCTACCCGTCCACATCGCCCCGTGCCCATCTCTACTGAGGTCATCCCGCTCGGCACCGCGTCGGCCATCCCTACGCGCGACCGGCACCTCTCGGCGACGGCGCTCCGCCGCGAAGGCGGGATGCTCCTTTTCGACTGTGGCGAGGGCACGCAATTCCGGCTCTTGGAGGCAGGTCTCAAGCGCTCGCGCCTGGACGCCGTCTTTCTGTCACACTTCCACGGCGACCACCTCTACGGCCTCTTCGGCCTCCTCACCACGATAGCTCTGCTGGGGCGCGAGGACCCGCTCACGATCGCGGCTCCCGAAGGCCTGCCCACCATCCTCGACGCGGTCCCGGGCGTGCAGCCGCACCAACTCCCCTACCCGATCCGCCACGTTGGCTTGGCCCCTGGCTTTGGCCACGCCGTCGTCTTCGATGCGCCGGACTACTATGTCGAGGCGCGGCCTATCGAGCACCGCGTGTTTGCGGCGGGGTATCGTTTTCAGGAGAAGGTGCGCCCTGGGAAGGTTGACGGCGAGAAGGCGCAGGCGCTCGGGTTTGCCGAGAATTGGCAGTTCGAAGCCGTCAAGGGCGGCATGCCCGTGACGATCGGCGGACGGACCGTGCAGCCTAGCGAGGTAGTGGGCCCCGCACGACCCGGCGTCTCGTTCGCCTACGTGCTCGACACGATCCCGTGCGCGGCGGGCCGCCGCCTCGCCGAGGGCGTCGACCTGCTCCTCCACGAGGCGACCTTCACGGAGGACGCCGCCGAGCGCGCGGAGGAGACGGGGCATTCCACCGCCCGGCAAGCCGCCACCGTCGCCAAGCAGGCCGACGCGCAGCAGCTCCTGCTCACGCACTTCTCAGCGCGCTACATCGACCCCCAGCCGCTCGTGGACGAGGCCCGCGTCGTCTTCCCGAACACAGCGGCGGCCGAGGAGTTGAGAGCGTACGTGCTCACGCCACCCGCGTGAGGTCCTGGGGCACGGGTCATGCGTCGAGGGTCTGCTCGTCTGCATGGACACCACCTTGACCCAGGACTCAAGACCCAGGATCCTCGACCCGACCCCACGTGGCTCAAACAACCGGCACCGCCTCCGACGAGACCTCCAAGCAGGACGCCGTCAAGCAGGACGCTGCTCAGAACGACGACGGCAACAAGCTCGACGGGCGCCTCTTCCGGCGCATCCTCACGTTCCTGTTGCCCTACAAAGGCTGGGTGGCGCTTGCGCTCCTTGGCACGCTCGCCGTGGCGTTCCTCGGCCCGCTACGCCCTAAACTGGTCCAGGTCGCCATCGACGCCCACATCGTCGTGGGC
>JBCCLD010000429.1:0-3705 GCA_039027055.1 Bacteroidota bacterium
TATAGCAGAATGCATAGACCTTGATAGCTCCCCTCCTGGACAGGAGGGGCTGGGGGTGGTCGATCATCGAGCTTCGGCCGGCAACCCCCTCTGGCTCCCCCTGACCAGGGGGAGAACTCCGTCGGCGGTCTCTCAACGCCACTGAATACCGCTGTAGCGCGACGGGCGTGAGGCGGCCAACGTCGAGGGCACGCGGAGCGAGCGCATCGGCGACAGCGACCAGGGGAGTACCGAGTGGGAGGGCGGCGGCGTCCGGCGCGAACACGTCGGCGGCGAGCCAGCGGTAGGTGTCGAGCCCGGCAGGCGTCGGCGTGGCGGTAGGCGTCCCGGTGGCGGCCGCCATCACCACGAGCCCGCGCAGGCCGACGCCGCTCTCGAACGCCGCGCTCCACGTCACTCGAAGCCCCAATGCCTGCGCCCGCGTCGCCAGTGCCCACGCACGCGTTCCCCCGAGGAACGTCGGCTTCAGGACAATGGCGCGGGCGTAGGCGTGGGCGTCGAGGTCGTCCGGCTCCATGGCCGTCGCCGACTCGTCGAGGGCAACGGGGAGCCCCGTCTCCGCCGCGAAGTCCGCGAGTTTTGCAGGGTCGGTCAGCGGCTCCTCGATGTACTCGATCTGCGCATCGCCCAGGGCTTCGGCGAAGCGGCGGGCCTCGTCGTAGGCCCACGCCCGGTTGGCGTCGAGGCGCAGCGCCACGGCGGGGTGGGCGGCATGGAGGTCGCGCACGAGGGCGGCTTCTTCGGCGAGGTCGCCGCGACCCACCTTGAGCTTGAGCGTGCGGTAGCCAGCCTGTGCGAGGCGCGTCGCGTCGTGGAGGATCGTGTCCGCATCGCCCGCGAGCAAGCCGTTGAGCGGGACCGTGGGCGAGGCCTCCTCGGCCAGCACCGTGGGAAGCGGCACCGCGCGCCGGTGGGCGTCCAGGTCCCAGGCAGCGAGCGCGAGGCCGTAGCGCACCGACGGCGGCAGGGCCTCGTCGTGCTGAGCCGACACGAGGTCGTCTGCAGTCATCCCCGCGAGCGCCTGGAGCGCGTGCGTAGCCTCGTCTATCGTTTCAGCGCTGAAGCCCGGTAGCGGAGCCACATCGCCCCAGCCGGTATACCCTCCGTCCTTTAGTCGTACGAGCAGCCCTTCGCGCACGGTCACGGTGTGCCCCCGCAGCGGGAGCGGACGCACGAGGGGCAGGCGGTACCGAAAAACCGAGAGCGTGGGCATAAGCGAAGCCGAGGGCGAGACGGTTGACAGCCGAGAGCCCCGTTATAGGTTCCACCCGACGGCCAGCAGCACGCTGTAGACAAGCAGCGCCCGCGCCGTGGCCCCGAGCACCGGCGCGATGGTGGCCGGGTCGTCGGTGCGCGTGAGGGTGCGGATCGGCCCGACGACGAGCGGCAGCGCCAGGCAGCCCAGCAGCGCGCCCGTCGGCGCGTCGAAGCCATAGACAAGCACGAGCGGCCACAGCACCCCGATCAGCACCCAGGCGGCGTACATCGCGACACCTGCGCGGCGTCCCAGCCGGACGACCAGCGTGCGCTTGCCTGCTGCGGCGTCGGTCTCCAGGTCGCGGAGGTTGTTCGCCAGCAGGATCGCCGTCGAGAGCAGCCCCGGCCCGACGCCCGCGAGTACGACCACGAGCGGCAGCGCCGAGCCGCCCACGATGTCCGCCGCCTGCACGTAGTAGGTGCCGCCCACGGCCACCGGCCCAAAGAAGACGAACACGAACAGGTCCGCGATGCCGAGGTAGGCCAGCGACTTGCGCCCGGCAGTGTAGAGCCACCCGCACGCGAGCGACGCCACGCCCACCGCCACGATGGGCCAGCCGCCGCGCACCATGATGTAGGCCCCAGCCAGCGTTGCCAGCGCAAACATGAGGATGGCCGCCCGACGTACGGCCTGCGGCGTCGCCAGGCCAGCTTGGGTCACCCGCGTTGGGCCGACGCGCCGCTCGGTGTCGGCGCCGAGGAGGAAGTCGTGGTAGTCGTTGGCGAAGTTGGTGCCGATCTGGATGAACACCGCGCCGAAGAAGGCGCAGCTCCAGGCGAGCAGGTGGAAGACGCCCGCCTCCCACGCCAACGCCCCGCCGAGCACGACCGGCGCGACGGCCGCCCACAGCGTCTTCGGCCGCGCCGCGAGCGTCCAGAGTCGCATGGGAGAGAGCGGAGAAGTCGACGGCGGCATGGGCAGCGGTGGTGGGGTGAGAGCCCAAGCTACCGATCTGCCACGCCGGTCAGCGCGCCAGCGTCAGCCTCGTCGTGAGCGTTTGTGCTCCGGCGGTGAGCCGCACGACATATGCTCCGTTGGCGAGCCACGTCTCCGGTGTCCACGTCAGCGTGTGCGTCCCTCCCGGCTGCGCGCCGTCGGCGAGCACAGCCACGCGCCGCCCTGCAACGTCGAACACCTCCAGGCGGACGGGCCCAGGACTGCCGAGCACGTACTGCACCGTCGTTGAGGCCGCTGTCGGGTTCGGCCATGGCGCCAGGAGGGCGAGGCCGGTGGGCGTGGAGTCGGGCTCATTGGCCACGGGGTTGGCGGGCAGCGGGAGCGTCCAGAGCGAGCGGGCGTGCGTCCCGGCGGCGAGGTAGCGCGGTCGGATGCACCTTCAGGTCGAACACGGCGACGGCTGGAATGCCTGTGCCGAGCGCTTCCCACGACGCGCCCGCATCGGGGCTGACGAACGGGCCGACATCGGTGCCCACAAACACCGTGTCGGGCGCGAGCGGGTCGACGGCGATGGCATTCACGGGCGCGTCGGGCAGGCCGTCGCTGATCGAGGTCCATGTCGCGCCGCTGTCCGAGGTGCGGAAGACGCGCGGCTCCGGGTCGCGCCAGCGCAGGCCCGACTGCGTGACGTAGGCCGAGGCCACGTCCGTCGGGTGGGCGAGCACGCGGGTGACGTAGCGGAACGGCAGCGGGCCCGTGCGGTCGGTCCACGTCGCCCCGCCGTCGGCCGTCGTCCAGACCTGCCCGTCGCCCGTGCCGACCCATAGCACGTCGGGGTCCAAAGGTGACACCGAGATGGCCGTGACCACGCTCAGGCGGCCTGCCTCGCTGGTCGTGAGGTCCGGCGAGACCGGCTCCCAGAACGCGGCCCCGTCGGTCGTGCGGTAGACGCGGTTGGTGCCGTAGTAGAGCGTCTCCGAGTCGCTCGGGTCCATCACCACGGGCGTCGACCAGTTGGTGGGCTCGCCGCCGTCGATGCCGTCGAGCGCGATGTTGAAGCTGAAGCCGCCGTCGGTGGACTTGCCGAGGACGCCGAACTGCGACTCGGCGTAGATCACGTCGGGGTTGGTTGGGTCCACGATCACGTAGAAGCCGTCGCCGCCGAAGATCGTGTCGAAGTCGTCGAGCGCGCCGGTGCGGGTGCGGACGGTGCCGTTGTCCTGCGTGCCGCCGTAGAGCCGCTCGGGGTTGGTCGCGTCGAGGCCGATCTCGTAGAACTGCGTGATGGCGAGGCCATTGACGGGGTCCCACGAGCGGCCGCCGTCGGTGCTGATGTCGAAGCCGCCGTCGTTGCCCGAGATCACGTACGTCGGGTCGTCCGGCTTGAAGGCGAGCGCGTGGTGGTCCACGTGGAGGACCTCATAGCCGTATTGGTCGACCCAGCCGTTGCCCTCCCACACCGCGAGCGGCACGTCGAGGACGAAGACGCGCTCGGGGTCGGTGGGGTCGCAGCGGACGTTGCCGAAGTACCACGAGAAGCCGCCGCTGAA
>JBCCLD010000430.1:0-3695 GCA_039027055.1 Bacteroidota bacterium
TCGGTGCTCACGGCCTCCGTTCGGCCTCCGCTGCGTTCCACTCGTCACTCGATCCTACGGGATCGCGCTCCTCGTGCGCCTTTCGGAGACGCAAACGGCGTCTCGTGAGCACCTGACCCGATCAATGTCCACACGCCCTAGCTCGCCCGAACCCACGTTGAGAGCATCGAAACTCGCCGCCGCCGTCAAGATCTTGTCATGCTGAACCTGATTCAGCATCTCAGCGATGCAACGAGACGGCTGAATCGTCAGAGATCCCGGATCGAGTCCGGGATGACAAGAACAGATTTCTACTGACCGCAATGATAGCCCTGAGCACGTTCGAGAACGCGTGTGCTCGGGTACGTCTCCCCCATCGAGAATCCAACTTCTCAAATCCTCCATCCCACCATGGCTAAGCAGTACAACTCCCCCCCCGCGCTCACCATCGACACGGACAGCCACTACACGGCGACGATCGAGACGAACAAGGGCACGATCGTGCTCGACCTCTACCCCGAGTACGCGCCGCTGACGGTCAACAACTTCGTCTTCCTCGCGAGCGAAGGCTTCTACGACGGCGTCGTCTTCCACCGCGTGATCTCGAACTTCATGGTGCAGGGCGGCGACCCGACCGGCACCGGGCGCGGCGGCCCGGGCTACCGCTTCCGCGACGAGTTCGACGGCAACCCGCTCCGCCACGAGGCCAAGGTGATCTCGATGGCGAACGCCGGGCCGGGCACCAACGGCAGCCAGTTCTTCATCACCCACCTCCCGCAGCCGCACCTCGACAACCGGCACACGGTCTTCGGCAAGGTGATCGAAGGCGCCGACGTCGTCGACGCGATCCGCCAGGGCGACGTGATGGAGAAGGTGACCGCGGAGAAAGCGGCGTGAGCCACCTGCCACTTTCTCCGGTCCCGTATCCAGTCCGACCTCTTCCTTCGAACCGCTGACTGCCTACTTATCAGCCCGCCTCTGACCTCGCGTCCTACCCTGCCGCCGCGAAGGCGTGCAGCGCGGCCTTCGTCGGCTCGTCGGCGGGGAAGTAGAGCTCGAGCTTGAAGTCGTCCAGCGTCACGTCGCGCGGGGTGCTGAAGTGCGACAGGGTAGAGAAGAGCGACAGACGGAGGTCGCCTGCGCGGTAGATCGTCGGCGTGACGGGTCCGAGGTTGGCGTCTCCCGGATCGCTTGAGCGTCCGGCCTGCTGTGCCAGCGTGGCGGCGGCGCGGTCGAGTTCGGGGACGCCGCCCTGCGCGGCGCTCTCGTTCCACAGCTGGTGCGCCGCCTGGTGCGCCACCTGCGGCCAGTTCTCGACGCGCTCGGGCATCATCTCGGACACCATGAGATCGAGGAGGCTGTCGCCCACCCCCACGCCGAGTTGCGCGTAGAGCGCCTGCGCAGGCGTGTTCATCCGAACGATGGTCCAAAGTCGGTCGAGGGCGAGCGCGGGATAGGGCGCGTGGCGGTCGAGCATGTACGCCACGGCGGCGCGGATGGGGGCCATCTCGTCGGCGTCCCACGCGTAGCCCGAGTAGCGCGCGGCGAACCCGGCGTAGCTCATCAGCTGGTTGCGCGCGACGAGGGGTAGCGCGAGCGCCTCGCCCAGCCGGTCGACCATCTCGCGGCTCGGCTGTGCGCGCCCCGTCTCCAAGAACGACAGGTGACGCGCCGAGACGCCCGCTTCCCCAGCGAGGTGGAGTTGGCTGTAGCGGCGTGTCTTGCGCCACGTTTGCAGAAATGAACCGAAGGAGGTCATGCTAGAACATACGGGTACCCGGTAAGCGCAGCTATTACCTCCGAGGTAATTGATCGGCCATCATCGTCCGGCTAAACTGGGGATCATCGCCTCTGGCGACCGCTGCGACCACCCTGGTCGCACGATCTCCACCAGCCCCCCAGCCTGATGACACCCACCTCGATCTCCGCCCCTCTTTCCTCTCAGCAACGCATGCTGCTCCTTCTTGTAACGGCGGCGTTCTTTGTGCTTACCGCCGTCGCCGTCGCCCGGCACGGCTACGTGGGCGTCTTCACCTACCAGATCGCGACGTGGGCTGGGATGCAAGTGCTGGTCGACCTCGTGATCGCCTGCGCGCTCTTCTTGGCATGGCTCTGGCACGACGCGAAGGCGCTCGGACGCAACCCGTGGCCGTGGATCGCGCTCACGATGGTGCTGGGCTCGTTCGGCCCGCTGCTCTACCTTCTCACCCGTAAGACGACGGCGTGACGGCCTCTGACCGCCCAGTGCTACGGCGTGTAGCCGAGCATCGGGAACAGCTCCGGCGACGCCTTGAGGTAGCGGTCCTTGCCCGTCTCCGCGAACCACGCGTCCGAGACGAACTGGTTGTTCTGCAGCCGCGCATCGCTCCACCCGAGCGCCGCGACAGGCGGAAACACGGACCAGTCGTCGTTGATGAAGCTGATCGCCTTCACATTCTTCTGGTAGGCCAGCGAGAAGAGAGGCACGAACCACGCGCTCCACACCTCCTGGTCGGCCGAGGTGATACCCAGGACCGGACTCGTCTCGGCCACCATGACCGGCTTCTTGTGCGTCCGCGCAAACTCGAAGACCGCGTTCGCCTCGTCGCTCAGGCTTGGAGCATAGAGGTGGCGGAATAGCGAAATGCCCACCCAGTCCACATAGTCGTCGCCGGGGTACCACGCCGAGAGCGGGTTGCCGTTGTAGGTCGTCGATGCGTAGGAGTGCCACACGAACGCGACGTTCTCGACGCCCTCGGCGCGCGTGATGTCGACAAACCGGCGGTAGGCCGCGACGTACTCGTCCGGCTCCAATTCGTTGTGCGGCCCGTCGAACTCGTAGCCGATGCGCAGATAGATAGGCCGCTCGACCGAGTTGGCCCACGCGCTGAACTCGCGAATCACGGGGTCGTAGTCACCGGCCGCCGTCTTTTGGGCCACGTCCCACGTGCCGACCATCCAGAGCGCGCTCTGCACCACCGCATTGGGGAAGCGATCGACGAGGCCCTGGTGGTGATGCGTGCTGCCAAACTCGTTGACCGTGCTCGTGGCGAGGCCGTCCGCACTGGGAATCCCCCAGTAGGCCGCCCAGCCTCCCGGAAGGGGCTGCTCCGGGTAACTCGCCGTGTACGCGTCGATCGCTTCGAGCGTCTGTCCCATGATGAGGAGCGTCTGCCCCGGCGGCGGAACGAATTTCGTCTGGTCGAACGCGTAGTCGAATGCCGGATCGGCCTCCGTGTCGATCTGGCCCACCATCGCCTCGATGTCAGACGCGGGGTCGGAGACCGGGTCGGGCGTCGGGCCCGGCTGCGGAGACACGGTGCCAGACGAGTTCAACGAGTCACACGACAGCACGGTCGTCATCGCCAGGGCGAGGAGTGTGACGTGGGCGAGGCGAGGCGTTCGGTTCATGGCAGGCGTGGGGACTTCGAGAGCGGGAAGCGCGGCCGACTTCCTAGCGAAGAAGCGCACCTAGCTTTTGCCGCCCTGGACACGCATGGAAGTCTTCGGCGTTCCTGGCTTTCGTCCAGGCCCTCCCCGACGTCTTCCAGCCTGACGTCTTCCAGCCTGACGTCTTCCAGCCTGACGTCTTCCAGCCTAGTGCACACTCAAGGCGTCTTCTGCGCGTTCGGCTTTGGACGTGACAGGGTAGCTGATTCGGTCAACCACCCCTGTCCCCTCCTATCCAGGAGGGGAACTGCATTAGCAGCTTCCATACATGGCTTCAGATAACGCAA
>JBCCLD010000431.1:0-3686 GCA_039027055.1 Bacteroidota bacterium
CGATCTGCTGGCCGTCCATCTGAAGGTCGCCGCCCGGCGCGACGAGGTTGCGCGCCTGGAGCTGCCCGATCAGGTAGCCCGTCGAGAGTCCAAGCGCAGCCAGGCGTGCGGGGCGGCGACCTTCAGATGGACGGCCAGCAGATCGCCCTCCGGACCGAGGGCGCGTTCGGCTCGGTCGAGGACGTGCGGCAGATGGCGCTCCAGCTTCCGTCGGGCGAGGTCGTCGCGCTCGGCGACCTCGCGACGGTCCGCGCGGGCTACGAGGACCCGGCCCGCCAGCTCGTCCGCTTCACGGGCCAGCCCGCCGTCAGCGTCGGCGTCTCGATGGCGGCCGACGGCAACCTGACCGAGTTTGGCCCCGAGGTGATGCGCGTCGTCGAGGAGACGAAGGCCGACTTGCCCGCTGGGCTCGAGTTTCACACCGTCGTCTACCAGCCTGAGGTCGTCCAAGGCCTCACGTCCGAGTTCGTGTGGAGCCTGCTCCAGGCCGTCGCCATCGTGATCGGGGTGCTCCTGCTCGCGCTCGGCGCGCGGACGGGCCTCGTCGTCGCCTCGTCGATCCCGCTGACGATGTTCGCGGCGTTCCTGTGCATGCAGTTCTTCGACATCTCGATCAACCAGATGTCGCTCACGGCGCTCATCGTGGCGCTCGGGCTGCTCGTCGACAACTCGATCGTGGTGTCGGAGCAGGTGCTCACCGACACGCAGCAGGGCAAGCCGAAGCGCCAGGCCGTGCTCGACGCGGCGCGCGAGATGGCGCTGCCGCTCTTCGTCGCCTCGGCGTGCACGGTGGCGGCACTCTTGCCGACCTACCTCGCCGAGAGCTCGGCGGCCGAGTACACGAGCGCGCTCTTCGAGGTGCTGCTCTTCTCGCTGGCCGTGTCGTGGCTGCTCGCACTCACGCTCATCCCGGTACTCTGCATGGCATTCCTGGCGACGAACGGAGCGACCCTCGCAACGAACAGAGCAACGGAGACCTCCGCCAGCGCGCCGAAGGCCTCGCGGTGGGCGCGGCTCAGGGCGCGCTTCGGGGGCCGCATGCCCGAGCCGGTCGCGTCGGACGCCGGAAGCGATGAAGCTGCCTACGACTCGACGCTCTACCGCACGTACCGCGGCGTGCTCACGGGCATGGTCCGGCGGCCCTGGCTCTCGCTCGGCGGCTTCGTGGTCGTCCTCGTCGGCTCGTTCGCGCTCTTCGGGACCCTCGTCCCGCAGCAGTTCTTTCCGACGAAGGAGGTGGAGGTGTTCACGGTCGAGCTCGACCTCCCGCGCGGCACCTCCATTGCCGAGACCGAGCGCGTGGTGGCCGACCTGGAGCAGTTCTATGCAGACAGCCTCGCCGGGAGCGTCACCGCTGGCGGCGAGATCGAGACGCCGGGCGTGCTCCGCTGGGCGACCTACGTCGGCTCGTCGGCGCCGCGCTACACGCTTTCGTTCGCGCCGAAGGCCCCGCGCGCCAGCTACGCCTACCTCCTCGTCACGGGGACGAGCCACGAGATTCAGCCCGACGTCTTCATCCGCACAGAGCAGTTCCTCCAGCGTACCCACCCCGACGTGACGGCCCGCGCGCTGCGCGTCCGCAACGGCCCGTCCATCGACTACCCTGTGGAGGTGCGCATCTCGGGGGCCGACCCGGCCGTCCTGGAGCGCCTCGCCGCCGACCTGCGCGACCACCTCCGCACCGTCCCCGGCACGGCGAACGTCGGCACCGACTGGGGCCGCCGCCAGCCGACGCTCGACATCGCCGTGGACCACGACGCCGCGCGCCGGGCGGGCCTCTCGACGGCCGACATCACGACCTCGCTGCAGACCGCGCTCGGGGGCGTCCCGCTGACGGCGCTCCAGGAGGGCGACGACCTCGTGCCGGTCGTGCTCCGCTCCACCGACGCGCTCGCCGGGGCCGAGGCCCTGGACCGCCTCGAACTCTACAGCCAGGCCACGGGCCAGCGCGTGCCCTTCCGCCAGGTCGCCGAGGCGACGGTCGTCTACGAGCCGGGCGTCATCGAGCGCTACGCCGGGCAGCGCACCATCACCGTCGAGACCGACATCGCGCACGACGCGGGGCCGTTCGTGACGCCGTTCTCGCTCCAGGGCGAGGTCGAGGCCTACATGGAGACGGTGGCATGGCCGGCCGGCTACCGCTACGCCTACGGCGGCGACATCGAGGAGAGCATCGACTCGCAGGGGGCGATCAACGCCAAGCAGGGCATCGCCATCGTGGTGCTGTTGCTGCTGCTGGTGCTCCAGTTCAACGCGCTGCGCCCGCCCACGATCGTGGTGCTCACGCTGCCGTTCGCCTTCATCGGCGTCACGCTGGGCATGCTCGTCTCGGGCTACGCGTTCGGCTTCATGCCGCTCTTGGGCACGATCGCGCTCTTCGGCATCCTCATCAACAACGCGGTCGTGCTCCTGGACCGCATCGGCTCGCTGCGGCGGCGCGGCCTCGACGGCGAGCAGGCGGTGATCCATGCCGCCGAGCAGCGCCTGCGCCCGATCCTGCTCACGGCCGCGACGACGGCGGGCGGGCTGATCCCGCTCTGGATCTCGGGCAACCCGCTCTTCGCGCCGATGGCCGTGGCGATGCTCTTTGGCCTCGTGGCCTCGTCGGCGCTCACGCCCGGCCTCGTGCCGGTGCTCTACACGCTGTTCTACCGCCTGCGCTTCCGCGACTTCGCCTACGACCCGGCCGCGAGCGACGCCGCCGAGCCCGCCTATGGCGAACCGGAGGAAACCGTCGGCGGCGACGGCGCTTCCGAGTCGCCTACCGTCCACCCTACCGCTGTCGCATCTACCGCGTAGCCTCGATCTCCCATCGTGGAGACGAGTACTGATCCTACTCAGATCCTCGATATGCTGATCTGCGCTAGGCAGACCTGATCGAAGCAACCCCAGATCACCACCCTTCGCGAAGTCGTTCGCACTGACATGGACCACCTCGAACGCGTCGCCGTGACCTCGTCGGACGAGCTGCGGCAGTGGCTTATCGCCCATCATGCCCAGCCTGAGTCGGTGTGGCTCGTCACGTTCAAGAAGCACGCGGGCGAGCGCTACGTGTCACGCGAGGCTGTCCTCGACGAGCTGCTGTGCTTCGGCTGGATCGACGGCATCCGACGCAAGCTCGACGCCGACCGCACGATGCAGCTCATTGCCCCGCGCCAGGCGCAGCATTGGGCCAAGACGTACAAGGACCGCGCGGCGCGGCTCATCGATACGGGCCGGATGGAGCCGCCCGGCTTCGCCGCCATCGAGGCGTCCAAGGCGAGCGGGCTCTGGACCTTCCTCGACGACGTGGACGCGCTCATGAAGCCCGAGGACCTACAAGACGCCTTGGCCAATCATCCAGGAGCGCCCGGGCACTTCGACGCGTTCCCGCCGTCGAGCCAGCGGTTCGTGCTGCGGTGGATCAAGCTGGCGAAGACACCAGCCACGCGTGCGCGGCGCATCGAGCGAATCGCGACGCTCGCTGCGCGCAACGAACGGCTTCCTGGGAGTTGAGGGCGCAGCACCTAGCGTCCGCGCGCTGCTATTCGGATCGCTGAGTCGATGCTAGGGCGTGTGGACCTTGATCGGGTCAGGTGCTCACGAGACGCCGTTTGCGTCTCCGAAAGGCGCACGAGGAGCGCGATCCCGTAGGATCGAGTGACGAGTGGAACGCAGCGGAGGCCGAACGGAGGCCGTGAGCACCG
>JBCCLD010000432.1:0-3683 GCA_039027055.1 Bacteroidota bacterium
CGTCCGCGTCTCGGACAAGGAACCTTTCGCTACGCCGTCCAGCGGGCCTACGGCAAGTGTGCCGTCACGCGCGAGCACTCACTACCTGCGTTAGAAGCGTCTCACATTGTTTCGTATGCCTCCGGGGGTGCCCACGAGGTACCCAACGGCTTGCTTCTTCGAGCGGACATTCACCGGCTCTTCGACCGTGGCTATGTCACGGTAACACCTGACTACCGCTTCCGGGTAAGCTCCCGACTAGCGGATGAGTTCAAAAATGGAAAGGTGTACTATGGTTTGGAAGACCGCGCCCTGTGGCTTCCAGAGCGCGACGAGGACCGCCCTGCACCGGAGCATCTCGAACGACACAACGCAGAAGTGTTTCTCGCATGACGCCTGACCAACTTCGTCGCCAGGTGGCTATACTCCGGGTGAATGTCCACCGCGGCCGACGTGCCCCGCACAAGCCCCTGCTGCTGCTTTGGATACTTGCACGATTTGCGGAGGGCCGCGAAGAACTTCCATACAGGGACGTGGAGCAGGCGGTCAATGCGCTCCTGAGAGACTTTGGCCCTCCCTATCGCACTACAGCCGATATGCCTTTCTGGCACCTCCAATCAGACGGTGTCTGGGTGGTAGACGGCGCGGCGACGCTGCCGCTCGGCAAGGGGTCGTCGATGCCACTCGTGTCGACACTCCGGAGTCGCAATCCCATCGGTCGCCTTTCTCCTGAGGTGGTAGATCTCCTCCGCGAACAACCCCGACTCATCAACGAGCTTGCGGGACTGCTGATTGCCTACTTCCCCGTCACCTACCATGTACCCCTATTGCAGGCGGTACGCTTTGGTGCGGCACCAATCCTGAGCTTCCAGGAAACACCTAGCACCTACGCGACCCGCCGTCCTCGCGATCCTCGATTCCGCGAGCGTGTGCTCGACGCATACAAAGCTCAGTGCGCCGTATGCGGCTTTGCTGCCACTCTCGCCAGTGAGTCGGTAGGCCTTGAAGCGGCGCACATCCAATGGCACAGCGAAGACGGCCCTGACTCAACTCCCAATGGGCTGGCGCTGTGTGCGCTTCATCACGTGCTCTTCGATCGCGGTGCTTTCACCCTCTCAGTTGACTCGGCGCGTCGAATCGAGGTCACGGCCGTCGCGCGCGAGCGGAGCCCTCACGGCACGCTTCTAGTCGATCTACATGGTCGTCCCATACGCATGCCACGCGATAGCTCGCAGGGTCCAGGTGATGAGTTCGTTCACTGGCATCGCG
Organism: Bacteroidota bacterium; assembly: GCA_039027055.1. Classification (GTDB taxonomy): domain Bacteria; phylum Bacteroidota; class Rhodothermia; order Rhodothermales; family Rubricoccaceae; genus JBCBEX01. The sequence continues at coordinate 1,249 of JBCCLD010000432.1, forward strand.
CAACAGTCTTTCGCGAACCGGCTCGCGAGGACGTACGGTGAGTCGCCGTTGTGTCTACGTGGGCGACGCGAGCAACCTCCGCCGCCGCATCCGTCAGCACCAGCGCGGCAATGTGGAGGCGTCGGCGCTGCGAAAGCACGTGGCCAAGGCACTGGGGTACAGCCTCGCGCGCACTCGACGCGCCAGCGGTGGCACCCGCGTCCGCATCGACGCGCCTGACCCGAAGGCGGCCGAGGCACGGGTGTCGGCGTACCTCGCCAGCGGCACATGGCGATGGGTGGCTTGTGCGTCGAAGGAGGAGGCACGCGCACTGCAGTGGCACGCCATCGCCCTGCTCGACCCGCTACTCAATCGCGACCGTCGCGAGCCCGCCCTGAGCGCTGCACTCGATGCGAAGGCTGCACAGCTTGCTGCAGCGACGCCATCCGGGGAGTCTGTCGAAGGGCCCGGCGTCTATGCGCTGTTCCATATGCAGCCGCCTGGGGCAGAGTGAGGCCGAGTAGAACACTGCTCTACTCAGCGGACGAGGTGTCGAGTAGAACCGGGGGCGCGGCGATCACCTTCGTACGGGCAAGGCGCTGACGGAGCGTCTCGGAGAGTGGCACCGGGGCCTGGGTAACCACGACCCACAACCACCGCCGACGTACCGCTGCCCGAACCGCGCGGATCGCAGCCTGACTGCTCACGAGGTCGGGCCGCCCGTCTCTATCGAGGTCGCCGATGCCCTGGCCCAGCCCGATGCACCCGCGTGTCTGCCAGGGGAAGTTGAGCGCGTGCACCAGAATCGCCGTCCCGCCGGGCACGCCTTCGAGCCGCCACACCTGGTCGAAGCGCGTCCAGCGGGCGTCGTGGCCCCACCCGTGCGGCACGGCGCGGTAGGTCCCGGGCGGGATGCAGCTCACGCCGCGGTCGCGCACGCCGTCGCCGTCGCGGTCCACCCAGGGCGGCTCCAGGCTGTAGCCCTGCCAGACGATACCGGCCTCGGTGGCGAGCGCGGCCGTGCCGAGCGTGCGGTCGGCAGCGGGCTGGAGGGCCTCGCGGGTGATGGTGAGGACGGGGGCCATGCGACTTCGTACTACGGGTCAGGCGCTGAGGGCGCGTGGGGTCGCCTTCAGGAAGGCCATGAGCACCTCCAGCCCTTGCGCGAGCGCAGCCGCGAGCCGCTGGATGTCCTCGGGCTCGGGGTTGTCCTTGCCCAGACGTAGAGAATTGAGGCACAGGCCATCGGGATGCAGATTGCCCTGACGCAAACCAACGGCCGCGCGCTGGACGTCCTCGGGAGCCGGGTTGTCCTTGCCCTGGAGCAGCTGGGCAAGCGCGAGGAGCCGCTGCACATCCTCAGGCTGGGGGTTGTCCTTGCCCAGGAGCACAGCGATGACCGGAGACGCGCGTTGGACATCCTCTGGCTGCGGATTCTCCTTAGCGAGGAGCAGACGGAGCGCGTCGAGGTCAGCGACGACAGGTACGAACAGAAGCATGGCGTGTACAGAGACAGGGGGAGAGATAAACCAATGACAAAGGACGAGGGACCCGTAGCTCCTACTGCTTCAGCCCTTCCTGGACGGGCATGTCGTCGGAGGCGGGCCGGGCGAGGTAGGCCGTCAGCCACGTCACGACGGCCGCGACGCCGCCGTAGGCCACGAGTCCGAGGTCCCAGAGTGCGGCAAGGTCGTCGGCCTCGACGGACGGCAGCCCGGCCTTGCGTAGCGCGGCGTTGACGAGCGGGAGCAAGAGCGCTGCGCCTAGCCCGGCAAACCCACCGAGTCGCAGCTTGCGGATCGGGCGCCGCGACCACATCCGCCAGCGGGTTTGGGTCGTAGAGGGTGTGAGGTTCATCGGATCAGGGGACGGGGGTTAATCGAAGGAGCGCGACGGGTTGGCTTCGAGGCGACGCTCGACGTGGTCGAGACGGCGCTCCAGGTGCTCAAGCCGCCGCGCGTGGCTCGCCTGGTCGATGAGCACCTCGCCGACGGCCTCGCTGAGCCGCTCCAGCCGTGCGGTGTTGAGCGCGATGTCGGCCGCCACCTGGTCGAGCGTGCGGTTGGCGCTCCACCCGAAGAGGGCGACCAGGAGGGCCACGACGAGGTGGAGCGCGTTGCGCGCAAGCCAGCGGTCGATCTGGCTGGGGGCGTGAGTAGACATCGAGGGACGGCAGGGGAGACTGAGCCACGTGCGCAGGACCTACCCCGGTTCACCTCGCTATCCGCGCCGGACCAACTCCCAGTGGAAGAGACCAGCGCGGATAGCGAGGCTAACGGAGTGCCCCTGCACGGAGGGCGGTGCTAGACGAGCGCCCCAGCGGCCTCTTGGGCCACGGCGACCTGCCCGCCCGCCGCGAAGGCGGCCTGCTTGGCCGCGCCCGTGACGATGACGTCGGCCGCGGCGTCGGCGTCGTAGCGCACGGAGCCGGGGAAGGCGAGGCTGGGGTCGCGCCC
>JBCCLD010000433.1:0-3668 GCA_039027055.1 Bacteroidota bacterium
GGTCGCAGCCCATCCGCGTTGCATACCGATGGGGATCGTTGAGTGCGGGAGCCAAAGGGACCCCCTTCACACATGCACACCTGCATACGTTCATACCCACCGGCTGCGTCCCAGGCGTTGGTCCCACAACGTCACACAGGAGTCGCATCAGGCAGCACATCTACCCCTTCGCCTTCTGTTCCTCCTTCACGCTGAGGAAGAACGCCAGCGCCGCGATCACCGCGCCGATGGCGACGCCGTATTCGAGCAGGTTCTCATCGCCGTCCCAGGTCACGGCGCGGCCCATGAACGAAATCGCCATCACCACGATCGCGGTCTTGATGAGGATGCCCTTGAGCGTGTCGAAGTTGTCGATCCGCAGCCACTCGGGCATGCCAGAGAGCGTGCCAACGAACAGCTCGTAGATGCCGACCGACGCGATGACCACGCTGAAACCGAGGAGGAAGAGGTCGACGACAGTCATCGTGTCGTAGATCACGCGCGACTCCGAGTTGGAGAACTGCAGCGTCTCGGCGACGACGAAGCCGCCCTCGACGGTCGCATAGACCATCACGACGATGGCAAGGAGGAGCAGGCCGAGGGAGGCAAGCAAGCCGATACCGCGGACGAGGTACTTGAGGAGCGTGTTCATGAGAGAGGTGCGGGGGCGATACCCACTCCGCTTGCGGAGAGGGGTGTGGACGGTTGAACGTGTGAAGGTGGTGGTCTTCGTCCACACGTTCACACCTGCAGACGTTCACACCCAAACCGAAGGTTCACGAAGCGAAGCCGGCCTCGCGTGTCGAGTCCAAGCTTGACCGTGCTTCCAGATTTGGTAGGAGAGGTGCACGAGGCGGCGCAGAGCACGCGGCCTCTCTGCACGTACGGCCCGACGGCACACCGGCGTTCCTCGCGAGGGAGAATCGCCTCTGCGCGGCGTCCTCAGGCGGCTTGGCTCAGGCGGCTTGGCTCAGGCGGCTTGGCTCAGGCGGCTTGGCTGAGGATGAGCCGGTCGAACCAACGGTCGGGTAGGACCCGGCGCAGCGCCAGGATGGGCTTCGCGAGGCGACCCGCCGCGTAGCGCGTCTTCGGCGTCGAGGCCGTGATCGCCTTCGCGACCACATCGGCGATGACCGACGGCGGCGAGCCGTCGCCCTTCTCGTAGCTCTCCGTGGCGGCCGTCGCCATCGCGTGGGCGAGGTCGCGGTAGGCGCCGTCGCCGGAGCGCTCCAGCATCGGCTTCGTCATCACGTCGCCGAACTCGGTGAGGATGATGCCTGGCCCCACGATCACCACGCGGATGCCGTGCGGCTCGACCTCCAGACGGAGGCTGTCGCTCCAGCCTTCGAGCGCGTGCTTGGTGGCGTGGTACCACGCGCCGAGCGGCGTGTAGATCTTGCCGCCGATGGACGACGTGTTGAGGATGGTGCCGAAGCCCTGCGCGCGCATGTGCGGCAGCACAAGCTGCGTCAGCCGCGCGAGGCCGAACAGGTTGACCTCGAACTGATAGCGCGCGTCGTCGATAGCGGTGTCCTCGACGGCTCCGTAGAGACCGAAGCCGGCGTTGTTGAACAGCGCGTCGAGGCGGCCTTGCTCGGCGATGATCTGGTCGACGACGCGCTCGACGTCCTCGGTCTTGGTGACGTCCATCGCAAGGGCCGTCGCACCCCGGTCGGCGAGGCCCTGCATCTTCTCGACGCGGCGCGCGGCGACGTAGATGGTGTGGCCGTCGGCGAGCAGCCGCTCCGCCGTTGCCTTGCCGATGCCGGACGACGCGCCGGTGATGAGGACGACTTGGGTGCGGGGTGGAGTAGGCATGAATCGTGGGAGTCGGGTGGGCGGGCGAGTGGACACGCGCCTGTTGTGTGAGTGTGCGTCCAATATGCCTCGGGGGCGCTTCTGCACCACTTGCCTATCACGCCACCCTGCTCGCAGATTCTGCCAACCTCGCGTGCCTCGCTGCTCACGCTTCCGTAGCGTGCGCCTCGGCTTCGGCAGCGAGGTCCTGCAACGCTGGGACTTCCAGGATAGACGCAGGGGCCCCAGCTAGTCCGGCCTGCGCGAGCGCGCGGCCAAGCTCGTCTGTGTTGAGCAGCGACTTGGGGGCGAGGCGGCGCAGTAGGGGTGTGAGCGGGGCCATGATGGCGTAGGTGACGCGGTAGAGCGTCGTGCGGCTCGTCGCTCCGCCGACGGGCTGGATGAACCCCGGACGCGCGTTGTAGACCGCGCCAAACGGCAGGCCCAGCAGCGCGTTTTCGATCTCGCCCTTGACACGCGCCCACATCGTCCGGCTCGCCGCGTTCGACCCGGCCCCAGAGACGTAGACGAAGGTCATCGTCGGGGTGCGCGCCACGAGCGTCTCCGCGACGGCGAGCGTGAGGTCGTAGGTGATGCGACGGTAGTCGGCCTCGGGCTGCCCCGCCGACGAGATGCCGAGGCAAAACAGGCAGGCGTCGGCCTCGGCGAGCGTGTCGGCGATGGGCGCGAGGTCCATCATGTCGGCGTGGACAATCTCGGTCAGCTTGGCGTGGCTGCGGCCCGATGGGCGGCGCACCACCGAGAGCACGCGCGTCACGCGGCCATCGGCGAGCGCGGCGTTGAGCGTGCCGTGGCCGATCATGCCGGTGGCACCGAAGAGAAGGACGGTCATGCGAGGATTATGCAGCAGCGAAGGTGTGGCGGGCTCGCTCCGGCGTGGTGCCCGTCCACGAGCGGAAGGCGCGGAAGAAGGAGTTCGGGTCGTCGTAGCCGAGGAGGAAGGCGACCTCGGTGGTGCTGATCTCGGGTGTGCGGAGGTAGTGCCGGGCGAGCGTCTCGCGGGTGCGGGCGAGCGTCTTCTGGAACGACGTGCCCTCGCGCCGGAGGTGGCGCTGGAGGCTGCGCGGGCTGAGCGCGAGCGCCTCGGCCACGTCGTCGACGGCCCCGCGCCCGCTCGGCAGCATCTCCACGAGCGTCGCGTGCACCCGCTCGGCGAGGCTCGCGCTCTGCTCAAGGTCGGCGAGGCGCTCCTGCAGGACGGGCTCGTAGAACCGCCACGCCTCGGCGTCGGCCGTGAAGAACGGCCGCCGCGCATCGGTCGCGGAGAACCTCACGAGTGCGTCCGGTCCCGTACGAATCCGGCACCCTAGCTCGGCCTCGACCGCCGCTACGTCGGGCGGGCGGACGGGCAACTCGACCCGGCGCGGCGCGATGGGCTCGCGGGTGGCGCGGCGCGCGAAGTAGACCCAGTAGGCGACCTCCAACAGGGCCAGCGCCGGTGGCAGGGCGAAACCCACCCCACGCATCTGCAGCGTCAGGCCCTCTTCCGTCTCGCGCGCGTCCATCCGCAGGGGGCCGATGAGGGCCTTGTACTGCGCGAGCCGGTGCGCAGCCGTCGTGAGATCCGGGCTGGCGAGGGCCGCGATGATCGGGGGGCTGAGCACCTCGTGCGCCGCGAGCCGTCCGATGTCGAGGCCCACGTGCCGGTCGCCGCCTTCCTCGCCGATGGCGGTCCAGAGGCGGTGGAACTCTTCCCCCGTCACCGTCGGCGTCTCGCAACGAAGCAGACTGGCGGGCAGCCCAGCGCGCCGGAGGACGTGCGCAGGCACGAGGCCGACCTCGCGCAGGATCAAGTCCACAGCAGTGGGCAAGCGGTGGGCATCGGCCATCGGAGGAACAGACAGGTGGAAGGACGCTACTCCAAACGATAC
>JBCCLD010000434.1:0-3640 GCA_039027055.1 Bacteroidota bacterium
CTCAACCGACCGACTCTGACCTATGTCCATTCTCAGCAACATGAAGGGTGTCTCCGCCAAGGATCAAGCGATGATCCAGCAAGCGGAGGTGATGATGGGCCCGGAGCCGGAGGGGATGGGCTTCGTCAAGAACCTCTTCTGGGGCCGCCTGCGCGAAGACCTCGTGCTGCCCTATCCCCAAGTGTCGGCCGCCGAGAGAGCGAAGTGCGACGCGCTCCTCGACGAGCTGCAAGCCTACTTCGACAACGAGCACCCGAGCATCCTCATCGACCAGGAGGAGTACGTCCCCGAGTGGTGCCTGACGCGTCTCTTCGAGATGGGCGTGATGGGCATGACCATCCCGGAGGAGTACGGCGGCCTCGGTCTCGGCGTCGCGTCGTACAACCGCATTCTCGAATGCATCGGCGCAAACTGCGGCTCGCTGGGCGTGATCGTCTCGGCGCACCAGTCGATCGGCTGCAAGGCGCTCATGCTCTTCGGCTCGGACGACCAGAAGCAGCGCTTCCTCCCGAAGGTGGCGCGGGAGTACCTCTCGGCGTTCTGCCTCTCCGAGCCGGACGTGGGCTCCGACGCCGCCGGGCAGCGCACCAGCTGCCGCCTCTCCGACGACGGCACGCACTACATCCTCAACGGCGAGAAGAAGTGGTCCACCTCGGGCGCGCTCTCGGGCATGTTCACGGTGATGGCGAACCAAATGATCGCCGACCCGAAGCGCCCCGGCCAGCAGAAGAAGGTCGTGACGGCGCTCATCGTCACGCCGGACATGGAGGGCGTGGACATCTTCGAGAAGAACCGCTCGAAGACGGGCATCCGCGGGACGTGGCAGGCGCGCATCCGCTTCACCGATGTCAAAGTGCCCGTCGCCAACCGCATGAGCCGCGAGGGCGGCGGCCTCAAGGTGGCGCTGACGTGCCTCAACTACGGCCGCTGCACGCTCTCGGCGGGCATCACGGGTGCCGCGAAAGCCGCGCGCGACCAGGCGACGAAGTGGACGCGCACGCGCTACCAGTTCAACCGCCCGCTCTCGGACTTCGAACTCGTCAAGGAGCGCATCGCCCGCATGGCCGCCTTCTCGTTTGCCATGGACGCGATGCTCTACATGACGTGCGGCTTCCTCGACCGCCACGACAAGGACATCATGGTCGAGACGGCGGCGTGCAAGTACTTCTGCTCGGAGTACGGCTGGATGGTCATCGACGACGGCATGCAGCTCATGGGCGGCGAGGGCTACATGACCGAGAACGAGTACGACCGCCTCTGGCGCGACAACCGCATCCACCGCATCGTGGAGGGCTCGAACGAGGTCATGCAGTCGTTCATCTTCGCCTACGGCGGTAAGCAACTCGCGGAGTACATGCTCGGCGTGCTCAACGCCGTCGAGTGGGACGACGAGTCCGGCTTCCAGTCGAACGTGACGCGCATCCTCGCAGGCGCGTTCAGCCCGAGCATCATCAAGAAGGGCGTGCCGCTCGCCACCGAGATCTTCCTCGGCAAGAAGGTCGCGCAGCCCGAGTTCGTGGCGCTCCACCCGTCGCTGGGTGCGTGGGGCCGCAAGCTCACGCAGCACATCCAGGAGCACACGCGCCAGTTCAAGCTGACGTCGAAGCGGCTCGAAGAGAAGGTGGTCACGGCGCAGGCGACCCAGGCGCGGCTGGCCGACAGCGCCGTGCTGATGTTTGCCTGGACGGCGTGCCTCGCGAAGCTCGACCAGCAGATGATGCAGGGCGCGCGCGGCGCTGGCTGGGAGCGCGACCTGCACGCAGCGCTCTACTTCATGGAGTATGCCGACCAGCAGATCCGCGCCAACGTGAAGGCGCTCACCGACAACATCGACGGCGCGATGCACCGCGCGGCCGAGGCCGCCATCCGCCACAGCGACACGCTGCCGAACGACCGGTTCTACATCCCCGAGTCCTCGTCGGTCGCGCAGGGCGAGGGCAAGCCGGTCCCGACCGAGCACATCCGCCAGTTCCCTGGCGACAGCATCGCCCTCGCGAACGCTCAGGGCGATGGCGCGTCGGTCGCTCAGCCGCAGGTCGAGACCGCCAAATAGCGCGGCGGATCTGCTCTCAAACACACGTCCCCCGGTGCTTCGGTGCCGGGGGATTTTTTTGTTAAATAGAGTATGACAAAAACGTGTCACCATAGCCCTGGATCTTGATGTAAACGAACGGGGGCCACACCTCTTCAGCGGCTCCTTTTTCTTGTACCTCAGCCACGGCCAGTCTCATGTCCACAACCCTTGTTACGCCCTCTGCCACGCTCGCCTCGGTGCCGCCTGTCGCATCGCTCGCGACGCCCAACACCACGCGCGCGGTGAAGCTCGTGATGGTCACGGGCGCGAACAACAACAAGTTCTACGACCTCACGGACAACGGCGACGGGACCTGTACGGCGCACTACGGCCGCGTGGGCACGGCGGGCTCGCGGCGGACGTATCCCATCGCGCAGTGGGACCGCAAGGTGCGCGAGAAAGTCCGCAAGGGCTACCGCGACGTGACGCACCTCTTCGCCACCAACGCGCCCAAGCAGGGCTTCGACATCCCCGACGCCCCCGTCCGCAGCCTCATCGGCGCGCTCACGCGGTACGCCACGCAATCGATCCGCCGCAACTACCACGTCACGGCCGACCAGGTCACAGCGGCGCAGGTCGCCGAGGCGCAGGCGCTCCTTGACGGACTGACGGCGCTCGTGCGCCAGCCGGGGGCGGGGCTCGACGCGCTCAACCGGACGCTCCTCGACCTCTACACCGTCATCCCGCGCCGGATGGGCAACGTCCAGGACTACCTCCTCGACGCGCTGCCCAACCCAAACGACACGTCCGCCATCGACACGCTCCTCGCCGACGAGCAAGCCACGCTCGACGTGATGGCGGGGCAGGTGAAGGTCAACGCCCAGCGCGCGACGCTCCCAGACGCGCCGCAGACGCTCGAAGCGGCGATGGGCCTCCGCGTCAGCACCGAGGACGACGCAGCCACGCTCGACCGCATCCAGCAGCTCATGGGCAGCGACGCCAAGCTCTTCCGCCGCGCCTTCCGCGTCACCAACCTGGGCACGCAGGCCGCGTTCGACCACCACCTCACGAGCACGGCGAACCCGCGCACGGCGCTGCTGTGGCACGGCAGCCGCAACGAGAACTGGCTCTCGATCCTGGAGAGTGGCCTCGTCCTGCGCCCGGCGAATGCATACATCACGGGCAAGATGTTCGGCTACGGCCTGTACTTCGCCGACCGCTTCCGCAAGTCGCTCGGCTACACGTCGGCGCGCGGTGCCTACTGGACGGGCGGAGGCAGCAACCAGGCCTACCTCGCGCTCTACGCCGTCCACCTCGGCAAGGCGCTCACGGTGCGCATGTGGGAGCCGTGGTGCTCGCAACTCACCGCGCAGTCGCTGGACGCGCACGGGATGCTCAAGCGCCGCTACGACTCCACGCACGGCAAGGCGGGGTGCAGCCTCCAGAACAACGAGTACATCGTCTACCGCGAGGCGCAGTGCACCGTCCGCTACCTCGTCGAGATCGAAGCCTAGTGCACACTCAAGGCGTCGTCTGCGCTTTCGGCTTTGGACGTGACAGGGTAGCTGATTCGGTCAACCACCCCTGTCCCCTCCTATCCAGGAGGGGAACTGCATTAGCAGCTTC
>JBCCLD010000435.1:0-3637 GCA_039027055.1 Bacteroidota bacterium
CTCACGACGTTGCTCGCGCCCGTGTTGCTCGTGGCGATGTTCGCCATCCCCATCTTTTTCTTTGTGCTCCTTGACGATGCGGAAACGACGCAGATCGCCCTCGTAGACGAGACGGGGGTGCTGGCTGAGGCGGTCAGGGGCGGGCTTGGCGACCGGTTCATCGTGACCACCCGCGCGCCGGGTACGCCCCTCGACAGCGTGCGTACATAACTGCTCGCGGGCACCTTCGAGGCCTATGTTGTACTTCCGGCCGACCTCCTTGCTGGGGACGCGGATGCGGTACTCTACAACCAAGGCGGCGGAGGTATCGCCCAACAGGGCGATGTGCGCCGCGTCATACGGGACGCGGTGGAGGCTGAACGGCTGCGCGCCGCTGGCCTCTCCGACGAAGTGATGGCAAGCCTTGATCGTGGGGTTGGGTTCACCGTCCGGACTGTGAGTGAGGAGGGCGAGAGCGCCGACATGACTGGAGCCTCGTTCATGGTCGGCTACGCGATGGGCTTCTTCATGTACCTCGTCGTCTACCTCTACGGTCTCATGGTGATGCGCGGCGTGATCGAAGAAAAAGCCAACCGCATCGTTGAAGTGATGGCGTCGAGCGTCCGACCCTTTGACTTGATTGTTGGCAAAGTGCTCGGCATCGGTGCCGTTGGCCTGACGCAGCTTGTGGTCTGGGCGGTGCTCATCCTCGGGGGCCTCTTCGCGCTAGGCCTGGTCCTACCGTTCTTCCTGGACCCTGTTGCGGTTGCGGCGGCGCAGGACCCGGCGGCTACAGCCGAGGCGGCGGAGGCCCTGCCATTCGACGTGACGGCATTCGGCCAGCTGTTCTCGCCGTTTCTTTTTCTCACGCTCGGTGTCTACTTCCTTGGCGGGTTCGTGCTGTATGCGGCGCTCATGGCGGCTGTGGGTGCGGCCGTCGAGCAGGAGTCCGATGCGCAGTCACTCATGGTGCCGCTCATTCTGCCCCTCGTGGTGACCCCGCTCATGGTGCTCATGCCGATCCTCAACGCGCCCAACGCTCCATTCGCCGTGGCGATGTCGCTTGTCCCACCCTTTGCGCCGATCCTGATGGTGGCGCGCCACGTGGTCACGGATGTGCCCTGGTGGCAGCACGCGCTCGGTGTCGCGTTGCTCGGTGCCGCAGCCCTCGGCCTGCTCTGGGTCGCCGCGCGGATCTACCGCACGGGGATGCTGATGTACGGCAAAAAGGCGTCGCTGAGAGAACTCTGGCAGTGGGCACGAGCCGCGTAGGCAACGCCTTCGGTTCGCCTCGGCATCGATCAGGCGACACGACGGATGCGGCGGCCAACGCGCAGGTCGTCTCCGAGCGTTCGCTAGCCTGCAAAGAGGAGGTCGATTTTGCGGCTGGCTACATCGGCTGCGGCGATCTTGACCCGGACGCTGTCGCCCATCCGGTAGACGGTCCGCGTGTGCTGGCCGACGAGGCGGTAGTTGTCGGGGTCGTACTCGAAGTAGTCGTCCATGTCGCGCACGTGAACGAGGCCTTCCACGAGCAGCGCCTGGATCTCGACGAAGACGCCGAACTTGGTCACGCCCATCACCACGCCGTCGTAGGCCACACCGAGGTGCTGGGCGGCGTACTCGACCTGCTTGAGCTTGATCGACTCCCGCTCGGCGTCGACGGCGACGCGCTCTTGCTCGGAGAGGTGGCGGCAGGCAACCTGTAGGTGGTCTCCCTCGACCGCCGAGCCGCCCGCGAGATAGCGCTTCAGCAAGCGGTGCGCGATCAAATCGGGGAACCGGCGGATGGGCGAGGTGAAGTGGCTGTAGAAGTCGAAGCCGAGCCCGTAGTGCCCGATGTTGTCCGTCGCGTAGACGGCCTTCGACATCGAGCGCAGTGCCTCGACTTTAATGACAGCCGCTTCGGCAGTGCCGCGCACGTGCTCCAGGAGGTCGTTGAGGTCATGGCGGGTGACGGTCCCATCGGTGATGGGAAGCCGGTAGCCGAACGCCTTCACGTAGCGCGCGAGCGCGACGATGCGCTCCGAGTCGGGCGCAGCGTGGATGCGGTAGACGAACGGTTTGCGCTTCGACTTCGCGACCTTGCCGATCTCCATCGACACACAGCGGTTGGCGAGCAGCATGCACTCCTCGATCAGTCGGTTTGCCTCGATGCGCTCCTTGCGCACGATGTCGACCGGTTCGCCCGCGTCGTTGAGGACGATCCGGACCTCAGGCGTGTCGAAGTCGATCGAGCCTTCGCGTAGGCGCTTCCGGGTGAGGGTACGCGCCAGCTGGCCAGCGAGTAGCACCTCGTCGTGGACGACGTGCTCCTGGATGTCGCCGTCGAGGATCTGCTGAGCCTCCTCGTAGCTCAACCGGGCCTTCGAGTGGATGACCGTCTCCCGGATGTGCCAATTGCGAATCTTGCCGCGCGGCGAAACGGTAATCAGACACGAGTACGTCAGCTTGTCCTCATACGGACGGAGCGAGCAGACCCCGGTGGACAGCTTTTCAGGCAGCATCGGGATGACGCGGTCCACCAGGTAGGTCGAGGTGCCTCGCTCATAGGCCTCGCGGTCCAGCTCGGTGTTCTCCAACACATAGTGCGAGACGTCAGCGATGTGGACGCCTAGCCGAAAGTCTCCGCTGTCGAGCTGTTCGATAGAGATGGCGTCGTCGAAGTCTTTCGCGTTCGCCGGGTCGATGGTAAAGATGGTGGCCTCGCGCAGGTCGAGGCGGCGTGCGATCTCCTTGGCTGGAATCATGGTGCCGATGGCCTCGGCCTCGGCTTCGACGGCGGGGGGGAAGTCGGAGCGAATGCCTTGGGCGAGGGCCACCGAGAGCACGGCCACGCCTGGATCGTCGGGCCTGCCCAGCACGCGCAGAATGCGCCCCTCCGGTGAGCCTTTGGGGTCCTCGTAGTGGTCGATAGACACCATCACCTTGTCGCCCTGCTCAGCGTCGTTGAAATGCTCCTTGGCGACGTAGATGTCTTTCGTCTGCTTCGGGTCGTCGGCCTTCACGAACGCAAAGTGGCCCATCTTGTCGAACGTCCCGACGGTGTGTGTGCGCCCCCGACGCAGCACCTCCACGACCTCGGCTTCCTGTTTGCGATCCTGCCGGCCCCTCACGGGTGCGGCGAGCGCCACCCGGACGCGGTCGCCGTGCAAAGCATTCTTCAGTCGGTTGGCGCGGACGAAGAGGTCATCGTCGGCGTCTGTGCGATCGAGGTTGACGAAGCCGTAGCCGCTCGGGTGCATGGTCAGCGTGCCCTCAGCAAAGGCCCCCTTACGCTGCTTGCGGTGCTGGAATCGGTTGCCCTTCACCTTCTGGACGAGGCCCGCGCCCTCCAACTCCGAGAGTACGTCACGGAAGAGGCGATATGGCTCACGGCCCTTGCCTAGAGAAAGGGACTTGGCGAGCTCCTTCGGACGAAAGGCATGCGTGCCGTTGTTGCGCAGGAGCGCCAGGAGGTCGCGCTTGAGGGCAGCACGGTTGAGCGGGCGAGGCATGAGGGCAGGAGCAGGGGAGATGGGCAACAACAACGTCGGTGAACGGTTGCCAGCCGCTGCTGTTCGGTATTCATTCCCTACTGTGTGAAGAGAACGAGAAGGGAAGCGCTTGCAGGAAAAAAGGACACCCCTCGCCATTGTTCATGGAAGCACTTCCGAAA
>JBCCLD010000436.1:0-3625 GCA_039027055.1 Bacteroidota bacterium
CGCACGGTCCCGCGCAGAGCGTTTTCTGGCGCAACGCCGATAAACCTCGCATAGTTGACGAGCGCAAACAGCACGTCGCCGAACTCGTCTTCGAGCGCTGCCGCGTCGGCTGCCGCAGCATGGCCGAGGGCCTTGAGTTCCTCGATCTCCTCCTCGACCTTGGCCCAGGCCCCCGACGCCTCGGGGAAATCGAAACCGACGGCGGCGACCTTCTCCTGCACCCGCTCGGCGCGCAGGAGCGCCGGGAGCGCCTCGGGCACCCCGTCGAGTACGCTTTGGTGCGCCGGTTTGCCCCCCCTCTGCTTGGACTCAGCGGCGCGCTCCGCCTGCTTGATCGCTTCCCAGGTCTTGACGACCTCGCCCGTCGAGTTGACGACGGTCTCGCCAAAGACGTGCGGGTGGCGACGGACGAGCTTCGCTATCTCGGCCTGCATCACGTCGTGCAGCGTGAAATGGCCCTCCGTCTCCGCGATGTGTGTGTGGAAGAGCACGTGCAAGAACAGATCGCCGAGTTCTTTCTTGATCTCGTCCGTGTCGCCCTCGTCGATGGCCTCGACGAGTTCGTACGTTTCTTCAATGGTGAGATGCTTGACGGAGTCGTTGGTCTGGACGCGGTCCCAGGGGCAGTCGCGCCGCAGCCGCCGCACGATGGCGACGAAGTCTTCGAAGGTGCCAGCGTGCGCCGCCGCACGGTCGTCGTCGGTGAGGCCGAGGGTTGCTGTGTCCACAATAGTCGGAGCGTGGTGAGAGTATGGCTCCCCTATTCCCGATCCCCTACTTCCTGTTCCCTCCGATCACAACCAAATCAGCCCCAACCCCAGTCCGACCCCCACCGCGTCGGCGGCGAGGTCGCGCCAGGAGAAGAGCGGGTTGCGGACGCGGCGGCTGTCGGCGACCTCTTTGAGCAGGCCCACGGCCAACGCGCCCGTCGCGGCAAGCGGCCAGGCCTCGCCTTCCGTAGCGTCGAGTTTGCTGACAAGAACGTATTGACCCGAGAGCGTCAGCAGGAAGCTCGCGCCCGCGTGCAAGGCCTTGTCGCGCCCGAGCCACGGGTCCACGGGACGCACTACCGTCACGGAATCCGGTGTGGTCGACAGCGGAAGAGCACCGGGCAGCCCCCAGGCTTCATAGCGCGGGGCTTCATAGTGCAAAGCCTCAGGCGCGGCGTCTTGCGCTGCAAGCGGGCCGGCGAGCAGCACAGCGGAAAGCACTAGTGCTGCAACACAAGGACTAGGTCGGGGCGATGACGGCGACGTGCACGGCCAGACGCCTGAGCCTACCCCACCACGATGGGGTGGAGTCCTAGCGGGGCTATGGCGAGCGAGGCCAACGCAGCCGCGGGCGGTGCAGGCGCGCCAGAACCCGACAGCATTGCTGTGTCGCAGCACTAGTAGGCGGTTCATGCGTCGGTCGAGTCCGTGCGGAGGTGGTGGTAGAAGAAGCCGAGGACGCGACTGCGGTAGGTTGCGCGGTCGTAGGCGAAGAGGTTTTCGTGCGCAGCGCCCTCGATCCAGAGCAACTCCGTGGCGGAGGGCTCGGCCGCGGCCGCCAGGCGACGCGTATCCGCAGCGGTGGTGTGCCGGTCTTCCGTCCCGGCGACAATCAACACGGGCGCGCCAAGATCATCGATGCGGTCCACGGGCCGCAGGTCGTCGGGCGAAATCCCCCATCGCCATTCGAGCTGCGGGAGTAAGAGCGGCGTGCCGAGCGCGGCCAGGGGCCCCACCCGCATGCGCAGCCGGTTTTCCGTGGCCGAGGCGATGTCCGCATACACGCCCTCCAGCACGACCGCATCCGCTCCGAGATCGGCCCCAGCCAGCACGGCCGCAGCCCCGCCAAGTGAGCGGCCGAGAAGCCCCACGGGCTTGCCGGGGAGACGGACTCGCGCATACCGAACCGCGCCGATGGCGTCGTGGCGCTCGCGGTGTCCGAAGGTGATGGCCTCGCCTTCGCTCTCACCATGGGCTTGCAAGTCGACGAGCAGCGCGTCGTAGCCCGCCTCCGCGAGCAGCCGCGCGCGACCGAGCACGCCGCGGCGGTCCCCGCGAATGCCATGCAGTAAGACGATGGTGGCATGGGGCTCGGGGGTCTTCGCACGCACCAGCCAGCCGGCGAGCGCGGTTCCTGAAGCACTCGCAACGGCCACCTCCTCCACGTCAGGGGGCGTCGGCAGCACCTGCGGGTCTGGGGCGACGAGCATCGAGCCGAGGACGTAGAGCGCGGCAACCCCGAGCAGCGCCACCCCGCTCATTGCTGCCAGAAGTCTTACCCAGAGATTCTGCATAGTCCTACGCGTAGTCTAAACCTGCGAACTGTGCACTGAGATCGGATGATTAAAGCTAGGGCATGTGGACATTCGATCTGAACGGCGCTCACGGCCTCCATTCGGCGCTCGCGGCGTTGTGTTCGTCGTCCGAGTCTGCGGAATCGCACTACTACCACGCCTTGCGAGCCCGCAAACGGGGTCTCGTGACCACCTCCCCCTGATTGTCCGCACGCCCTATCGACTTCGTTGCGGTGAGGCATTGAAGGCGGTCCCTCTTCTCACTTCTCAGCATCCCGTTATAGGTAATTGCCGGTGACGATGATGTAGATCAGCGTAGCCATGATGGCGAGGGGGCACAGGTAGCGGATGAGGAAACTCCAGGCCCCCTTCAAGGGCATGGCGTGGCCACTTGCTTCGAGCGACCCCAAGGCATTGGTGGTGCCCCACTTCCAGCCGACAAAGAGGCACAGCATAAAGGCCCCGATGCTCAGCGAGTAGTTGCCAAAGATGATGTTCTGCATATCAAGGAACGTCCCTCCGAGCCAAGGACCGCTGGAGAGCCAGTCCACTGCGCCCTGAGAGAGGGCTGACGGCACGGCGAGGACGAAGCAGACGGCTCCAACGAACCAGGCCGCGCGTTTCCGAGGCCACTTCTTCTCGTCCACGAAGTACGACACCACGACTTCCAGCAAACTGATCGTCGAGGTGAGGGCCGCGATGGCGAGGAGGAAGTAGAACGCGATCGCGAAGAGCGTTCCTGCGGGCATCGCCTCGAAGATGGTTGGGAGCACGACGAACACGAGCCCCGGACCGGCCCCCGGCTCAACGCCCGCGGCGAAGAGCGCCGGGAACATGATGATGCCTGCTAGCAGCGCTATGCCGGTGTCAAACAGGGCCACCGTAGCCCCAGAAGACGCCAAGTTCTCTTTGTCCGGGAAATAGGATCCGTAGGTAATCATGGCTCCCATCCCCAGACTCAGACTGAAGAGAGCCTGCCCCAGCGCGTTCAGCACTACTCCTGCGCTGATCTTGGAAAAATCGGGCTTGAAGAGGTATTCCACCCCTTCTAACGCACCCGGTAGGGTGACCGAGCGAATCGCAAGGACGACCAACAAGACCAGCAGCACCGGCATCAGCACCGTTGTGACGCGCTCGATACCGCCGGAGATGCCGCCCCGCACAACGAAGATGGTTAGCAGGAGAAATAGCCCCGAGAGCGCAATAGCTTGGACTGGGCTTCCAATGAGCTCGCCGAAGAGCGCTGCGCTCTGCTCGCCGGTCATCTCGACTGCAAACGAACCAGTCAGGGCCTTCCAGAGGTAGCCAACCGTCCATCCTGCCACCACGCTGTAGAAAGCG
>JBCCLD010000437.1:0-3609 GCA_039027055.1 Bacteroidota bacterium
CGACGTGCCCGCCATCAACGCGCGGGGCAAGCATGTGATCGTAATCGGCGGTGGCGATACGGCCTCCGACTGCATTGGCGTGGCGAACCGCCAAGGCGCCGCGTCGATCACCAACTTCCACATCTGGCCCGCACCGCCGGCCGAGCGGCCGCCAGACCAGCCCTGGCCCTTCGTCGCGCACACCTGGCAAGAAAGCAGCTCCCACGAGGAAGGCTGCGAGCGGGTCTGGGCCGTCGCCACGCAGACATTGCACGGCGAGGAGCACGTCGACTCACTGACCACGCTCGACGTGGACGTCGTCCAAGTCGACGGAAGGCGTAGCCGCCGCACGGTGGCGGGCACGGAGCGCGTGTGGCAGGCGGACCTCGTACTCGTCGCCATAGGCTACACGGGGCCAGAGACGGAGCCGCTGTCCGCCCAGCTACCCGTGGGGCTAGACGGGCGCGGGCGCATCGCCACAGACGACCGGTTTGCCACGGACCAGGAAGGCGTCTTTGCAGCAGGCGACAACCGGCGCGGGGCCTCGCTCGTCGTCTGGGCGATTTCCGAGGGCCGTGAGGCTGCCCGCTCCATCGACACCTATCTCATGGGCGCGACGACCCTACCGACCAAGGGTGAGGGCGACCTCGTCGCCTAGGTCTTAGTTCCAGGCATCCACCTCAAAGCACTGACGGCCCGTGCCTTTATGCTGGATCTCCGTGCTCGTAGGTATGTACCGCTGCGTCTGCGTGGGCGCGTCGAACGACGCACACAACGTGTAGGTCGAGTCTGAACGCGTCTGATAGTCGTAGGGGATCCGAGCCTCAGGGTCGATCAAGACATCGTTGGCACGGAGCGCGAGGGGGGTGACGTCGTCTAGGTGGGCTGGAAGCGAGCGCTCGCGTAGCCAGTACGTGCGCAATTCTGACCGGATGAAGCGCAGATCCTCGATCCGGTTGTCGTCCAGCTGAATGCCCCGGGCCGTGGAAGGTGAGCCAATCACCGCAAAGCCGCCCGCAATACTCGCAACGACAAGGGCCGAGAGAGTGAGCGCCATCCGTCGCGGCCACGTGGGCTGCTGCTGATCTACGGGGGCATCGTCGCGGCGAAGATCGAAGAGGTAGTAGGCTAGGATGCCGCCGGCAAGAACGCCGACGACCCCCACCTTAAGCACGAACCGAAGCGTCAGATCTCCGCTCAGGAGGCTGTAGAGCAGCGACACGAGGTCGCCCACGAGGATGCACACGGTCACGAACAGCGTGAGGTAGGTGAGCCACTTGCGCACCCGCGACGCGCGCTTCTCGGGCTCTCGTGCCAACGACCGCCCAATGAAGCGTGCCATGAACAGGAACGTCGGAAAGGCGACCAGGACGGCTGCGATGGCCCAGCGGATGCCCTCGTCCCGGTAGTACCCCGCGTAGTCGGTGGCATCGGGGAAGGCGACGTCGATCAGGTCGAAGAGCAGGGCCCCGAAGAAGAAGGCCCAGAGGTAGAGCGTGGTGAAGAGCACGAGGTACCAGAACGCCTCCTTGGCTGAGAGGTAGGGCTTGGGCCGCGGTACGGGAATCGGGTACGCCACGTCCGCGAAGGCGCGCAGCGCGGCGTCGATTTGCTCGCGGTCCCACCCTGCAGCGCGCAAGGTGGCGGCGATATCGTCGCGATCCCGGCCCAGCGTGAGGGCGTCGCGGACAAAACGGGCAAGGGCGTTGGGCTCAGACATGGATCGACCAGGATGGAGGCGAGGAGCCTGAACGTACGACCCAGGGGTCATCCAGGGCAGCAAGCCGAGCAGCCCTCGAGAGGTGGATGGTCCCGGCGCCGAGCTTCGCGGGCGCTCACGCTGTGAAACCTCCGCAAACGGGTCTACGAATGGACCCGGCGCGGTAGTTTAGAAGCGCTTTCCGACCCTAGCCCTCACTCTCTTTCCTGGCGCATCGCCTCCATGCATGAGCATCCTCGTAGACAAAAACACCCGCCTCGTCGTCCAGGGCTTCACCGGCAAGGAGGGCAGCTTCCACGCCGAGCAGATGATCGGATATGGAACGAACCTGGTCGCTGGTGTGACGCCGGGCAAGGGCGGCTCTACGCACCTCGACCGGCCCGTCTACAACACCGTTTCCGAGGCCGTCGACAAGGCTGGGGCCAACGTGAGCGTGATCTTCGTCCCGCCGCCGTTCGCCGCCGACGCGATCATGGAAGCGGCTGACGCGGGCGTCGACCTGGTGGTGTGCATCACCGAGGGCATCCCGATCCGCGACATGGCGATTGCCTACGAGTTTGTCACCGAGCGCGGCGTTCGTCTCCTCGGCCCGAATTGCCCCGGCGTCCTCACGCCTGGGGAATGCAAGGTGGGCATCATGCCCACGATGATCTTCTCGGAGGGGCCCATCGGCGTGATCTCGCGATCAGGGACGCTCACCTACGAGTGCGTGGACCAACTCACCCGCGAAGGCCTCGGTCAGACGACCGCCTTCGGCATCGGCGGCGACCCAATCATCGGCACGCAGTTTATCGACGCGATGAAGCTCTTCGCTGAGGACGACGCTACAGAAGCGGTCGTGATGATTGGCGAGATCGGCGGTTCGGCCGAGGAGGAGTGCGCGATGTGGGTGAAGGACAACATGACGAAGCCAGTCTTCGGCTTCATCGCTGGCCGCACAGCGCCTCCGGGCCGCCGCATGGGTCATGCCGGGGCCATCGTCTCGGGCGGGCAAGGCACCGCCGACGAGAAGCTCCGCGTCATGGGCGAGTGCGGGATCACGACCATCCTCAACCCCGCCGCGATGGGCCAGACCGTCAAAGCTCACTTCGAGCAGGTTGCCTAGACGACGGGCAGTGGAAAGACTTAGGAGGGTGTGGACGTCGTGCACGTTCACACCCTCATGCGTTTCTACCCCCACACCACCCATACCATGGAGATCAAATCCACTCGCTTCGTCAAGGGGGCCGCGAAGTGGCACCAACTACCCGACGACGGACGCGCCGAGATCGCGTTCGTGGGGCGGTCAAACGTCGGAAAAAGCTCCTTGCTGAACGCGCTTGTGGGGCGGAGGCAAATCGCGCGGACCTCCAATACGCCCGGAAAGACGCAGGAGCTGAACTACTACCTCGTCAACGAGGGCATCCCTACGCCTGGCGTCGGCGATGCAGGTTTCTACCTGGTGGACCTGCCTGGTTTCGGCTACGCAAAAACCTCCAAGACCCAGCGAGCGGCCTGGCAGCAACTCATCGGGCGCTTTGTGACCGAGCGTGAGCCGTTGCGCGCCGTCTTCCACCTCGTCGATAGCCGCCACGAGCCGCAAAAGCTCGACGTCGAACTCCTTGAGGTGATGCGCGGTGGGGTGATCCCGAATGTGATCGTGCTTACCAAGGCCGACAAGCTCTCGGGCAATCAGCAGCGAAGCCGCGTTGCCAAGCTGCGAAAAACCCTTAGGACGCGTGACTTGGCGTTGCCCATCGTTCTCACAAGCGCCGAGAAGAAGCGTGGGCTGGACGAGGTGTGGGAGTGGGCGGCGACGCTACTTGGAACGCAGCACTGAGGCTGGACGGTGAGCCCCACGCCCCTTGGAAAGAGACAGGAGCCATCCGTTGGGAGGATGGCTCCTGTGAGCGCGGAAGAAGTGCGATGCG
>JBCCLD010000438.1:0-3603 GCA_039027055.1 Bacteroidota bacterium
GGGAAGTCGGCCAGCGGCATCAGCTCGACGGCGGTGATGCCGAGCGCCTTGAGGTGCGGCAGCTTGCGGCGCGCGGCGGCGAGCGTGCCCTCCGGCGTGAAGGTGCCCACGTGGAGTTCGTAGACGACGAGGTCGGTCTGCGCGAGGCCGCTCCAGGCGTCGTCCTGCCAGGCGTAGGTGCTCGGGTCCACGACCTCGCTCGGCCCGTGGACGCCCTCAGGCTGGTAGCGCGAGGCCGGGTCGGGGAACGGCGGCTGGTCGTCCATCTGGAGTTTATAGCGCGCGCCCGCGCCGACGCCTTCGACGAACGCCTCGAAGGTGCCCGCGCCAAGCCCCTCCGGCTCGATGGGCGTCATCGCGACGGACTGCGCCGCCTCGCCTTCGAGGTGGAGCGTGAGCGTGGTGGTCTTGGGGGCGAAGGCGCGGAAGCGGGTGCCGCCGTCTTCAACGAGGGCCCCGAGGCGGGGATAGGTGAGGGTCGCAGGTTCAGCCATCGAGTAGCAATCCGAAAGAGGGGCCAGAGAAATCGTGGGAGAGGATAGGGGCTGCTACCCATTCCCTGCCGCGAACGGTCCAGGCAGACCTACATCAACTACCGTGCTTGGCCTGGACTTCACGTATGCCCGCTTGTAGGGGAATACCCTCTGATGGCTGTAGGCAGATCTGTAGCTCCGATAGAATAGTTTGGATATCTGCGCTCGTAGACCTACCATGAGGCATCCTACCATGGGTCTCTATTGTTTCACCCGTCTCTTGAGGGTCCGCCATGCTGAATTGTCTCTCTCTCTGGTAGTCAAGCGTATAGAAGCACGCTGCGCACTTTGCTGTTAGTCGTGCTCATTCCCGTCGGGGCGCTAACCGGGTGGGCTCAGGGCTTTTGCAATGCCCCTGGCTCCAACCTGAGCCAAGTGTGTGATGTGCAAGGTGAAAGCCTCACTGTGCCCTCATCTCTGCTGACGTCTTCGTTCGACGCTCTCGAGATTCCTGTGGTGTTCCATATCATCACCGACGAGAGCGGAGTTGGAGAGGTCCCCATGTCGGTCATTTCGGAACAGATGCGGATACTGAACGATGGCCCGTTCGATCATCCAAGCGTATCGTTCTCCTTCAAGTTGATTGGAGTGACAGAGACTGCCAAGAGCTCTTGGTTCAACGTATGCGTTGCAGGGACCATAGAGGGGCAGATGAAGACAAAACTTGCAATCGACCCTGCCCGCGTTTTGAACGTGTACGTGTCCGACGCAACAGAAACTCAAGGATGGGCTTTTCTACCAGGCGTCCACGACGAGGACAGCATACAAAACTGGGTCTTTGTCGACACGTACACCCTTCCGGACATTCCTGGGCAGCTCCAGTATCGCAGTCAGGGAGAGACGACCGTCCATGAGATCGGTCACTATCTCGGCCTGCGCCATACCTATTTCGGCGGTTGTGCCTCGCCTGGAGACTCTGTTGACGATACCCCCTATCAAGCCGTCTCGAACAAGCCTGACGATACGCTAACGGACGCCCAAAACTGCGATCTGAGTAAAGACACTTGCCCACTGCCAGGCACAGACCCTATCACAAACTACATGGACCTCAGCGCCGACTTCTGTCGGTCTACGTTCACGACGGGCCAGTTCGCACGCATGGAGCATGAAGTAGACCTCCACCGCCCCACACTCCTCAATAACTACAGTAACTTCCTCAACACGGGCGAGTGGGTCATCTACCTAGACGAAGACCTCGTCATTGACGATAACCAGACTTACTCGTTCTTCGACGTTGAAATTCGGTCTGATCCAGGTGTGCGTATCGTGGTGGATGGTACACTAAACGCGGACAATACGGCAGCTCCGGGATCTATGACCTTCACCGCCGCCGACCAAGCTCAGGGCTGGGGCGGTATTCGCTTCGAGCCGGGCAGCGGTGGCGTGTTGAAGAACGGCATCGTGGATCGTGTGCTTGGGTACGGCGGGGCCGCGATCACCATCAACGATGCCTCGCCTACGCTGCGGAATATGCTGATCCAAAACGACCTTGGTGTAGGTCTGGATGGGATCTATATCTGGGGGAGTCAGAGCGACCCGCTCATTGCCGAGTCTGAGATCAGGGCAATGGCGGGCGATGGTATCGTCGTGAGTGCTAACGCCGA
The DNA here is from genome assembly GCA_039027055.1 of Bacteroidota bacterium. Classification (GTDB taxonomy): domain Bacteria; phylum Bacteroidota; class Rhodothermia; order Rhodothermales; family Rubricoccaceae; genus JBCBEX01. The sequence continues at coordinate 2,138 of JBCCLD010000438.1, forward strand.
GGCTACGCTTGACCGGAACCTCATTAGCAACAGCGGTTCGAACGGCGTGCTGCTGGGCTTCGGGGCCAACGTGCTGCTCACAGAGAACACGATCATTGGCAGCGGCCAAAGCTTGGGGAGCGGCGACGGCATCGACGCGGTGGCTGGAGCCATCGGGACGCTCGCCCCCTACTACTACCTCGGCGACGGCTACAACACCATCGATGGTAGCGCGGGACGGGGTCTCTACGCTCGGTCCAATGGACGAATCTATGCGGGCAACAGCGCCTGGGGGCGGTTCAACACGATTTCAGATGATGTTGTGCGCGCATCGGGCGGCGGCTCCATCGTCCAGGCCAGTGCCGACTACTGGGACAGGAACGGCGATGGAAATGGTGGAGATCTACCCTGGACAATCCAGAAAAGCGGCGGGGTGGTCACGGCCGACTCCTATTGCCTCGATGAGCCTGTCGTTGGTTCGGGATGTACCCTGAATTCGCAGTCGTCGCGCACGTCTCTGCCCAGTCCTGCGAGGCTCGCCTATGATAATGCTACCCTTGAGGCAGCTCAGGGTGACTTCAATGCAGCGGTTCGAAACCTGGCCGAGACGATCCGACTCGAACCGGGTACGCCCCTCGCCGCTGCAGCCTTCGGTGAGGTCGTACGTCTCGTAGCTACCCTCCCTGACGAGGAGCGAGGAGGCATGGTTGCCGAGGTGCTGCCGGTGCTCCGGCGTGAGGCTACGCACCCAAGCCACCGGCGTTGGGCCGGGCACGCCTTGGCTCGCGTGCTACTGATGGAGGGCTATACGACGGAGGCGGTGGCGGTGGCCAAACGAGTCCGCGAGACCTCGGTGGGAGCAGCGGGGGCCGGTGCACGCCTGAGCGAAGCCGACGAGGCTCGCCTCGCAGACGACGCGCTTCTTTTCCATGCGCTCCTCGAAGCAGAGGCGTACGAAGAAGCCGAAACCGTGCTGGCCGCAATGCGCTCCTACGCGGAAGGCGAGCTTGAGACGGACCTCGCTGCCCAAGACCTCGCTGCGACCATAGACGGGCCGACTTTGGGCGAGGGCAACCGGGCCAACGCGCAGGCCAAATCGGGCGTAGCCGAGACGACGCCGGTGACCTCGATCTATCCGAACCCATTCTCGGAGGGCGCTTCCGTGCCTGTGCGGCTTGCAGAAGAGGTACACCTGCGTGTGGCCGTGTACGATGTGCTCGGGCGGCAGATAGCGCTCGTGCACGACGGCGTGCTCGCCGCTGGCGACCACCTGCTTGCCCTTGACGGAGCGCGTCTCGCTTCGGGCGTCTACGTCGTTCGGGCGCGCGTGGGGGGCGGAGCCACCATCCACACGCAGCGGGTGACCGTGCTACGATGAGAACGTGGGTCACGATGACAACGGTGCTGTGATGAGAAGAGAAGCCGCATGGAGACCCATGACGAGGCTGCTGGGAGTCGTGCTCGTGAGCCTCGTGCTGGCTGGTCCA
>JBCCLD010000439.1:0-3591 GCA_039027055.1 Bacteroidota bacterium
AGCGCAGCGACGGAGGTCGTCACGGAAAGCACGTCACGCCAATAGAGGCGAGCGCGCACCCGGACCTGTACCGAGAGGATGTCGTCTTCCGTCACAGGCGGCGGGATTGCGGAGCCTCGTTCCACGTCAGCAAGCTGCGCTTCAAAGAGGAGGTCACGCCCGTTGGCACCCTCACGGGAAAGCCGGACAATGGCTTCCTGCGTACGCCCCTCTTCGTCGGTGCCGATGACAGGGCCGCCTGCCACCGAGAGCACGTCGAGGAGACTCATCGTGCGCGGGACGCGGTAGCGCCCGGGCTGCCGGATCGCCCCCCACACGTCGATTTCCATGGCGGGGACGCCGGGCGGGACGTAGCTGTAGACGGCGGCGAGACCGGTGCCTCCGTCGATGCCAGGGGTGCCGCCCTGTGCGAAGGCCTGAGAGACGGTGAACGGCGCGAGGAGTGCGCAGACGAGGAGGACGCGCCGGAGCGCGGGAATCAGCAGCATCGGGGTGTGGTCAGATGCGGGGGATATAGAAAGCGGCAGGCGAGAGCGGCTTCTCGCCCGCCGCGCAGGAGGTCAGGCCGGGGTCAGCTTAGGCGTCGGCGGAGGACTCTTTGCTCGCGATCGTGGGCACGCTCGCAGTGCCAGCGCCATCGCCACTGACGCCCCCTTGCAGCTTCATGAAGTCGGCGAAGTCGGCAGAGCGGCCGCCGTAGCTGTCGCCGTACTTGTAGCCGTAGCCATAGCCATAGCCGTAGGCTTCGCCACTCTCCTTCATGCTGTTCAGCACCGCGCCGATAACCGGTGCGCCGGCATCGCCCGTGGTTTCGAGCAGTTCCTTGGCACGCTGGAGCGAGCGCCAGCTTGTCTCCTCCGCACGCGCAACGAGCAGCGTCGCGTCGCAGTACGTCGCGAGCAGCACCGCGTCCGTGACGGCGAGGATCGGCGAGGTGTCGAGGATGACCACATCGAACTCCTTGCGAGCCGCGTCGAGAAGCTGCTCCATCTTGTGCGAGCCGAGGAGTTCGGCCGGGTCGGGGACGACCTGCCCGGCAGGCAGCACGTAGAGGTTGTCGAGGTGGTTGTCGAAGCGGCCCCAGTCGATGTGGAGCGCGCGGCGGTAGTTCTCCCAGTCGATGGGCGCGTCCTGGAAGAGCAGCTCGGCGAGGCCGCGGTCGCGGTTGACGCCGAGGAGGCGGTGGCCGGTCGGACGGCGGAGGTCGGCGTCGATGTAGAGGGTCCGCTTGCCTGCCTGGGCGAGGGCGATGGCGAGGTTGACGGCCGTCGTGCTCTTGCCCTCGCCAGGGCCCGGGCTCGACACCATGATCGCCTCCAGCTTGGAATCGGGGAGGCTATACTGCACGCTCGTGCGCAGGTGACGGAACGCCTCCGTGACCGACGAGAGCGGGTGCATTGCAGCGACCACCAACGAGGACACCTCGCGTCCTTCCACGTTGACGAACGGCTGGCCGTTGAAGTGCTTCTTCACGAGGCCGCGCAGGTCCGGGATCGTGCCGAGGAGGCTGAAGCCGTGGTTCTTCACGTCCTCCGGCACGCGGATGCGGTGGTCGGTGGCGTGGCGCAGCAGCGCGAGGCCGAAGGCGAGCACGAGGCCGAGCATCGCGCCCAGCAGGAGGTTCTGCGGGATGTTCGGCGACATCGGCGCGGCCGGCGTCAGCGCCACGCGGAGCAGCTCGACGTAGCTCACTTCCGACTGCGCCTGCGTTTGGGCATCGTTATACTTCTCCTCGATCAACTGATAGGACTCCTGGGCTACCGTGAGGTCGCGTTCCATCCCAGCCAGCGTGGCCTGTTGACCGGGCAGCTGACTAAGACGAAGATCGTTGCGGGCCTTCTGTGCGCGGAGCGCGGCGACGGTGAGTTGGAGCCCCGAGATGTCGAGTTCCAGCCCGATGGCCTCTTGCTTCTTCGACGCAAGCCCGGCCAGGGCGTCCCCATCGACGGAGACCCCGGATAGGGCGAGGTTCTCGGCCACCAGCTGCTCGCTGAGGATCTGAATCTGCTGGCGCGCCTGGCGGATCTGCCGCTGAAGCTGCTCGACTTCCGGGACGCCTACAGGGTTGTTGATCAGCGAAGGGTTGTTGGCATAGTAGGAGCTCAGCGTAGTCTCGTATTCGGTGATCTTGGTCTTGAGCGCGTCGATTTCGCGCTGCGTACCCGACGCCGTCGCACTCACGAGCGAGGGCTCCACGTCCGCCAACTGGCGGTTGAGCGAAGTCAGGCGGATCTCCGAGGTCTGCCGCTCCACGTCGGCATCGCTGATGGCGATGCCCAACTCCGTGGAGCGCTGGATGGCGGTCTCGGCCTCCGTATCGAGCGTCACGATGCCGTTGCGCTCCTTAAAGTCGCGGACGCGGGCACCGAGGGCGGAGAGCTGCGCGCGCTTGCTGGCGACCTGCTCCCGGAGGAATTCAGCCGCGGCGATGCGGCCCGCCGCCGACTTGTTGCGGGCATACTCGCGGTATTCCTCCGCGTAGAACTGCGCCATGTCGCGCGCCACGCGCCGGTTGTGGTGCTTCGCCCCGATGCGGATCATGTCCACCTGCGGGTTCAGCGGCGCGATCGTCACGAAGCCGAGTTGCTGCATCCCAATGGCGACGGCTTGGTTGACGTCCGTCTCGGGGTTGCGCATCATCGCTTCGAGACGCTCCTGGGTAGCCTCATCCTTGATGAGCTCCTGCGCGCTGTACCGCTCCAGGAGGCGCTCGGCAACGCGTTCGCCGATGGCCAGCGACTGCCGGAGCGTCTCGATTTCGTTGGCGAGCGTGCGCGTCTCGCGCATCCCGAGCATGCCCTCAAGCGGGTCGCCGCCCGTGCGCTGCGTGTCGATGGCGACGATCGCGCCGGTAGCGTAGATCGGCGTCTGGAAGTAGGTCCAGGTGGCGACCGCCCCGAAGGTGACGATCGCGGTGAGCGCCATCACGAGCCAGTTGCGCTTGAGCATCTGCGCGAAGGCCGCGGCGCTGAACGCCGTGGCGTTCGAGGCGGTCGCAGCGGAGGGCACCGTCTTTTTCGTCGGAGTAGACATACTAGGGAGGGTGTGTCGCGAGAGGTCGGGAGGACGAACGGTGCAACCGCCGCTGTTCACGCACGGCAAGTCACACGGTTGGGCGGCCAGAGGCCACTAAGGAATCAGCTGGCGCCCTTGCGGGAAAGAACGGTTGGGACCGTGCGGGCCAGCAGGTACAAATCCAGTGCCATCGACCAGTTGCGGACGTAGTGCACGTCGAGGTCGCAGCGGCTGCCGAACGAGAACTCGTTGCGTCCGAGCACCTGCCAAAGGCCGGTGATGCCCGGTAAAGTACGGAGGATCATCCGTTCCTTTCCGGTCATCTCTGAGAGTTCATTGGGCATATACGGACGCGGGCCCACGAGGCTCATCTCGCCCCGGAGCACGTTGAAGAGCTGCGGCAACTCGTCCAGGCTGAGCTTGCGGAGCCAGTGTCCCACGGGCGTGACGCGCGGGTCGTTGGTGAGCTTCTTGAACTCGGCGTACTCCGCGGCCGCCTCGGGATCGCGGTCGAGCACCTCCTGCAGACGCTCGTGCGCGCCGACGTACATGCTGCGGAACTTGAGGCAGCGGAAG
>JBCCLD010000440.1:0-3569 GCA_039027055.1 Bacteroidota bacterium
CGTCGACCACTGGACTGACGTCGACCACTGGAATGACGTCGACCACTGGAATGACGTCGACCCCTGGAATGACGTCGACCCCTGGAATGACGTCGACCACTGGAATGACGGCGACCACTGGGGCCCCAACGATCAACGGATCAAGAGCAACCGACATCGACCCAATATCTATCGCCTCGCCCTCGCTCCAAGCCTCCTCCCGGATCGGCCCACAAAAAACGCCCCCAAGCGCGGAGCCTGGGGGCGTAAACCGGAGCGGACCAGGATGCTGACGCTCGTCACCTCGTCAGCGTGGGCGGCCAGCCGAGCCGTTTAACTGGCAAGCCCGTAGTGAACGGGTCCGTTCCGGATGCGTGGCCCTACGGGGGCGTTTCGAGCAAAGATGCACCGGTGCTGTGATTTTATTTCCTAACTATTACCTACTACCAGAAACTGTTGAGAAGCCACGGCATCGGCCGTCGTCAGGCGGCATAGGTAGACGCCTGCTGCGAGCGCATCCGTCTGCACCGTCCGCGTGTGTGGCCCCTCGCTTAGCAGCCCGTCGTGTACCGTCGCCACACGACGGCCCAGCAGATCGTAGATCGCCAAATATACGTCTTGAGGCTTCTTTAGATCGATTTGAAGGGTCGCGACACCGTGTGTCGGGTTCGGGTACGGCGGGGCAAGCAGCGGCCGCGTTGGAGCAGCGGCTCCCGTTTCGGTGGCAGTCCCTACGTTCGCATCGCGGAGCAGCAGGCGGTCGACCTGCCCGCGGTTGCCGATGAACACGTCGGGGTGGTCGTCGCTGTCAAAGTCAGCCACTTCGAGGGCAAGACCGTCGGCCGTAGGCATCGACGGTAGCAGCGCGCCGGTGGCATCGGTGAACACGCCTGCGCCGTCGTTGGTGAGCAGACGCACGGGTACCGTCTGCCCGACGCCATGCGTGAGCAGGTCGAGGTCGTCGTCCCCGTCTGCGTCCACGAACACCGCGTCGAGGTTGGTCGCGGTCGAGGCGGGCAGGCTGGTGCCCGTGGCGTCCGTGAACACGCCCGTGCCATCGTTGAGCCAGAGGCGGTCCTGGGGGTCGCGCTGGAAGAGGAAGAACACGTTCGAGAGGTAGACGTCGAGGTCGCCGTCGCCGTCCACATCGGCAAACGTCGCCTTGCGCGTCTCGACAGGCGGTGAGGTCGGCAGGTGCGTCGCCGTCACGTCGGTGAACACGCCCGTGCCGTCGTTGAGCAGCAGCGCGTTGTCGTTCTCGTTGCCGACGAAGAGGTCGAGGTCGCCGTCCCCGTCCACGTCGGCGAAGGTGAGGTCCTGGTTGATGCGGTCCTCTACGGGGATGCGCGCGGCCGTCTCGTCGATGAAGCCGCCCGCGCCATCGTTGATGAAGACGAAGTCCTGGCCCGCGTTGCCGATCACCACATCCGGCTGGTCGTCGCCGTTGAGATCGGCCACGGCGATGGCGTTGGCCTCGCTGTCGGGGAACACGAAAGCGGCGGGTGTGAAGGTCCCAGTGCCGTCGTTGAGGAAGAACTCGTGCTGGCGGCCAATGCCGTTGAAGTTGATGAAGTCCTCCTGCACGAAGATTAGGTCGAGGTCGTCGTCCCCATCGAAATCGGCGATGGCGATGTCCTCCGAGTCGTAGGGGCTGGAGTCAGGGAAGCGGCTGCGGCCATCCGTGAAGGTCCCGTCGCCGTTGTTGAGCAGCAGGACGTTCTCGCAGGCCTCGCAGGCCAGTACGATGTCGAGGTCGTCGTCCCCGTCGAGGTCGGCTACTTCGATGTCCATCGTAGCGCGCTGGTTGAGCGGGATTGTCGGCAACGCGTCATCGGTCACGTCGAGATAGAGGGGCTGGGCGAACGCGGTGGGGACGGCGATCAGGAGTATCAGAAAGAGGCGCATGGGGCTAGGGCTGGTGAACGGGGACGCCGCCAACCTAGCCGCCTGCTGTGCCCGGTTCTAGGTATATCCTGCGCGACCCGGGGTGCTTATCAGGGCATGCACTTCGTTTCGTAGGGGCGTAGATGTGCCCATCTCTGTGCATAGCTCTCGCGGCCTTGAAACGAGAGCACTCACCTGTGCGGTCCTTCTGCTCACTCTGGCAGCATGGGTCACGTGCGCTATGTTCAGGTCCTTCGCTTTGGAATCCACGTCGGTTATGCGCTTCCTCGTTCTTATCTCCGCCCTTGCCCTCAGCGGCTGTGTCTCAACGCAGCCGTTTGCTTCTACCAAGCAAGCGGATCGGCTTCTCGTAAACGACCGGGCGCTCGGCCATTCTGCCCGGGTCCAGCTCGTAGATGGTTTCTGGTTTCGCGCACGCGCCCTTCACCTAGCCCCCGACGTGACGACCTGGCTAGATCCTGTAACGGATAGCCTGTACACGGTGGATACGCGGGACGTTGTTGCTGTACGTGTCGTCGATCAACCACGCGGCATGCGCGAGGGAGCGGGGATCGGAACCGTTGTGGGTATTGGCCTAGCTGGTGCCCTGCTGGTAGCAGATGGCAAGGCCGCGGGCGAGCACCGTGAAGCAGACGCCCTCATCACGTTTCTCAAGATCCCAATCGCGATCGGAGTGCTTGTGACATCGACCTCGCTCGGCGGGTTTGTGGGCCTGGGTCTGGGTCACCGGACGGTCTACCGCGGAGCTGTTTCAGGCCCGGTCAGTCCGCCGCCTTGACCACGGACACCTGGTCACCAAAGCTTCAGATCCGTCATGCAGGCTGCCACGCGTCGATGCGCTGCTGGATGACCTCAGCGGCGCGCTCGGCGGGGATGCGGACCTGCTCGAGCGAATCGCGGTCGCGGATGGTCACAGTGCCGTCCTCCAGCGTGTCGCCGTCGATGGTGAGGCAGTAGGGCGTGCCGATCTCGTCCATGCGGCGGTAGCGCTTGCCGACCGAGCCCTTCTCGTCGTACATCACGTTGAAGCGCCCGCGCAGATCGGCGGCGATGGCCTGGGCGCGCTCGGGCATGCCGTCCTTCTTGACGAGCGGGAAGATCGCGGCCGTGAAGGGCGCGAGCTGCGGCTGGAACTTCATCACGGTCCGCTTCGCCACCTTGCCGTTGTGGTCGGCGACCTCCTCCTCGCGGTAAGCGTCGCAGAGCACCATCAGGATCGTGCGGTCGAGGCCGACGGACGTCTCAACGACGTACGGGATGTAGCGCTCCTTGGCGTGCGGGTCGAAGTACTCCATCTTCTTGCCCGAGTGCTCCTGGTGACCTTTCAGGTCGAAGTCGGTGCGCGAGTGGATGCCCTCGACCTCGTTCCAGCCGAAGGGGTACTCGTACTGCACGTCCTGGGCGGCGTCGGCGTAGTGGGCGAGCTTTTCGTGCGCGTGCCAGCGCAGCTTGCTCCGGCGGATGCCGTTGCCGAGGTGCCAGTTCATGCGCGTCTCAGACCACGCGGCGTAGGCGTCCTTCTGGTCGCCAGGCTTGACGAAGTACTGCATCTCCATCTGCTCGAACTCGCGCATGCGGAAGATGAACTGCCGCGCGACGATCTCATTGCGAAAGGCCTTGCCGATCTGCGCGATGCCGAACGGGACTTGCTGGCGGCTGGTCTGCTGGACGTTATGGAAGTTGAC
>JBCCLD010000441.1:0-3558 GCA_039027055.1 Bacteroidota bacterium
CGCTGCTCGGGCATGGAAGCCGCAAACGCAGTTCCCCTCCTGGATAGGAGGGGACAGGGGTGGTTGACCAACCTGGCAACCCCGTCACGTCCAGAGGTGATCGCGCAGTAGACCCCTTGCGCTCACACTAGAACGTGCAGTTCGTCGCGTCGGGGTTCGACGGGGCAACGGAGGGCTCATAGACTGCACTCTCGCCTTGCATGTAGGAAATCCGCTGCACCAAGCAGTCCGGTGAGTTTCCGAACACAAAGACGGCCACGTGAGGCGACCCGCTGTTCATGCCGTGCAGGCTCACGTACGTGTCCGCGCTTTGCGCCCAGTCTCCGCCGTTCAGATCGTGAAAGTCGATGGCCCCTCCGCCGACCATGCCGAGGTTGGCGAGCGTGAAGCCGTTCATGTTCGACGCGCTCTGCCCGCCGCCTTGCGCGCCAGGCTTCATTTTCCACTCGATCATCTGGCTCGCGTAGCCAACGGCCTGCGCCGTCATGGTGTCGTACGACGACTTGCGTGCGTTCTCTTGGAAGCTCTCGATGCCGACGACGACGGCGAGGCCGACGATGACGATGCCCAGCACGAGGAGGAGGAGTTGCTGCTGTCCCATAGCTGACGAAAGGAGGTTGAGGGGCGAGAGTCAGCCGAGCACACCATCCCGCGGTGCGTCGGCTGTGCTCGTTTCGTTCTCCCCCGCGCCCTGCGACGCGCCGTGTGGATTGGCTGGTGCTGGCCTTCGGCTCCCGAAGTCGGGGATGACGCGGATTGGAGATGGTGGCCATGCACGCCCGGTTCTCGTCGTTGGTGTCAGTAGCTGTTGCTCTGCGACCGCGTGTCGTCGAATTGAAACGTGATGTCGTCGTAGTCGCTGCCGGTGAGGCGGAGGCTCATCCACCACGTGTTGTCCTCGCAGTCCGTGTTCAGCGCGTTGATGTCGAGGCGCGACCCACTCGGGATGAGCTTGATGCAGGTGTACTCGTTGAAGCGGAGCACGCTCTGCGATGTGAACCGGACTTCGGAGCCTGCATAGCCCAGCTTCTCGAACGAGATGCCCATGAAATCGTCGGGGTCCCCGTTATCGCCGCCGCCGAGCGCCACGGGCGTCTTCTTCCACAGCTGCGCCTTCGAGGCGATCTCGGCGATGTAGGCCATCGTCGTGTCCTGACGCGTCTTGCGCTGGTTCTCCTGGAACGCCTGGATGCCCGTCACGACGGCCAACCCGACGATCACGATGCCCAGGACGAGGAGTAGGAGTTGTTGCTGACCCATCGTGCAGGGAGGGTGAGGTGTTCACGAAGCGCGACACCGCACGCACGGCAACTACGATTCCGAAGCAGACGCGACGCGACGTTGTTCGTCCCTCCTCGCGATTGACGGCGCGCTTTGGCACGCCAAGCTCATGTTTTCCCTTGTCAAACTATCCGAGCACTAGAACCGCTCCACGCACGCTGCGAGTCGACTCCTACACCGCGCCGGGCGTGATCTTCCCGTCGGGCACGAGCGGCCCGCCGTCGGTGCCGAGGAACGACGTGCAGTGGTAGCAGCGGCTGGCCTTGTATGGGACGACCTGGCGGCAGTAGGCGCATTTCTTCTCGGTGGGCTGCTCCGGCTCGTCCTTCTCGTCGCCGCCGAACTCGTCCTGGATCTCCTCGCTGAGCTTGTTGACCGAGCGGATCACGATGAACATCGCCAGCGCGATGATGAGCAGCGTGAAGACGTTCGTCAGGAAAGCTCCGTAGTTGAGCGTCGTCGCGCCCGCCTCGGCAGCGGCTTCCAGCGACACGTAGGGCGGCGGCGCGCCCTCGCCGGCCTTGAGCACGACGAACGCGTCCGAGAAATCAGTCTGCCCCAGGAGCAGCCCCAAGGGCGGCATGATGAGGTCATCGACGAGCGACTTGGCGACGGTGGAGAACGCCGCGCCGACGGTGAACCCGATGGCGAGGTCCACCAGGTTGCCGCGCATCAGGAAGGTCTTGAACTCGCCGAGGAGCTTCTTCATGAGGGTTGAAGTGGGAAGTTAGAAGGGGCTCCTTCGCCTCAGCGTCATTCGGTCCCCTTCTAACTTCGCACTTCCCGCCTCGCACTTCCTACTCCTCGGCGCGCGGCGCGGACATCGTGCGGCCGCCCTGGTTCAGCACCACGCCTGTCACGGTGGCACCCTCCATCTCGAAGGTGAGCTGCGCCTCGACGACGGTGAGGTAGAACTCCGTCTCCGACGACGGATAGATCTCGAAGCGCGGCTGGCCGGTCGCCTGCGTGAAGAGCTGCGTGCCTTCCCGCGTCATCACGAGGTCGAAGCCCGGCGCGAGGCGGTAGGTGCCCACGTAGCGCTCGAGCAGGTCCTCGGACAGTTCGACCGTCGCGTCCTCGGGCGTCACGCCGAGGCGTTCGAGCATGTCGCGGCCGTTCTGGTTGCCGGGGTTGAGTTCGATCGACTTCTGGTAGTTCTCGATCGCGAGGTCGGTCTGGCCGTCCTCCATGTAGGCCTCGCCGAGGCTGTCGTACGGGTTCGACGCCTCAGGGAACTGCTCGACGTTGCGCTGGAAGATCGGGATGGCGAGGTCGGGGCGGCCCTCGCCCATGACCATGTAGCCGAGCATGTTGAGCTGCCCCTCGCCGAAGTTGTAGCCATCGGGGTCGTTCGCCATGAGGGCCTCGTACTGCGCCAGCGCCGCCTCGACGCCCGCCTCCATCGTGGCGGCCTCCTCGATCGTAGCCGTGAGCACCTGGGCGACGGGCTGCTTGGGCAGGTCAACCTCGTCGCCGTAGAACGTGCGCGCGAGCGCCATCATGACCTGGCCGGAGCTGCCCTCCGCGTTGTCCAGCACCACGACCGTGAGTTCGTCGGCCGGCACGTAGGCGAGCTGCGTCGAGAAGCCAAAGATGCCACCACTGTGCTGGTAGACCTGCCGCTCCTCGCCGCCGATCTCCTGCATGCCTGAGCCGATGCCGAAGGCGTACTCCGCGTCGGCGGCGGCGCCTTCGGGCGTGGTCATGGCCGTGAGCGTGGCGGCGTCGGCGAAGACCTCGCCACCGTAGAGCGCGCGGTTCCAGCGGTGCAGGTCGTGCACCGTCGAGTAGAGCATCCCAGCGGCGTAGGGCACCGAGGGGTGGACGTAGCGTGCGTGCGCGTAGCCCAGGCCGCTGCGCGTGTAGCCCGTCGCCATGCGTTCGGTGACGGTTTCATAGGCGTAGCCGGTGTCGTCCAGCCCCAACGGGTCGAAGAGCTTGGCCTGCAGCGCCTCGGCGTAGGTCATGCCCGTCGCCGCCTCGATGAGCGCGCCGAGGAGGAAGTAGCCTGAGTTGTTGTAGGCGTACTGCGAACCCGGCTCGAAGTCGAACGGCTCCTCGTTGAAGACGGCCAGCATCTCATCCACGGTGAAGGCGTCGTTGGAGCGCGTCTGCATGAAGCCCTCCATGCCGGTCATGCTCGGGATGCCGGAGGTGTGGTTGAGGAGCATGCGCACGGTGACGGGGTCGCCCTGCGCGGCGGGGTAGTCGGGGAGGATCGCCGTGATGGGGTCGTCGAGGCCGAAGGCACCCTCTTCGACGAGCATGAGCGTGAGC
>JBCCLD010000442.1:0-3556 GCA_039027055.1 Bacteroidota bacterium
CGTCGTACGCACGATCCTGAACCCAATGTTGTAGCTCGTGTAGCTGGGGTGCAGCCTGTAGCGGTACGCGGCCCGGCTGGAGCGCGGAGCGGCGTCCATAGCGCCGCCCCGTAGCACATTGAGCTGCGCCCCCTGGGCTGAACCTGGCATGCTTGGATCGAGAACACTACCCGGATACGGGAGAAAAGCCGATCCTGTCCACTCGAAGACGTTGCCGATGACGTCGTACACCCCGAACGGGTTCGGCCGCTTCTGCCCCACGGGTCGTGTTCGGCCTTCGACCTGTCCGGTGAAGTACCACGCGATGGTGTCGAGCGTAGCGGAGGGGCCGTTCTGAACCGTTAGATCGCTCGCGTAGGTGTCCGTGGTCGTCCCTGCCTTGGCGGCGTACTCCCACTCCGCCTCTGTGGGCAGGCGGTAGCCGTTCGCCTCTGAATCGAGGGTATACCCTTCGAACGGGTCAATCCGGTAGGCTGGCGTGAGGCCATCCAGGAGTGAGAGGGCGTTGCAGAACCGGACGGCATCGTACCACGAGACTTGTTCGACCGGGTGCTCAGGCCCGGGGTTGAAGCTCGGGTTGTATCCCATCACGGCCTCGAACTGCGCCTGCGTCACCTCGAATGTGCCGATGGCAAACGGAGCGACCTCGACCTCGTGAGCGGGCCGTTCATGCGACTCGCCTTCCGTGCCGCCCGTGTTGCCCATCACGAACGTCCCGCCGGGCAGCTCTACCATCGGGAGATAGACCAAGGTCGAAAGCGAGCGCGCAGGCTCCTGTGCGTGCGCAACGCTGAGGATGCAGGCGATCACGTAGAGCGCAAAGGCGGAGAGGATTCCGCGCATGGACCAGGCTAATAACACGCTGGAGCCTATCGGGCACAAAATGCGAGATACATTTAGAGCGACGTCGTCGTCAGACCCCCACCACGACGCATCACAAGACCCACCGCTCCGGTAGCGGAGGCCATACTAACCTGGCCGCCATCTTCCCCGTGCACCGTCACGTTCAATTTGATGTCTACCCCATCCTCCAGCGTGCGAAACAAGCCGTAGAAATTGGCCTCATCCACGCGTACCTGGAATGGGGTCTGGCGCGCTTTCACAACCTCGCTGGGCTCCGTCCTCGCTGGGTCCAGGCCGAAGTACTTGCCTTCAAAGCTCACTTCTTCCCCTTCTATGGCCGACGTGACGCTGAGCACGGCATAGGTCGTCTGCGCTCCGGGCGAGGTCACCGTGTAGGCGGTCAGGGCGAAAACCATCACCGTGCAGGAAAGGAGGAGCGAGAGGCGTTTCATGATCGTGTGCTGACTAAGTTGAATGACGTGCATTGCCAAACCGGTACCGTACGATGTTGGCCTTCAGTCCGTCAAGGGGCGCGACGACAAAAATAAGCCGCAAGTGTTGGCAATACCGGGTGAAGCAAAGAAACGCGAACAGTCGAACAATGCAAGGCCATTATGCTTTTTAGCAGTCCCAATGCTGATGCCTTTACCGTGCCCGTGTCTAACGTATCCCCCTCTACACCCATGCGCCACCTGAAGCCTGAACAAAGAATCCGACTCCTTTGGATCGCAAGCCTTGCCTTGATCGCGAGCCCTGCAGCAGCCCAAGAAACGGCTTACTTCGCCGATGTAACCGCCACACACATGCCCCTCGCGCCCCAGGTTCACATCCTGGACTTTGAGTTGGGCGACATGGATGGCGATGGCGACCTCGATGCCGTCGGGGCCGTCGAGTACGGCGTCAACCGGCTCTATCTCAACGATGGCACGGGACACTTCACCTGGAAAGAAGGCGCCTTCTCTGAGAACAGCTACGACAGCGAGGAGGTCGAGTTGGGCGACTTTGACGGCGACGGCCACCTCGATGTGGTCTTTATCGCCGAAGACGACGCCTCGCCCGAGTTCTACCTCGGCAACGGCGATGGCACCTTCCGCGACGTCACCGACCGCCTGCCGGGACGCAGCGTCGCCAACGACGGGCAGGTGGCTGACCTGGATGGTGATGGCCACCTCGATATCTTCGTCAGCAGCACCGGCGGCAGCCGGGACGGCCGCGCACCGGAGTGGCAAGCCGTCCGGCAGAACTTCTTCTGGCGCGGCGACCCCGAGCGCCCCGGCTACTTCATCGACGTCACCGCTGACCGCCTGCCTGCCATCAACGACGCCAGTCAAGACACCAAGTTCGGCGACCTCGACGGCGATGGCGATCTCGACATGGTGATAGGCAATGAGGTCCCGCCCAACCGCATCCTCATCAACCAGGGCGATGGCGTGTTCGCCGAAGAACCCGACCGCCTCGACCTGCCCGAGCCCCTCGAAACGCGCGAAGTCCAGCTCTTCGACGCCGACGGTGACGGCGACCTCGATATCTTCTTCTCCAACCTGACCAGCAATGCGCGGGAGTGGGAGAAAAACCCGCAGGTGCGGTTGCTCATCAACGACGGCACGGGGCACTTCACCGACGAAACCGCCACCCGCCTGCCCACCAACACGTTCTCGTCATACGACGCCGGCTACCTCGACGTTGACGCCGACGGCGACCTGGACCTGCTCGTCTGCGCCGTCCAGATCCCATCGTTTTCACCCCTGCAAGTCCGCGCCTACCTAAACGACGGCACGGGGGACTTCACCGACGCGACGGGCGAGGTCATCCCCGCAGAAACCGTGGGCCGATGCTGGGACGTGGAGTCCGCCGACCTCGATGGCGACGGAACGCTTGACGTCATCATTGGCGGGTGGCGCACCCAGGCCCGGCTGCTCCTGGGCAAGAAAAAGTGACGCGCTGATACCCTTCTCCGATCTGCAACAGCTGGTCACACCGACACCGTGAGGATGAGACCTGGCGCGGCCTTTCTGAGAGCGGCGTTGATCGCTGGCGCCAGGGGTAGAAGGTCGTCAATGTCATTGCTGAGAGATGAGAGCACGACGAGACAAAGGTCGATCCCGCTTAAATTCTGCTGATGCTTCATCCCCCGGTCCATGGTCAACAACACGTCGAACTCTACTGCTGCAAGGCGGATTAAGCGACCGTTCTTGATCCCACCCCACCCACGTTCTGGCACCGTCAACGCTTCGGAGACGACCTGGGCGTCGAGCGACCATTTCAGCTTGCGCGGAAGATTCTCGTCAAGGAGCACCCGAATCACGTCTCGGCCACTAGTTCCCGCTGCACTAGTTCGAGAAGTGCCTCGGCCTGCTCACGGCTGACCGTTGGAAAGTCGTCGCGGAAGTCTGCGATCCGCTTTCCCTTGCGGAGATAGACGAGGAGCGTGTCGATGGGTACGCGTGTACCCGTGAAGACGGGCGTGCCACCCATGATCTCGGGATCTGAATGATAGACGGCTGCTCGATCCATCGGTATTGAAGATTGGTTTGCGAATCAAACGCTCTCTGGGTGCGCTCGGATTCTGCTAAGGGAGTAGCTGTGTACCGTTTGAGTTGTCCGGTGGAAACGGCAAGGCGTATCCGATAATCAACGTAGATAACCAATACTCCGTGCAGTTAGGAGGTGTAGTTGCAGAATAAAGCGATAGGCCGTAGCTCTGGTGTGCAAC
>JBCCLD010000443.1:0-3551 GCA_039027055.1 Bacteroidota bacterium
CCACAGCGGCCCGACCTATGCCCCCCCCTACGAGTCGCCGCTTCACGACGAGTTGGCGTGGCACCTCGTGTAGTACCTCAACGAAGACGCCGTCGTGCATGCGGGTGCCGAGCTAGAGACGCCGGGGGCGTTCTTCACCGTCGACTTTCTCATCGAGGCCCCGCCGCCGATGGTGGAGCCGCGTTCGCAGGGGCGTCCGCGCCGCATCGCCATCGAGATCGGCGGGGCGCGCGACCCGCGCGCTGAGCGGCTGCGCCTCCGCCGCGACGCCACGCTGCTCGCCTCGGGCGCGGTGGACGCGCTCTACCGCCTGCGCGGCTCGGATCTCGTCTACCACCTCGAAGACGTGCTCTTCATGGCGAGCCGCTGGGACGACCACGTCTTCTCCGAGCGCGGGCGCATCAACCTCACCACGCTCGCGTCGTGGGAAGCCAAGACGCTACGCGTGCGCCCCGAGCAGCCGTCGGCGCTCGTCACCTACGTCGTCGATTCCGAGTCCGAGGACTACGCGGACCCGCAGGTTGCCGAGGAGCACCTCTGGCACGCGGCCAACGACAGCAGCCCGTTCGTCTTCGTCCGCCGCCTCGACCGGAAGTACCCGGACGTGTGGCAGGCCTACGCCGAGGCCCCTGCCGTCGCGCCGCACCGGCTCCGCCGTACGGGCTAGACGACCGGGCGCCGGTCGTTGGGACGTGCCGGTCGCGATCTTGTCGCCCCACTTGGTGAGCAGGGCATAGGGCATAGGGCATAGGGGAATCTGCTCGATTCAACGCTCCGAGTGCCACCCTCTTTGCTCGCAGCCGATGCAGAAGGCCTGAACCCGCGATAGCCTACAACTTGGGCTACATAGGACGATCAGTTCGATCCCGCTTCCAGTTGATCAGCGAGCGTGCGCAGCGCGTCGAGGTGGCCGTCGAGGCCCCCCTTGAACATCGGGAGCGGCTGCTCAGGCGCGATGCCGGTGCGTTCCCAGAGCACGCCCGCGGTGTCGAGGTAGACCTCGTTGGAGAGCGTGAGCCGCCAGCCGTTCGGGAGCGTGCGGAAGAGCATGTCCGAGAGCGCCCCGCGCGTGGCCGACCCGGCGTGCGTCACCTGCGGCAGCGCGCGCATCTCCATCGTGAAGGTCTCGGCCGCGCTCACCGTCACGTCGCTCGTCAGCACCACGACGGGCTTCGTGTAGACCGTCTCGGCCGGGACAACGGTGAACGATTGCCGCGTGTCCTCTTGCGCGTCGAAGGCGTATTTCGTCAGCCCCGGCGTTTCCTCCACGGCGAAGTGCGCAGCGATGCCGAGGCTCACCTCGTCGTAGCCGCCCTGGTTGAGCGCCACGTCGACGATCATCGCGTCCGTGTCGGCGAGGTCGGCGATGACCCGGCCCATGACCGTGTAGACCGCCGCGACCTCGTCCTCGAAGGGCGCGTCCTCGCCGTCCTCCGTCTCCTCGGCAAAGCCGCCCATCCCCGCAATGTTGACGTAGCCGATGCGCCCGTCCGGTCCGTTGAAGCGGCCCCAGAAGACGTTGCCGCCGCTGGCCGTCTCGTAGGACCCGGCGAGAAGACGGTCGCGGATGGCGTCGCGATTGCCGAAGTACCACCGCGTGGTGAACGCGCCCTGCGTCTCGGTGGCGTCCTCGGCGGTCGTGTCGCGCACTGCGAAGCCAGCGCGGAGCGCCGGGTTGAGGTCGGGGGCTGCCCGACCGCCTGCGCGTCGGGCCTCGCCGTCCACCTCGCCCCGGAGCGTGAGGTGGCTGTCCTCGATGCCCTCGATCAGCGCTGCGAGCGCGTCGAAGAGCGCCGCGTCGGAGGTCGTGTTGGCGACGGTTGGCGCAAGGGCGGCGTAGCGCGCGGCCCAGTCGATGCTGTAGAGGTCGAAGAAGGCGTACTGCTCGTCCATCACGCCCCAGACGTAGTCGAAGATGGCACGTGGGTCGTCCGGGTGCGTTGCCAGGCAAGCCTCCGGCACGGCGTCGATGCGGTCGAGGACGTAGCGCGTCGAGTTGGCCTCGCGGTACGACAGCAGCACTTCGTTGCCGCCCGCCTCGGTGTCACCGCCGTCGGCAAGCGCGTACATCCGCAGCGGTCCGTTCATGTAGATCGAGGTCTCGATGGCGAGGCAGCCCGCCTCGTGCGCCGCGTAGATGGTGAGCGTATCCGGCGTGATGTTGAGTACCCAGCCGTACCCCCGGCTTTGCCAGACGCCATGGAGCGCTGAGGCTAGCCCGGCGTCGGTTTGCGACAGGTGCCAGTCGAGCGTAGTAGATCGGATGGGGCTCTCCGCTTGGATGGGAGCGTCTTGGGCGGCGGCATGCTGAGCAGCCGGGAACAGGAGCAGTAGCAGGAACGCGAGGCGCATCGGGATCGAGGATGGGAGTGAAGGGGAACCGCTCAGGCTACGCGAGCACCGCTGGCGAGTTGAGCCGAAAACCGCCACCGGCTCGGCGGATTTCGTCGCGATGCGTAGGTTGAACGGCGAAAACCGCCACCGATCGCCTCCCGCTATGCTTGACTCGCTTGACCGTGCCCTGCTGACCGAACTCCAGGCTGACAACCAGCAGACGCACGCGCAGCTCGGTGCCAAGGTGGGGCTCTCGGCGTCGTCCGTGCGGCGGCGGGTGACCGCGCTACGGGAACGTGGCGTGATCGAGGCCGAGGTGGCGGTCCTCGCACCCGAGGCCGTCGGCGTCCAGGCCATCGTCTTCGTGACCTTCGGCGAGGAGTCCATCGACGGTGACGACTCCTTCCGCCAACGCATGCGCGCCGCGCCCGAGGTGCAGCAGTGCTACTCCGTCGCGGGCGACGTCGACTACGTGCTCGTTGTCCATGCTCCCGACCTCGCGAGTTACGAGGCCTGGGGCAAGCGCGTCCTCATGGCCGACCCCACGATCCGGCGCTACGACACGCACCTCGTCTGGTCTCGCATCAAGTTCTCGACCGCGATTCCCCTCGTCGAGGACGGGGGCTAATCTGCATCGCGCTCCGGCCCTACGCTCTCCTCAACAAGTTTGAGGATGCGGCGGTACTCGTCGGTCCAGCTCGTCGGCTCGGTGAAGCCGTGCGGCTCGACAGGGTAGAGCGCGAGCTCCCAGTCCTCCTTGCCGAGCTCGATGAGGCGCTGCGACAGGCGGAAGATGTCCTGCGGCTGCACGTTGTCGTCGATGAGGCCGTGGCACATCAGAAGCGGGTCGTCCAGGCCGTCGGCGAACTCGATGGGGCTGGAGCGCGCGAACGCGACGGGGTCCTCGGCGGGCGTGTTGAGGATGTTCGACGTGTAGACGTGGTTGTAGTGCGCCCAGTCGGTGACGCTGCGGAGCGCCGCGCCGCCGCCGAAGTGCTCGGGCTCGGTGAAGAGCGCCATCAGCGCGATGAAGCCGCCGTAGGAGCCGCCGTAGATCGCCACGCGCTCGGACGGGATGCCTTCGCGGAGGCCCAGCCAGCGGCTTGCATCGACGTAGTCCTGGAGGTCGCGACCGAGCGCGTGGCGATCTACGGCGGCTCCTACGGCGGCTTCATCGCGCTGATGGCGCTCTTCACCGAGCCTGAGCACTTCGGCGG
>JBCCLD010000444.1:0-3546 GCA_039027055.1 Bacteroidota bacterium
CGCACGAGGAGCGCGATCCCGTAGGATCGGGTGACGAGTGGAACGCAGCGGAGGCCGAACGGAGGCCGTGAGCGCCGATCAGACCGATTGTCCACAGGCCCTAGGGCTCGGCGGTGCGCTTCGGGCCGTCCGTAGGGAGTAGGGTGTAGGGCGTCGGCCACCCCCACCTCCTTCCCATGCCCTACACTGATAAAGCTGAGGAGCGCGTCGATAGGGCACAACTTGAGTTGGGTAGTCTGGTTACAGCAGCAACCAGGTGCTAGATTAAGCCCTTGGTCACCCAACCGGCTGCTCGCTGTGCCAGCAGGCCACGTCCCCCAACTCGCTCTCCTAGGCGTGTGTTTACTAACACTCGCCCTCACGCCGGTGCATGCCCAAGAGGGAGGACCGGAGCTTCTCGTGCGATACGGCACCGAGCATGGGTTGTCCTCGCCTCTCGTCAATGCGATCAGTCGGGACGCCCTGGGGTTCTTGTGGGTGGGTACACACAACGGCCTCTGTCGTCTGGAGGGCTCCGCCTTCATGTGCTACCAGCACGACCCTGCGGATCCGAATTCGCTGGCGCATGACATGGTCATCCCAGAGGGCTTGAACGTGGACCGAAGCGGACGGCTGTGGGTGAACACCATCGATGGGCTCCAGTACTTCGACGCAGACGCAGGGCACTTTGTCGCCCATCCAGGCTTGCGTGGAATCACCGTCTATGCCATCGCCGAGGCTGATGCGGGAGGCCTGTGGGTGGGTACGGACGCGGGGTTGTACCGGGCACACACGTTGGAGCAAGAAGCGGAGCACGTGTGGGGCGACGTCCCCGTGTATATCCTGGAAGAAGCTTCAGACGGGACCCTGTGGGTTGGAAGCGCGAGGGGGTTAGCCAAGCGCTCTCGCAGCGGTTTGTTCGAGGACATAGAGGGCCCAACTGGCATAGTGCTGACATTCCACTTGCTTCCCAACGGGCGTGCACTTGTAGGCTTTCAGGAAGAAGGGGTGTGGCAGCTGGACGCTGACGGGCGTATGACTCCCCGCGCGCATCCAGACGCGTCCCATCGTGTGGTTGCCTTGGATCCGGCCACCGATGGAAGCGTGTGGGCCGGTACGTGGTGGGATGGGCTCTACCGGATCTCGGCGACGCAGGACACGGTGCTGCAGCACGTCAAGCCCCAGCCTGGGGTGGTGGGAGGCCTCCCCAATATCAGCGTAGCCGACGTCCTCGACGACCCGGAACTCGGGACATGGATTGCCACCTGGGACGGGCTCGTGCGCCTACTTCCGCCCTCGCCCTACCAGGCCCTGGAGCCACGCTTCGGGATGGATCCCTACGTGATGGCCATCGACGAGCAGGCCGACGCTACGCTCTGGGTCGGGACGCTCGGCGGGGTTCATCGCCTCGACCCTCAAACCGGACGCTGGAGCACGATCCCGGGCACAGAAAGCTGGGCCGTGCGTGCCCTGGTACAAGACGACCAGGGGAACCTCAGGATTGGGACAGAGCAGCACGGTGTCCAATATTGGGAGGCGCAAACCGGTGTGCTGACGGGACGCTTTTCCAAAGTCTTGCCCGCGCGAAGCGGCAGCGTTCTGTCGGCCCACCTCGCCGAGAACGGCGACCTCTGGGTTGGCACAGGGAACCGCGGGCTGTGCCTGGTTCCAGTCCAGCCCTTCTCAGGTGACCCCGAGGATGTGACGTGCATTGATACACAAGGACCACCTGACCGCGCGCTGCCCCATGACGGGGTCTACACGCTCGCAAAAGGAAACGACGGAAGCATCCTCGTGGGGACCTCGGGGGGGGGTGCGGTGCGCGTCGACGCGGCGCTTCGCGTGCATCCGCTGTCGCCCCAGGCCGCTGCTGACCTCCGACTGAGCACCGCGCGGGTAGTATCGATGCTGCCCGGTTCGGAGGGGGGCGTGTGGGTCGGCACGTTCAACGGCGCCGCCTACGTCGCACCGAACGGCGACGTGCAGTGGTATGGCGTGGCCGACGGGCTGCCTCACCCGAGTCTGGGGTGTTTGCTTTCGGACGAGGATGGCCAGGTATGGGCCAGCACAGGCGCTGGCCTCGCGGTCTTCGAAGAAGGGCGATGGGAGCCACGCGGACGCCCTGAGCAGCTGATCACCTCCTCCTTCACCATGGGCGCGTGTGCCCAAGCCTCGACGGGACTCTGGTTTGGCACGCGGCAGGGCATTGTCGGCTTCGACCCCACCACCGTGCCTGGCGCCCCCGAGGCCCCTGCGGTCGCGTTCACGCGCCTGGAACGCGATGGGACGGAGGTGCTTCCTGCCCCTACTGCACAAACCGAGCTGACACTGCGTCCCGAAGACGACCGCCTCTTGGTCCATCTCGTCAGCCGAGCGCATCCTCATCCCGATGCCGTTCAGTTTGAATACCGCCTCGATCCGGTGCGGTCTCGTCCGGACACGGTCTGGGCGGCGCTGGACGGCCCGTCGTTGCTGCTGGCCAACATGGCGCCGGGGCGCTACGTCCTGCACGCTCGTGCGATCGGAGCGACGGACCCCGCGAAGGAGGCGCGGCTCACGCTCACGGTGCAAGCCCCGCTGTGGCAACGAGGCTGGGTACGGCTGCTCGCCCTCCTCGTGGGCGTTGCCGCCGTTGCTGGGATGTACCGCTACCATCTCCACCGTGCTCTCGAGGTCGAGCGCACGCGCCGCCGCATCGCTGACGACCTCCACGATGACCTGGGCAGCCGCATCGGCGGACTGGCCAACCAACTCATGCTCGCCAGCAACCGGGTGCCTGCTGAACACAAGGCCGATCTGCGTGGCTATGGCCACCGCACGCAACGCCTCGCCTCGGACCTCCGCGATCTCGTGTGGGTCGTCGACGCCGCGCGTGACTCCATCGAGGCGCTGGCCGAACGGATTCACAGCACGGCCTACGACTTGCTGATCGACGTGGACGTAGACGTCGAGGTGGCGAGCGCGATCGACCCGCCGCTCTCGATGCCCGTGCGCCGCCATGTGCTGTTTATCTGCAAGGAGGCGTGCCACAACATCGCCAAGCATGCGGGTGCCTCGTCGGTGCGCATTCGCTTGCAGGCCGAGGATGGCCAACTCCGTGTTCAGGTGGACGACGACGGGTGCGGCATGCCGATGGACGCGACTACCCCGTCGCGCGGGCACGGGTTGGCCTCGATGCAGCGCCGCGCTGACGACCTCGACGCCGTGCTCACCACGACGGCAAGTCAGCTCGGCGGTGTCTGCCACATCCTCGTGGTGCCGCTTCGAGAGCAACGGCGCTGGTACGAGCGCTGGACGGACCGCCCCAACAAGGCTGCGGCCCCTGCCATCCCCGAGTCGTTTCTGGGAGACGGCTACCCCGGTCCTGATATCCCCACGGTGCCCCGTGACGCGACGTCGGGTCCGGGCCAGAATAGCGGACTCCCGCGATAGACGCCCCGCTCGGTTGCGCGTAGGCTTCGCTATGCCCCACCTCCTGATTTCCATGCCCTCCGCCCCTCCCACCGCGCTCACGCTCTGGCTCGTCGAGGACGATGGGGGCTTCCAAGACGACTTCGCCGCCGTGGC
>JBCCLD010000445.1:0-3534 GCA_039027055.1 Bacteroidota bacterium
ACTTTGTCCACTGCATGGCCCGCAATGGCGTCGATGTGGCGGGGCAGGTGGGATCAAACTGGGTCCATGCCAGCGGCTTGGGTGTCGAAGGCATCCGCCAGCACTGTGAGGCCCCCTTCCGCGCCGAGCGCCCGATGACCCCGCGTGACCAAGAAAACTGGGTGCGTTCGCGGGACCGCGACTCGTGGCTGGTCTTCCGCATCATGAGCGAGTTCGTAGAGGGCTTCTCGACCCTCTCCGAGACCGGTCCCAGTGTGACGGTCTTCGGCTCGGCACGCACGAAGGAGGGCACCCGCTACTACGAGATGGCACGCGCGCTCGGCCGCGAGCTTGCCCGGGAGGGCTATGCGACCGTCACCGGCGGAGGTCCCGGCATCATGGAAGCCGCCAACCGCGGCGCGCACGAGGCCGGCGGCGTGTCCGTCGGCCTCAACATCATCCTTCCGTTCGAGCAGGGGTCCAACCCCTACGTCGATCACGACAAGACGCTCTCCTTCGACTTCTTTTTCGTCCGCAAGACCCTCCTCGTGAAGTATGCCCAGGGCATCGTGGTCATGCCGGGCGGCTTCGGGACGATGGACGAGTTGTTTGAGGCGCTCACGCTCATCCAGACGCACAAGGAGGCGCGCTTCCCCGTCATCCTGATGGGCACCGAGTTCTGGTCGGGCCTCCTCGACTGGCTGCGCACCCACATGCTCGGCGCGGGCAACATTTCACCGAAGGACCTCGACCTGTTCACGGTGACGGACGATCCGGCGGAGGCTGTCGCGCAGATTGTGCAGTTTTGCCAGGCCGAGGGCGTCGCGCCCAATTTTTAAGCCCCACATCGGTTCTTTCCGCAACCTTCACTCCGCTCACGTGTCTAGTTGGTTGGTTGCACGAATACGCCCCGTTGACCCGTTGTGGAGAGGCGTGCGTGTTACCTCGCCCGTCTACTCCGCGCCTTGTCTCGCCGGGGTACCCGCTTTTCCCCACGCGTGGCACATCGTTGGCCGGATCACGGTCTCGGTGTTCCCCGTTTGACGACTCCCAAGCGCCCCATCCCACTAGCAAACAGCCCCTTAGTATGTCCCGACTTGCTCTCCTGCTCCTGTTCGCCCTCGTCGCCGCGCCCGTGATGGCGCAGTCCACCGACGAAGCACCGATGGCCGACGCGGCCGAGATGACGGAGTCCGCCGAGATGACGGAGTCCGCCGAGATGGCCGACTCTGCTGACATGGCCGACGAGGCCGCCCCCGCCGACGACCCGCGCACGGCCTACACGGCCAAGCTCGAAGAGGCACAGGCCGCTGCCGAAGCCGACACGCCTGAGGGCTACCTCCAAGCCGCGAGCCTCTACCTCGAAGAGCGCGACATCGCTGCCGAGTCGGGCGACGAGGAGCTTGTTCCGTTCGCGGCGTCCGCGACCGAGAGCGCCGTCGCCTCCTACAAGAGCGCGGGCGATGCCCACAAGGCTATGGCCGAAGCCGCCGGTGAAGACGAGGCCGCTGCTGCCGCCGCCTACATGGACGCCGCCGAGCAGTTTGTCCTGGCTGCCGACCTCACTTCGGGTCTCGACAACGCCAGCAACGAGGCGACCCTCCGCTACTTCGCGGGCGACGCCTTCGCCGACGGTGGGGACTTCGAGAACGGCATGGCCCAGCTCAACACGGCCGTCGAACTCGCCCCGGAGGAGTACAACTTCCAGCTCGTCCGCGCGCAGGTGATGATGAAGTCCGGCGACATGGCCGGTGCCCAGTCGATGCTCACCGAGCTCATCGCCACGACCGAAGCGGCCGGTGAGGCCAACGTGAACGGCATGGCCGGCCAGATGCTCGGCATGACCTACCTCCGCGCCGCCAACGCGCAGATCAAGGACAAGGACTACAGCGCCGGCATCGCTACCCTTGACGAGGCGGCCCCGCTGCTCGGCGAGGACAACGAGACGCTCAACAAGCTCTACGCGGGCGCCTACTACCGCCTCGGCGCAGCCCAAGTGCAGAGCGAAAGCTTCGGCCCGGCCCAGTCGAACCTGGAGCAGGCCCTCGCCTACGCCCGCCGCGCTGGCATGGACCGCATCGTCGGCGCCGCCCAGCAGCAACTCGACTACATCGCGGAAGTGTCGGGCAACTAAGCTCGGGCACGCCTCTCGGCTGACAGCAACCGGCTGTCGGCACTCGTGAGGCTGGCCCGCTGAACTGGAAACCGCCGCGCCGGACGTACCGAGGCGGCGGTTTTCATATGGTGCATGCTGGCAGCCACGCGCCGCCAGTTCCTACACGGTGTGCCGGCTGCCCAGCCAAATCACGACGACGAGAAACAGCACCGCAAGCACCACGCTCGCGATGGGCAGGAATTCGAGACCGGTGCCCGTCGGGTAGGGCGGGTCCTTGAGCAGGAGGAGCGCGGGGAGCAGCGTCATGGCACAGTCGGGCTGAGATGAGACGAATGGATGTGCTCCAAGGTAGGGTGCTCCAGCGCTTCTATTTCAGCTGCGCGCACGCTTTCTCCTATTTGCCATCAACCGAGGCGTTGCCCTCCTCGCCTCCCTTCAGCTTGGGGCCGAAAACGTCGAGGGCGATAAGCCCAAGAAGACAACAGAGCAGGACGGCCACTCTCCACAGCTGGATATCACCGGAGGTCAAGTGCTGAACGAGCCAAATGGTGATGAACGCGTAGAGAGCGACAGAGAGCCTGAGCCTGGTCATGTGCGCGCGGTTACTGGGTATCTATGTACGATTAGGAAGTTGGCACGGCTCCACGGCAGCCCGTGTTCCAGCTTCGCCGGCGCGGTTGGCGGCCCTTCACTCCCGCACCCAGATCATCGCGGTGCGCTCCGGGACGGCGAGGTCGTGCGCCTGCCCCCCGTCGAGCGGCGAGCCGATGTCGCCATCGAGGCTCACGCGCTGCCCGTCGCTGACGAGCGTCCAGGTGCCGTCGGCGAGGTCTACGCTGGTGAACGTCTGCGGGGCGTCGCTGCTGTTGACAAGCACGAGCACGCGGTCGTCCACGACGTAGCCGAGCAGTTGGGTGTGGTCCGGCGCGAGGAAGCGGTAGGTGCCCTCCGGCTGCGGGTCGCCCTTGCGGAAGACCGAGCCCGCCTCGGACATCCGAAATTCGATGAGGCCGCGCCAGAAAGCGAGCATCGCGGCGTAGTCGTTGGCGGCGCCGTCCTCGGGCGTCGCGCCGACGGTCTCCCAGTCATACTGGTTGGCGACGCGCAGGTTGTAGGTGTCGCCCCGGCCCTTGAGGTAGATCGGGACCTCGCCGGGGCCGCCTGCGACGGTGACAGGGGCGGTCTGCTTGACGAGTTCGCCGCCGAGCGCCTCGGGCAGCGGCGCGATGCCCTTCGAGCGCATGATCTCGGAGCCGCCGTGCAGCACGATGGGCCCGAGCGACGTGAAGAGTAGCGACGCCGCGACGCGGTAGCGGTCCTCGTCCACGCCGAAGCGGCCGTCCCAGGCGTGCTCGCCGGTCTTGTCGCGCGCGAAGCGGTCGGCGAGCGCCCAGTTGTCGTGGATGTCGAGGTAGTTGATGCCCGTGTTGGGCGTGGCC
>JBCCLD010000446.1:0-3530 GCA_039027055.1 Bacteroidota bacterium
CACAGCCGCACGGGCTCACTCCTCCACCACCTCCATCACGAGCGTAGCGGTCGCCCCCGTCTGCGGGGGCGGCGCGAGGCCGCCGGAGCGGGTGCCATAGTGCGCGACCGTCATGAGCGCGTCGAGCGGGCCACCGCCGGGAGCACTGGCAGAGCGGGTCCGGGCGAGGTCGGTGAGCACCGGCGTAAAGTCGATGGGCTGCTCAGTGGCGAAGAGCTTGAAGACGTAGGGGCCGAACGGCGCTTCGGGGAGGCGCGCGTGGCCCAGCGCTTCCTCGACGGAGAGCAGCTTCGTCTGCCCCGCTGTGAGGAGGTATTCGCCGCCCTCCACGGCGGGCGCGATCTGCTGGATGCGGCCGTCGGGGTAGAGTTCGAGCAGCGCGACGTGCGCGTCGGTGTCGCCGCGGTTGTGGAGGCGGAAGACGAAGCCCGGCGTGCCGCCGACGTTTTCGGTGGCGGGCGTGAACTGCCACAGCCCGCCCGCATTCTTGGCGACGACCGTAGACGTGTCCATCCGCCACACGCGCTGCGCATCCTGGTAGAAGCGGCCCGGCACCAGCTCCAGCGTCACGTCGATGCCGTCGTGGGTGAGCTCGACCTGCTTGAGGTAGGCGTTGCGCGCGTAGCCGAGGAGCCGCTGCTGCACGTCGCGGAGCGCCGTCGGCCCCGCCGGGATCGGGTCGCCGAGCGCGGTGCCGCTCTGCGTCGCCGTGAGCACGAAGGCGTTGCCGTCCTGCGTGAGCCGTACCTCGCCGCCGGTCGCGCCATCGGCTTCGCTGTCGTCCACGGCGACCAGCGCGGGCGTGTCTTCGAGGACGAGCGCAAGGTCAGCGCGCGTGTCCGGGTCCAACTCAGGGCCGAGCTCGACGTAGAGCCGCAGCGGCCCGAATCCCGGCGCGGTGACGAACACCCATGCGTCGTCGAGCGCCGCCTCTGGAGCAACATCGAGCGCGACCGTCGCTTCAGTGGGCGTGGCGTCGGTGACGCGGCCTGTGGCGAGCGGCGCGCTGTCGGCATCGTCGGGCGAGGTAGTGCCGCGTGGATAGAACGCCACCTGCGCGTCGGCGAGGAGCCCGTTGAGCGTGCCGCCGTCGAGCGTGGCGGTGGTTGCCTCGGCGGCGTCATCGGTGGCGCGCACGCGGTAGAACGGCGTCTGCGTGACGGTCTGGCCGCTGAAGAGCAGCGCGTCGAGCGTGCCCTCGGCCTGCGGCGTCTGCTGCGCGGCGAGCGTGCTCATCCGCGCGGCGAGGCGGTCAAAGAAGCTGCGCACCGTCTCGCCGGGCTCGACCTCGCGGAGCGCCTGGCTGAGCGCGTACGACAGCGAGCCGTAGAGCTTGGCGCGTCGTCGGCCGC
Organism: Bacteroidota bacterium; assembly: GCA_039027055.1. GTDB lineage: Bacteria > Bacteroidota > Rhodothermia > Rhodothermales > Rubricoccaceae > JBCBEX01. Next base: position 1,353 of record JBCCLD010000446.1, read on the forward strand.
CCTCGGTGTAGAAGTGCTTGTACTCCCAGTTCGGTTCGTTGGGGCTGGCCGCGCTGAGCACGACGATCGGCGCGAGCGTGGCGTCGTCGGCCGCGGGCGCACCGCGCGTGCCACTCGTGGGCGCGTCGAGGAGCGGCGTCGCGGTGTCCGGCACGCCGTCGCCATCCGCATCGGCAGGCGGGCCGATGGGGGTCGGATGGCCGCGCTGCGGGGCGTCGCTGCGCGTGGCGGTGCCGGAGTAGCAGGCGTCGAGCCAGACCGTGACGCTGCCGGTCGGCCCGACGGCGCGGCGGAGGCGGCCGAGCGCGGTGCCGAGGTCGTCGTCGCGGAGGTGCGTGGCCGTGGCGCGGTCGAGGGGGGCCGTGACAGCGTCATAGGGCGCGAGCGCCTCGTCGTAGCCGTCGAGTTCGTCGCCGTTGTCGTCGGAGATCCGCACGCCATGCCCCGAATAGTGCAGCACGACTACGTCGCCGGGTGCGCTCGCGGCGGTGAGCGCAGCGAGCGCGGCGAGGATGCCCGAACGCGTGGCGGCCGCGTCTTGCAAGACGACGAGGTCGTTCTCGGCAAACCCTTGCGCGCCGAGCGCCTGCACGATCAGCGGGACGTCGTTGTCGGCATTGAGGTCGCTGTAGCCGCTCTCGTCCGGGTAGTCAGCGACGGCCACGACGAGCGCCCGCTTGGTCGGCGCGTCGGGCACGGCCGTGTGGGGCACGACGGCTGCCGCGGCGGGGGCCGCGAGAAGGGCGAGCAGGAGCGCGAGACAGCGCATAGGCGATCGATCTGATGGGGGTTCTCCAAACATAGGGGCTACAGCCTTCCGACGCGCTCCCCAGAACCGGGGAGGCCGCCCCGCACCCGAAAACGTGGGACCGCGCCGTTGCGTACCCTTGCTCTTTCCGCCCTCTGCCCTCGCGATACGAGCACGATATCTGTTCCTGTGTCATCCCGAGCGAAATCCGCAAGCGGATGAAGCCGAGGGATCTTCGGCCAGCTTCCAGGTCAGGGACAGGGCATCGAGTTAGACAGAGATCCCCCGCGTCCGCGAGGGCACGCTCTTCGACTCGCTGACGCTCGCTCAGGATGACACACGTGAGTGAGTGCTTTTGTCACGCAATCCACCTCTCACTCATGCCACTTCGCATCGCGCTCGTTGGGACGGGCCGCATGGGCGCGGCCGTCGAGGCCGCCGCCGCCGCCGCCGGGCACGCCGTCGTGGCGCGCTTTGGCTCGGCGACCCCCATCGCTGACCTCCGCGACGACGCGGACCTCCACGACGCCGACCTCGCCATCGACTTCTCGACGCCCGACGCCGCGCTCGACAACCTCCACCGCTACGCCGCGCTCGGCCTCGATGCCGTCGTCGGCACGACAGGCTGGCAGGATGATCTGTCCAAGGTCGAGGCGTGGATCGAGGAAGGCCAAACCGCCGTGCTCTACGCGCCCAACTTCTCGCTCGGCGTGGCGGTGCTGCGCCGCGCGCTCCAGGCCGCGCTCCCGCTCCTCGATCAGCTGCCGGGCTTCGACGCCTACGTGCACGAGCTGCACCACACCGGCAAGCAGGACAGCCCCTCCGGCACGGCGCTCCTCCTCGCCGACGACGTGCTAGACGGCCTCGCCCGCAAGACGCACATCGAGCCCGAGACGCAGCACGGCCGCATCGACGCATCGGCGCTGCACGTCACGTCCACGCGCGTCGGAGCCGTCTTCGGCGAGCACACGGTCGGCTTCGACAGCGAGGCCGAGCACCTCGCGTTCCAGCACGTCGCCAAGAGCCGCGCCGTCTTTGCCGAGGGCGCCGTCCGCGCTGCGGAGTGGCTCCAGTCAGAAGAGCGCCACGGTCTCTTCACGCTCGACGACATGCTCGACGACTTCCTAGACAGTTAGTATGGCTGCCACACGTGCTCCCAACACGGTCTGCGCGCAATGCGGTGCCGCTTATCGTCGTCCCTCGGCGTTGCTCAACGGCTCTGTGTTCTGCTCCCGCGCCTGCCACGGAGCGTCTCAACGCAAAACCAAGATCTGCCCCGTTCGTGGGGTTGAGTAAACTTGAGTCGCGAGTTGGTCAGATCGAGGCGATACCTGCATAACACAGGTTCGTGTGTGCCATCTTCAGCAAGAGCGTGCTCCACAGCCCCAGCCACGACCGCGCATAGACTCGGTCGCAGAACCGATCCCACA
>JBCCLD010000447.1:0-3520 GCA_039027055.1 Bacteroidota bacterium
CCCGCCTGCGCGGGGGCAAGCTCTTCGACTCGCTGCGCTCGCTCAGGATGACACGGAGAACAGTTCATGTCAACCACCCGATCCGTCGACGGCCTCTCAACGCCACTGAATACCGCTGTAGCTCTGTTTGGCCTAATTCGCGGGATCGGGTGGTTGACATGAACTGTTCTCCGTGTCATCCTGAGCGAGCGCAGCGAGTCGAAGAGCTTGCCCCCGCGCAGGCGGGGGATCTGTGGGTCGGCTTCCAAGCAAAGAGTGGAGCGCCGAGGTGGACGGAGATCCTTCGACTCCGGCCTATGGCCTTCGCTCAGGATGACAAGGGAGCGGAGAGGTGACAATGCAACGAGGAGCGTCACTGGGGGCTGACAGCCGATAGCCGACCGCCGTAGCTTTCAGCCTCTCCCTCCCCCAGCTTCGCACACGCCCGTGGAATTCTCGGCCACGACTGCCCCGCTCGCCTCGTCTTCCATCGACCACGAGGCGCTCTACCGCGACCTCGCGCTGCCGCGCGCCGTCGAGGAGAAGATGCTCCGGCTGATCCGCCAGAACCGCATCAGCAAGTGGTTCTCGGGCTACGGCCAGGAGGCCATCGCCGTGGGCTGCGCGACCGCGCTCAACCGGGACGACACGCTCCTGCCGATGCACCGCAACCTCGGCGTGTGGACCACGCGCGGGGTGCCGCTGCGCCCGCTCTTCTGCCAGCTCATGGGCAAGGACGGCGGCTTCACGGGCGGCCGCGACCGCACCTTCCACTTCGGTACGCTCGACCACGGCATCGTCGGGATGATCTCGCACCTCGCGGCGATGCTGCCCGTGGCCTGCGGCTTCGGCCTCGCGAGCCAGCTCGACAGCGCGACGCGCGTGGCCCTCACGTTTTGCGGCGAGGGCGCGACCCGCGAGGGCGACTTCCACGAGGCGCTCAACCTCGCCGCCGTCTGGAAGCTGCCCGTCGTCTTCGTGGTAGAGAACAACGGCTACGGCCTCTCGACGCCCACCGGCGAGGCGATGGCCGTCCAGCACATCGCCGACGCAGCCGCGGGCTACGGCATGCCTGGCTTCCGCGTGGACGGCAACGACGTGCTCGCCGTCATCCGCGCTGTGCGGCAGGCGGCGAGCCGAGCCCGCATCGGCGAGGGACCCACGCTGCTGGAGATGAAGACCTTCCGCATGCGCGGCCACGAGGAGGCCTCCGGCACGAAGTACGTCCCCGACGAGCTCTTCGAACGCTGGGCCAAGCGCGACCCGATGGCCCGCTACCGCCGCTACCTCACCGAGCACAGCTTCCTCGCCGACGCCGACCTCGACGCCATGGACGCGGCCGTCGCTGCCGAGGTCGAGGAGGTCGCCGAGTGGGCGCTCACGCAGCCGGACGTCGAGAGCACGCCCGAGCGCGAGCGGGGCGACGTGTTTGCGCCAGGCCCGGCCCCGGTCCACTTCGCGCAGGCGAACCTTGTCCCGGACGCCGGCGCCTCGTGCACGCAGCAGCGGTTCATCGACGCGCTCTCGGATGGCCTCCGCAACGCCATGCGTGCCGACCGCCGCGTGGTCGTCATGGGCCAGGACATCGCCGACTACGGCGGGGTCTTTAAGGTCACGCAGGGCTTCCTCGACGAGTTCGGGGCCGGCCGCGTCCGCAACACGCCCATCATCGAGTCCGGGGCGCTCGGCTGCGCGCTCGGGCTCGCGCTCGACGGCTACAAGCCCGTCGTGGAGATGCAGTACGCCGACTTCATCACGTGCGGCTTCAACCAGATCGTTAACAACCTCGCGACGACGCACTACCGCTGGGGGGTGCCGGTCAACGTGACGATCCGCGCGCCGTTCGGCGGCGGCATCGGGGCGGGGCCGTTCCACTCGCAAAGCCCCGAGGCCTGGTTCTGCCACGTGCCCGGCCTGAAGGTCGTCGTCCCCGCGACGCCCGCCGACGCGAAGGGGCTGATCCGTGCCGCCATCGCCGAGCCAAACCCCGTACTCGTCTTCGAGCACAAGCTGCTCTACCGCTCGCTGAAAGACCTCGTCCCCGACGGGGACACCGCCGTGCCCCTCGGGGAGGCGCGCATCGCCCGTTCTGGCACCGACCTCACCATCGTGACGTGGGGTGTCGGCGCTCGCTGGGCCGAGAACGAGGCTGCGCACTGGCAAGAGACCGAAGGGGCGGAGATCGAGGTCGTTGACCTGCGTACGCTCGTCCCGTGGGACCGCGTCACCGTGCTCGACTCGCTTCGGAAGACCAACCGGCTTGTCGTCCTGCACGAGGCGCAGCGGACGGGCGGCTTCGGGGCCGAGGTCGCCGCCCAACTCGCTGAAGAGGCGTTCGCCCACCTCGACGCGCCGCCGGTGCGCGTAGCGGCCGAGGACTGGCCGATCCCGTTCGCTAAGCCGCTCGAAGCGCTCTACTCGGCGCAGCGCATCCTCCGCGCCGCCGTCGGACGCGTGCTCGCCTACTGACCGAGTCGAGGTACGCTGGCCCCGGGTGAGGGAACCGAGGCAGACCCACCTGGCTTTGTTCGTCTCCCCGTCTCCCCGTCTCCCCGTCTCCCCGTCTCCCCGTCTCCCCGTCTCCCCGTCGGATCATGCCTCTCGAATCGCTCATCGTCGTCGGCAATCGCGTGCTCGTGCGCCTCGAAGAAGCCGACAGCCAGACGCAGGCGGGGCTCTACCTCCCCGCGAGCGTGCGGGCGAAGCAGCGCGTCCAGGCGGGCCGCGTGGTCAAGACCGGGCCGGGGCACATGATGGCCAACCCCGAGTACTCCGACGCCGAGCCGTGGGCCCCCGAGCGCCCCGCCGTGCGCTACCTCCCGCTGCAAGCCGAGCCTGGCGACCTCGCGCTCTTCCTCCAGGAGAAGGCCATCGAGATGGAGTACGACGGGTCGCCCTACCTCATCCTGCCCCACGAGGCGATCCTGGCGCTCGTCCGCCCCGATGTCTCGTCCTCGCTCGACGACCTGCTCTAAGTACAAACACAGTGACTATGCAGGGCCGACGACTGAGCCCCGTTGACTGAGCTGGACTTTGGTGATGTCAAAAGCCGAGAAAAGGGCGCTATGCGCGCTGGAGTCGCCTCTTTGGATATCTCCATGTCTGGGGTCTCGGGGCAGGGTCTCGGGGTAGACATGCAAAAATCCCGAGGGCAATAGGACGCTGTGAGCAGGAATCGAAGGTTCGGCTCGGTCAAAACCAAAGTCGAGCTTGGAGTCAGTTGATCGGTGGTTCAGTACGTCAGTGGTTCAGAATGCGGCACCTCCGGCGCGTACCGCTCGTTTTCGACGGAGTGGCTGCACTGAAGCGCCTCGCAAAACACTCGAGTGCTGCGACACAGCAACGCTGTCGGGTCCTGGCGCGCCTGCACCGCCCGCGGCTGTGTTGGCTTTGCTCGCCATAGCCCCGCTATGACCCCACCCCATCGCGGTGGGCTCAGCCGCCTTGCCGCGCACGTCGCCGTCATCGCCTCGACCTACTCCTTGTGTCGCAGCACTAGTACTGCGACCGCTTCATCTTGTCATGCTCCGTGCTATCTCGG
>JBCCLD010000448.1:0-3517 GCA_039027055.1 Bacteroidota bacterium
AACCTGTTCTTCAACTTCAACGCGGTGTTCGAACGCGGCTCTTCGTCCACAGGTACAAACAACATCGTGGGCGTCGATCCATTCCTCACCGGTGATCTCCTCGAACTCGCCGCGAGCAGTCCCGCGCTCGATGCCGGCGCAACGCCGTCTCAGTACGACGCCGTCCCCGCCGACGACTTCGACGGCACCGCGCGGCCGCAGGGGGCTGGGTACGACATCGGGGCGCACGAGCGCGAATAGTCGACCCGATCAAAAAATGAGAGCGGCCCTGCATCGTTCGGGGCCGCTCTAGACGTGTCATACCAAATCCGGAAGCATCGTTGCGATTGGTCCCCAACTTCGAGGCCGGCTTTGGGTGTGAACGTAGGCAGCGCGGATGTCCCATCCGCGCGTCCACGTGTGAAGGTGGTTCTCCTCGGCCACACGTTCAACCGTCCACACGTTCAACCGTCCACACGTTCAACCGTCCACACGTTCAACCGTCCACACGTTCAACCGTCCACACGTTCATACCCAACTCTGCAAGCGGAGTTGGCGTCACATCGTCAGGATCAGGACGCTGGCTTCGCCTCCTGCATCGCCCCGTCGCCTGAAACAGTCGTGTCTGGAGGGACAGGCGCGGCATCGGGCAACGGGTGTCCGTGGCGCTCGGGCTGCCAAGAGAGTTGGTAGTCGCCCTCTTCGATCTGGAGCGCCGCCTTGGTGAGGTTGAGCGGGCGGAACGTGTCGACCATCACGGCGAGCTCGTGCGTGACCGTCTTGCCGATCGACGCCTCTGTCGTCCCCGGATGCGGACCGTGAGGGATGCCGCCGGGGTGGAGCGTGAAGCTGCCGCGCTCGATGCCCTTGCGGCTCATGAAGTCGCCCTCGGCGTAGAAGAGCACCTCGTCTGAGTCGATGTTCGAGTGGTTGTACGGCGCAGGGATCGAGAGCGGGTGGTAGTCGAAGAGGCGCGGGACGAACGAGCACACGACGAAGTTGTGAGCCTCGAACATCTGGTGCACCGGCGGCGGCTGGTGGACGCGCCCCGTAATCGGCTCGAAGTCGTGAATCGAGATCGCGTAGGGGTACATGTAGCCGTCCCAGCCGACCACGTCGAACGGGTGGTAGCGGTAGACGAACGGGTGCAGCTTCCCGTGCTTCTTGATCTTGACGACGAACTCGCCCTCGGCGTCGATGGTGTTGAGCTGGGTCGGGGGCCGGTAGTCGCGTTCGCAGTAGGGGCTGTGCTCAAGGAGCTGCCCGAAGTTGTTGCGGTAGCGTTTCGGCGGACGGAACTGTGTCGGGGCCTCGATGACGAGCAGGCGGGGCTGCACGCCGTCGTTGGCACCGAGCCCGTCGAAGACCCAGCGGTGCGTGAGCGTGCGCGGGATATGCACGTAGTCGCCTTGGCGAAATTCGACGGTACCGAGGACGGTTTCGACGCGCCCCTCGCCGTCGTGGACGTAGACGAGCTCGTCGCAGGAGGCATTCTTGTAAAACTCGGCCTCGCCCATCGATTCGGTAGGGAGGCACAGGGCAAGGTCCACATCGGGGTTGCCCATGATGTAGCGCCGCCCGGTGAGCCAGCCGCCTCCGGGCTGCACGTTCGCGCCTCTGAAATGGCGGTGGCGCAGGAAGTCCTGCTCGACGTACTCCACGCCGTACGGCTCCGGCTCCAGCACGCGGTCCACGAGCGTGGGCGGGTGGAGGTGGTAGGCGATGGACTGGATGCCGGAGAAGCCCTCCGCGCCGATCACCTCCTCGGTGTAGAGCGCGCCGTCGGGCCGCCGGAACTGCGTGTGCCGCTTCTGCGGGACCTCGCCGAGGCGAACGTAGAAAGCCATGATTCGAAGTTGAACGTTTGATGTTCGAAGTGAGAAGTGGAGAGGCTGCGATGGGAGTGATGAAGCCTACTTTGTTTCCTGCAAACACTTCGAACTTCTCACTTCTTCCTTCGCACTTCAGAGGTTTCCCCGTCGTTCCTGCTCGCGCTCGATGGCTTCGAAGAGGGCCTTGAAGTTGCCCTCACCGAAGGTGCGCGCGCCGCGGCGCTGGATGATCTCGTAGAACACCGTCGGGCGGTCTTGGACGGGCTTGGTAAAGATCTGCAGGAGGTAGCCGTCGGGGTCGCGGTCCACGAGGATGCCGAGCTTGGCGAGTTCGTCGACGGGTTCGTCGATGGTGCCGACGCGCTCCTGGAGCGTCTCGTAGTACGTCGTCGGGACGGTCAGGAAGTCGACGCCACGGCTCCGGAGTTCGCTGACGGTGTGCAGGATGTCGTCTGTAGCCATCGCGACATGCTGGACGCCGGCGCCACGATAAAATTCGAGGTACTCGTCGATCTGGCTCTTGCGGCGGCCCTCGGCGGGCTCGTTGATCGGGAATTTGATGCGCTCGTTGCCGTTCGCCATCACCTTCGACATCAGCGACGAGTACTCCGTCGAGATGTCCTGGTCGGTGAAGGCGATGATGTTGCGGAAGCCCATCGTGTCGGCGTAGTAGTCGACGAACTTGTTCATGTCGCCGAGTTCGACGTTGCCCACGCAGTGATCTACGTACTTCAGCCCGACGGACGTGGGCTGCCAGTAGGGGTTCGAGTAGGGCTCAAAGCCGGGCATAAAGAGCCCGTGGTAGTTCGAGCGCTCGACGAACGTGTGGATTGTGTCGCCGTACGTCTTGATCGCCGCGACGACGACTTCGCCGTGCTCGTCGGTGAGCACCTCTGGCTCCCGCGCCACCACTGCACCGCGGGAGGTGGCTTCGTGGAAGGCGTTCCGCGCATCGTCCACCCACAGCGCGATGTCGCGCACGCCGTCGCCGTGGCGGTGCACATGCTCGGCGACGAAGCCGTCGGGACTGAGGGGACCCGTCAGGATGAACCGGATTTTGTCCTGCTTGAGCAGATAGCTCGCACGGTCGCGCACGCCGGTCTCGGGGCCACGGTACCCGATCACCTCGAAGCCGAACGCCGAGGCGTAGAAGTGCATCGCCTGTTTGGCGTTGCCGACGAAGAACTCGACGTAGTCCGTGCCGTTGATCGGGAAAAAGTCCGAAGTGTCCGTCGCGGTGTTCTCAGACTGGGGAGCGGTCAACGTGGTAGCCATGGAGGTGCCTGGAGGGAATTGATTCTGAAAGCGCTTCCGGAAGCTACGTGCGTTTGTGTTGCTACCTCAAACCAAGAATGCTGCAAGGCGCATCGGCGATCAGAAACGAGGACAACGCGGCCCCAGTAGCTTGGGGCCTCCTGTGACGTCGCGCTCTTACGCGCCACGTACACAACGAGTGCCCCAGACGTGGGCGCTCCATGCTGCCGACTCCATGCCGCTGACATCGAACCGCATCCCCCCATGAGCGCTTCACTCGACACCGTCCAGCTTCTCGTACGCAAGCGGGACGGGCATCGCCTTGATTCCAGCCATATCGAGGCGCTCATCCACGCCTACACCGAGGGGAGCGTGCCTGACTACCAGGTGGCGTCGTTTCTGATGGCGGCATTCCTCAATGGCCTCGACCGCGAGGAGGCTGCGGCGCTTGC
>JBCCLD010000449.1:0-3511 GCA_039027055.1 Bacteroidota bacterium
CGGAGTAGCGGAGGCCCTTCAGGATCTCGGGGAGGTAGAGCTTTTCCCAGAAGCCGAGCTTGCGCTCGCCGGGCTTGGCGGTAACGGAGTACGTGCCGGGCATCGTCAGGGGGTAGAAATCAGTCGGGAGGCGAATCTAACACGAGGCACGCACCAGGGATTCAAGGGGAGTGCCAAATCCGTAGCGGCTTCCCACCGATTTAGCCTGACCCTCGCGGAAGTGCATGGCGCGAAGTGCGAAGTTGGACGTGCAGGTAGCGTGTGAGCCAATGCCAAGGAAACGCCCCGATAGCGAAGCGGGGCACCTTGGGCCTATGCCGCGCGACTAGCGACTGGTGAATAGCGACTAGAAAGAGGCCGAGTCCTACGTGTTCGCTTGACGTGATCTCCCACGACCGCTTTGCTTCCTCGACCCTCGACCCTCGACCCTCGACCCTCGACCCTCGACCCCACTCCGCATGATCGACCGCTACACCCGGCCCGAGATGGGCGCGCTCTGGAGCGAGCAGGCCCAGTTCCAGTCCTGGCTCGACGTCGAGCTCGCCGCCTGCTGGGCCTGGAGCACCGCCACCGGCCAGATCCCGATGCAGGACGTCGAGGTGCTCTATGCCGACGCGTCGTTCGACATCGCCCGCATCCACGAGATCGAGGCCGAGACGCGGCACGACGTGGTCGCGTTCACGCGCGCCGTCTCGGAGACGCTCGGGCCGGAGAAGCGCTGGGTGCACTACGGCCTCACCTCGTCCGACGTCGTCGACACGGCCCTCGCCTACCGCATCACGCAGGCCAACGAACTCCTGCGCAAGGGCCTCGATCGGCTCGCCGAGGTGCTTGCGGCCCGCGCCCGCGAGCACAAGACCACGCTCTGCGTCGGCCGCACGCACGGCGTCCATGCCGAGCCGACGACGTTCGGGCTCAAGCTCGCGCGGTTCTACGACCAGGTGCAGCGCGACCTCGTCCGCTTCGAGGCCGCCGCCGAGGCGCTGCGGGTCGGCAAGCTCTCGGGCGCGGTCGGCACCTTCGCCAACATCCCGCCGGAGGTCGAGCGGCTCACGTGCGAGCGCCTCGGCCTGCGCCCCGCGCCGATCTCGACGCAGGTGCTCCCGCGCGACCTGCACGCGCAGTACCTCGGCGCGCTCGCGCTCGTCGGGGCCACCATCGAGACGATCGCCGTCGAGATCCGGCACCTGCAGCGCTCGGAGGTGCTCGAAGCCGAGGAGGCGTTCGGCAAAGGGCAGAAGGGGTCGAGCGCGATGCCGCACAAGCGCAATCCCATCGGCTCGGAGAACCTCACCGGCGCGGCGCGGCTGCTGCGTGGCTACATGGTGAGCGCCTACGAGAACGTCGCCCTCTGGCACGAGCGCGACATCAGCCACTCGTCCGTCGAGCGCGTCATCGTCCCCGACGCGACCATCCTCCTCGACTATGCGCTGCACCGCCTCGCGCGCATCGTTGAGAATCTCACGGTCAACGCCGACCGGATGAAGGAGAACATGGCGCGGACCTACGGGCTCGTCTTCAGCCAGCGGCTGCTTCTGATGCTCATCGACACGGGCCTGAGCCGCGAATTGGCCTACGACCTCGTGCAGCCGCTCGCGATGAAGGCGTGGCGCGAGCGCACCAGCTTCCGCGAGATCGTCGATACCAACGAGGCCGTCCGCCAGCACCTCAACCTCGGCCAGATCGGCGAGGCGTTCGATCCAACGTATCACCTCCGAGAGGTCGACACGGTCTTTGAACGCATCGGGCTTACGTAGAAGACGACCAAGACGAGGAGACGGCGAGGCGAGGAAGCGACGAGACGGAGAGGAGCAATGTGGCTTGACTACCCCAGGCAAGCGGCGCACCTTCACGACCCACGACCCACGACCCACGACCCACGACCCTCAGACAGCCTTTCATTGAACGGGACTGGGTGCCCGGCGTAGTTTGTGCGTGAGCGCTTACACGCCCATCCACGACCCCACTTATCGGACGGCGCATGCTGGCTGACTTCCTCCCGTTCTTCCTGCTGCTCGTGATGGCCCTCGGCCTCGCGGTCACGCTCCTCAAGTCGGCCGAGATCTTCGGCCCACGCCGCCCGCGCCGCGTCAAGGCCAGCCCCTACGAGTCGGGCATGGACCCCGTCGGCTCCGCCCGCGAGCGCTACTCGGTCAAGTTCTACCTCGTCGCGATGATCTTCATCGTGTTCGACGTCGAGATCGTGTTCATGTACCCGTGGGCCGTGAGCTTCGTCGATTTCCTTGAAGCGGGCTACGGCCTGCATTCGCTTGCCGTGATCGGGCTGTTCACGCTGATCTTATTCGTCGGGCTGGTGTACGACATCAAGAAGGGCGGCCTCGACTTCGAAGGCTAGCGTGCGCCGAACGTCTGGGGCTCGTGTGTGCCCGAAAGCGGAGCGAAGCTTGCGGGCTTTCAGTTTCGGCTGAAACTTCCGCCGCAGGCGTCGATAGCAGCCCGTCCGACCTCCTAGTTCTTCCTGCCCCGTAGCCATGTTTAGCCAAGAAGGCGGCTTCCTCACGACCTCGGTGGACTCCGTGGTCAACTGGGCGCGCTCCAACTCGCTCATGCCCATGCCGATGGGCCTGGCCTGCTGCGCCATCGAGATGATGGGCATGGCCGGCCCGAAGTACGACATCGGCCGCTTCGGCGCGGAGGCGATGCGCTTCAGCCCACGCCAGGCCGACCTGATGATCGTCGCCGGGTGGTGCTCCTACAAGATGGCGCACGCCGTCCGCCGCATCTGGGACCAGATGCCCGACCCGAAGTGGTGCATCGCCATGGGCGCGTGCGCCTCCACGGGCGGCATGCACCGCGTCTACGGCGTCGTGCAGGGCGTCGACAATTTCCTCCCTGTGGACGTCTACATCTCCGGCTGCCCGCCGCGCCCCGACGCGATCCTACACGCGGTGATGGACATCCAGGAGAAGATCCGCAACGAGCACTCCGTCGCGAAGGACATCCGCGAGGCGGACATCGACTTCAGCGACCGCCGCCTCATCGAAGCCGCATGAACACCCCCTGATCTCGCTTCGCTCGATCTGTCCCACTCGCGAGCGAGGGGGACAGCTTCGTGACCCTTCAGGGGGAACGAAGCAGGGGGTGCCGTCCCGCAACACCGCATGAACGACGACACTTCCAACACCGAGCCTACGGGGTTGAAATACCACTTCACGCCGCGCCGCGCTAGGGCTCAGGAAGCGAAGAAGGCTAACCCACATGCCAAGGCGACGACGCACAACCCAGACGTGGTGGACGCGCTCCGCGCCGAATTCGGCGAGCGTATCGGCGAGGTCGTCGAATACGCTAACGAGCAGACGGCCTTCGTCCAGCGCCACGCCATCGCGGACGTGTGCGGCTACCTCAAGGACGCGCACGGTTTCAACTTCCTCGTGATGATCGGCTGCATCGACCGCTTCACCGAGACCGAGCGCTTCGAGGTGTTCTACAACCTCGTCGCCATCGACCCGCCGAAGCGGCTGCGCCTCAAGGTGCGCGTGGACGACGGCGA
>JBCCLD010000450.1:0-3472 GCA_039027055.1 Bacteroidota bacterium
CGCCCGGCCGCCCTGGACGCGCTCTAGGCGAACGCGCAGGTGGACGGTACCCTCGTGCGTGAACGTGAGTGCGTTGTCGAGGAGGTTGGCGAGCACCTGTTCCAAGCGCACCGCGTCGCCGAGCAGCGGTGCTGGCACATCGTCGAGCTCGACGTGGAAGGCGAGGTCGCGCGCGGCGGCCTCGGACGCATAGCGGGCGCGCAGCGACTCCACGAGCGCGCGGAGATCGAAGGGGTCGGCGGCGAAGGTGGTCCCCCCGGTTTCGAGGCGGGAGAAGTCGAGCACGTCGGTCAGGAGCCCGAGCAGGTGGTCTACGGAGCGCTGGAGCGCGTGGACGAGTTCCTCTTGCGCATCGTCGAGCTCCGTCTCCGCCAGCAGGTGCGCCATGCCCACGACGGCGTTCATGGGGGTCTTGATCTCGTGGCTCATCGCCGAGACAAAGCTGTGGCGCACCTCGACCGCGTGTTCGGCGAGGGCCTCTGCTTGCTGCGTGGCCTCGGCGGCTCGGGCGGCTTCGGTAACATCCCAGAAGTGCCAGACCCCTCCGAGGGCGAAAGTCTCCTCTTCGATGGGCGTGAAGCGTAGCTCGAACGTGCGGCCGTCGGCGCAGTCGAGGCGTGAGGCCGAAGGTGCAGCGCCGTGGGCAGGCGCGTGTTCATCACCTTGGCTCCCTGCTTTCCTGGCTCCCTCGAACACCCCTATCGTTGCGTCTGGCTCGGAGAAGAGGGGCGCGACCGCCTCTATCAAGGCCTCCATCGTGGCCGGCACCGTGAGGTCGCCTAGCTCGTCAAGCAGGAACTGTTGACGGAAGGGCGTACTGACCGCTACGACGAGGCGCTCCTCGCCCTCGAATACGGCGGGATAGGGCAGTGCACGAATGAGCGCGTCAGTCGATGGGGTGGACATCGTGGCGGGCGTGTAGCGTCGGGGAGGGTGGGAATCAGCAGATGGGCCGTTCGTGCATGATCGCAAAGCGGTAGGAAGAATCGGGGTACTGGTTCTGCGCTCAGGATAGAGTTTCCATCGGTTTCGTCTCCTGGGCAAGCATTGCGCCAAGAACAGACCTACCGACGGCGGACCCGGCGTCGCTGTGCGATTGACCAAGATCGTGCTTGGCTGTGGGAGGACATCAGGCGCGCCTTTCGTGCCGCCGTGATCAGGCACAGGGGGCCAACGCCTCTGCGCACTTTCTTGAATTTGCGACGCCTTTGTAGCGCAGGCGTAACCTTGCGCGGCAATCCGCTCCAATTCAGCCCGTGGGAACGGAACTCACATCCGGCCAGCGCCATTGCAAAGCACCGACTCAGCCAGAGCGCCTAGCGCGACGCATTCCACTACACCCCGCGTCGCCGACGTGACCTGGCACAGGCCCCCATGCCGCTTTGCCGGGGCCAGGGTTGGCCATCCACCCCGTTGCCTTCGCTCCCAACGCCGTCCATGCGCTCCCTCGCCTCTTCAGGTCCGGGCGCACCCATGTCGATTGCCTGAGGGATCGTCATGGACCTGCTCGACTTGACCCGAGACGCTTGCTTCCGCACGACAGCGATGTATGCTGCGATGCGGACTCGCTGACGCCCACCTGACCTGTTCATCTAACACCACGCCGATGTACGTGCCTCGCTCCCAGCGGATGCTGGACCAATACCTCCACGAGATCAGCCAAGTGTCGCTGCTCACGCCCGATCAGGAGGTGGAACTGGCCCGCCGGATCAAGCAAGGCGACGAGATCGCGCTACACAAGCTCGTCCGAGCCAACCTACGCTTCGTGGTGTCGGTAGCGAAGAAGTACCAGGGGCAGGGCCTCAGCCTCGCCGACCTCATCTCGGAAGGCAACTATGGCCTCGTGAAGGCAGCGCGGCGTTTTGACGAGACGCGCGGCTTCAAGTTCATCTCCTACGCCGTGTGGTGGGTCCGCCAGTCGATCCTGAAGGCCCTCAGCGACCACGCCCGAACGGTCCGTCTTCCCCAGAACCGCATCGGCACCCTCTCGAAGATGCGCAAGGCTAGCGACCGCCTCGCGCAGAAGCACGGCCGCCGCCCCAACATCGAAGAGTTAGCCGACGAGCTCGAGATCAAGGAGACGAAGGTCCTCGAAGGGATGCAGCATGCCCGTCGCTCGCTCTCAGTGGACGCCCCCTTCTCGGACGACAACGGCAACTCGCTGCTCGACGTGCTCCCAGACGCCGAGCAGGAAGCCCCCGATGAGGAGTTGACGGCGGAGTCGGTCAAGATTGATGTCGAGCGCGTCCTCTCGATGCTCTCGCCGCGCGAGGCAGAGATCACGCGCCTCTACTTCGGCCTTGGGGACGAGCGCCCGCAGACGCTCCAGGCCCTCGGCGAGCGCTTCGGCCTCACCCGCGAGCGCGTCCGTCAGATCAAGGAGAAGGCTCTCCGCAAGCTCCGCCAGAAACGCTGTCGCGAAGAGCTGGAGATGTACGTCGGCTAGCACCTGCATCGCTACGAAAGCGAACGGCCCGCACCGAAGTCTCGGAGCGGGCCGGTCGTTTGGGGCTACCGGCGTCCTTCCTCCGCACGCCAGTCGCCCGTCTGTGACTACGGGGCTCAGCGACGAGCAAGCATCTTCGTGGCGGCAGGGATCGGACCACGTGTCACGGTGACAAGCTGGCTATCCTTCCACGTGAGTCGCATCGTCACCTCGGCGTCGGTGAACTGGACGCGGGCATACGTGTACGTGCGCCCGAGCGTGGCGGTCGCGGCACCGACCGTCTCGTGTGAGACATAGCGCCCGGCCTCGGCGGTCATGGCAAGGGCGAGGCGGGAAAAGTCGCCGAGAGCGCGTTCGGGATCATACGTCTGGGCAGCTGCAGCGGTCGGGTTGGTCCAGAGCGTGGCGAGGACGCCATCAGTCCGGTCGAGCAACGCCGCCGTTGGGGCGGTCGTTACCAAGAGCGGCAACATCGAGGCATCATCGAAGGGGAGCGTGGCCTGGGCGAGTGGCTGAGCCAAAGCGGCGGGTGCAAACAGCATCGCAGCGATCAGGGCAACGGGGCGGAACGATTGGGCGGTCATGGCAACGAGAGGTTGTGTGGTTGTGGACTCCTCTCACGCTACGCCGACCCTACCGGCGAGTTGTCCATGTTGCGTCGCGCCTGGTCAAGCCCACGTCGGCAGGTGTCACCAGATGTCTCGAACCGCGACGGAGTGCACGTGAGCGCTCCTAGTGTGAGCGCAAGGGGTCTACTGCGCGATCACCTCTGGACGTGACGGGGTTGCCAGGTTGGTCAACCACCCCTGTCCCCTCCTATCCAGGAGGGGAACTGCGTTTGCGGCTTCCATGCCCGAGCAGCGATCTCGCAAAAGAACGGTTGTTCATGCACTAGGACGCCCGCACCGCCCTTAGTGCACACTCAAGGCGTCGTCTGCGCGTTCGGCTTTGGACGTGACCGGGTAGCTGATTCGGTCAACCACGCCTGTCCCCTCCCCCGCGTTCGCGAGGGCAGGCTCTGTCCAG
>JBCCLD010000451.1:0-3421 GCA_039027055.1 Bacteroidota bacterium
CGCTGCGTTCCACTCGTCACTCGATCCTACGGGATCGCGTTCCTCGTGCGCCTTTCGGAGACGCAAACGGCGTCTCGTGAGCACCTGACCCGATCAATGGCCACACGCCCTAGCGGTGATGCTGACAGGGTGCCTCCTGCCGAGCCGGACCGTGACCCGCGTTGAGTACCGGACCCGGCTCATCGTGGGCGACTTTCCGATGGTGCTGCTCGTAGAGCCGTGGGGTCGCTCATCGAAGAGCCCATCGGTTGCCGACGTGCACGCGATGCAGCTGGCGTTGGCGATGCAGGTGGCGTTGCAGGCGCGTCCTACGAGCGCGGCCTGCGGGAGAGCAGAGAGGCGCACGAAGACAGTGTCCTGGCGTTCCACGACGTGGGCGGCTATGGCCAATCCATGGCAAGTACATGTGTGCTGCTCAATCCAGTGGGGCCAGACGGGCCGAAGGAGCAGAACTGGCCGGTGTACTTGACCCTCCTGCAGAAGGCGTGGTTTGAACTGAATCATTGCACCGCTCACCCTGTGCAAGAGCAAGCCTATATGGTGGGCCACAACGCAGGCGTACTGGAGCGCTTGGGCCTACGAGATAGTGTGGTCGTAGCATCCTACAGTCTGCCCTACTCCCCGGCCTCCAAACCAGCAAAAACCAAATGAAAGCCGCTTCGCTCTACGCTACGCTCCTCCTGGGACTCGTGCTTCCAGTGACTTCCGAAGGAGTGGCCGCCCAGGGCGTGGCCGTCAACTCGGTGCGCTTCTCGCCCGACGGGACGCAGCTGGTGACCGCGGCTTCGGACGCTACGCTGCGCGTTTGGGACGTGGAGAGCGGCGCCCTCGTGCAGACGCTGCCGGGGCATGACGACTACGTGGTGCACGTCGCCTGGCTCGCCGATGGACAAGGTTTGGCGAGCGCGAGCTACGACGGCACGGTCAAGCTCTGGGACCTCGCCACGGGCACCGCAACGCGCACGCTGCGCGGCCACACCGGCACCCTGTTCTACGTCGATGCCTCGCCCGACGGTACCCGTCTCGCGAGCACGGCGACCGAAGGGGAGTTGATCGTGTGGGACCTGACCACAGAGGAGGGGACGACTGGCACCATCGCTTGGCGCACGAAGGCCCACGACGAGGTGACCGCGGCGGCCCGCTTCTCAGCAGACGGCACCCGGTTGGTCACCGCGGGGCGTGGTACGCTGCTCAAACTCTGGGACGCCGCCACCGGCATCAAACTCACCCAGTGGTCGCCTGCGGGCCTGAGCTTCGTCACGGCGGCCTTTGCGCCGGATGGCCAACGCATCGCCGGAGCAGGGAGCAGCGGTGCCGTGGTCGTCTACGATCGCGCCCAGGGCGAGCCTGCCGCGACGTTCGAGGTAGGCGGTTTCATCAACGCGGTAGCCTTCGCCGACCAGGGCCGCTCCGTCGTGGCGGCCTGCGGTGATGGGACGCTGCGCCTCTGGGACCTCGCCACAGGGGACAGCGTCTGGCGCGTCCAGGCCGATGCCGAGATTGCCTTCTTTGTGGATGCCTCGCCCGACGGGCAGACGCTTGCTACGGTAGGGCAGGGAACCACGATCAAGCTCTGGGAGGCCCAGACGGGCACGCTGCTTCGTACCCTTCGGTAGCGCGACAAGCAAGTCAGGCCACACGGCCAAGTCAGGCCACACGACGCACCGCTCACCGCAAATAGAGGAGATGAGCAGCACGCAAGGTGTTATCTTGCTAGCTATATATCATCTTGTTGATGGTAGTGGCCTAATGGTTCCATAACGTAAATCGGGGTGTCGTTATGTGTCGTCCTTACACTCTCCTGGTGGTGTTCCTCGTCGGTGCCCTCGCGGCACCACACAGCCGCGCCCAGCCTGGAACCGACCTCCAGGTGTCCGTAGGTCCTGTCTTTACCCTGACCGGACTAGGGCTCAGCGGCAACGTGCGCGTCGCCCCCCGGTTCAGCGCCTCGGCAGAGTTCTCATGGCTGCCGTTCCCCAGCATCGAGGCGGAGATCGAAGACCTGGACTATGACCTCGGTCCGAATGCGTATTCGATCCTACTCCTGGGCCACTACCATCCGGGCGCGGGCAACTTCGCCCTCGGCGTCGGGGTGATGTTCGGGGGCTACACACTGGAAGGCGTCGCGACGCCGAAGGAGCCCGTGGAGATAGGCGGGACGACGTACCAGCCCGAAGCGTTGGGGGAAGTGATACCAAATCCGGAAGCCTCGTTGCGATTGGTCGCCAACTTCGAGGCGGGCTTTGGGTGTGTACGTATGCAGCGCGGATGTCCCATCCGCGCGTCCACGTGTGAAGGTGTCCACGTGTGAAGGTGGTTCTCCTCGTCCACACGGTCAACCGTCCACACGTTCATACCCAACTCTGCAAGCGGAGTTGGTATGATGGGGGACTTCGCGCTGGGAGGCCCGTCCGTCTTGCTGGAGGTAGCCCGCCGAGGCACCGGCTTCAACGTCAGCCTGGGCATACTCATTCCAGCCTCGTCGAGCGCCGCGTGGACCGTTACTGGAGTGGCTGCTACCGATCCCGATTTCCAAGACGACGAAGACCAGGAACTGGAAGAGATCGAGGACGAGCTGCAGCGGGAACCCGTGCTCCCTTACTTCCGAATTGGCTACCAGTTTGGGCTGTGATGCCCTTCGACTCCCCACAAACGGCCCGCTCACCATGTCGTCTTCTCCTGCCCTCGAAGGCGAGCGCGTTCGTCTCGACCCGCTCACGATGGACCACCTCGATGCGTTGTGCGAGGTCGGTCTCGACCCGGAGCTGTGGCGCTGGACATCGTCCAACGTGCAGGATCGCGCCGACATGCAAGCGTACATCGAGACGGCGCTCAAGGGCCAGCGCCGGGGGCGGATGCGGCCGTTCGCGACGGTGCACCGGGCGAGCGGGCGCGTCGTCGGGAGCACGCGCTTTGGCAACATCGTCCCCGAGCACCGGCGCGCGGAGATCGGCTGGACGTGGGTCGCGCGGCCCTGGCAGCGCACCGCCGTCAACACGGAGGCGAAGTGGCTCATGCTGCGCTACGCCTTCGAGGGGATGGGCTGCCAGCGCGTGGAGTTGAAGACCGATGCGCTGAACGCGCGCTCGCGGGCCGCCATCCTTCGCATCGGCGCCACCGAAGAAGGGACCTTGCGGCAGCACCGCCTCGTCGCCACTGGGCGCACGCGCGACACGGTCTACTTCAGCATCCTCGCCGACGAATGGCCGCGCGTGGACGCGGCACTCCAGGCACGCCTGAGCTCCGGAAGCGAGGAACGCTAGTGCACACGCAAGGCGTCGTCTGCGCGTTCGGCTTTGGACGTGACAGGGTAGCTGATTCGGTCAACCACCCCTGTCCCCTCCTATCCAGGAGGGGAACTGCATTAGCAGCTTCCATACATGGCTTCAGATAACGCAAAAGACCGGTTGTCCATGCACTA
>JBCCLD010000452.1:0-3401 GCA_039027055.1 Bacteroidota bacterium
ACACGCTCCGCTGGCTCACGCGGGGAGAGAACGCCGACGACGAGGTGTTCCACCGCATCCTGCGCCGCATGGCCTACCCCGATCCCGCGATGGAACGCGTCACCGACGGCAGCCAGTGCCGCTTCTCCGACACCGACGAGTTCGTGCGCATCGCCGAAGCGGTGAGCGGCCTCGACCTCGACGGCTTCGTGGAAGTCTACCTACGCCGCGCCGGGTTGCCGCGCCTCCAGACGCAGCGCGTCAGCCGCGCCCGCGACCGCGGCCTCGCCCTCCGCTGGGTGCTCCCCGACGGCCCGCTGCCCGACGGCATGACGTTCGAGGTCCCCGTCGAGGTCACCGTCAACGGCGAAGCCACGCGCGTTGCCATGCCCGGCGGCGAAGGCTTCCTCGCCCTTCCTGATGACGCGGAGGTCGAGATCGACACGGCAACGTGGCTCCTGATGGACGAGGTGATCGCGCAGTGAAAGCCAGGGAAATAGTGAGGCAGATCGCTCAAATGGTGGACCGGGAAGCTGTTTGCCACGCATCGGCTCGGCTTCTCGGTCCTTTTGGTTAGTCGCGTGGCAAATTGGGCAAGTGGAACGGGTAGGCGAAGTGCGTGGGCGGGTTGAAGTTCTCCTTCAGCGTGCGGAAGCTGACCCAGCGCAGGAGGTTCACGTAGGACCCCGCTTTGTCGTTCGTCCCCGAGGCGCGCGCGCCGCCGAACGGCTGCTGGCCCACGACCGCACCCGTCGGCTTGTCGTTGAGGTAGAAGTTGCCCGCGTTGTCCGCCAACGCATCGGTCGCCTGTGCGAGGAGCGTGCGTTCGCGCGCAAAGACGGCCCCCGTGAGCGCGTAGGGCGAGGTGCGGTTGACGAGGTCGAGTGTGTCCGCGAACGGCTGACCGTCGGGCGTGACGTAGATCGTGACGACGGGGCCGAAGAGCTCCTCGCGCATCGTCTCATACATCGGGTCGTCCACGACGAGGACGGTCGGGTCGATGTAGTAGCCCTCGCTGTCGTCGTAGGTGCCGCCTGCGGGGATCGAGACGCCGTCGGCGGCTTTGGCGCGGTCGATGTAGCCGGTGATCTTGTCGAACGCCTTCCGGTCGATGACCGCGTTGACGAAGTTCGTGAAGTCGTGCGTTGGCCCGACCTTAATCTCCGCGAGCTGCGCGAGCAGGTGTTCCTCGACGGCAGGCCAGATCGCCGCGTCGATGTAGCAGCGGGAGGCGGCGGAGCACTTCTGGCCCTGGTACTCGAACGCGCCGCGCACTATGGCCGTCGTCACCACCGCCGGGTCGGCGGAAGCGAGGGCCACGATGAAGTCCTTGCCGCCCGTCTCGCCGACGATGCGCGGGTAGGTGCGGTAGTGCCCGATCTGGTTGCCGATCGTCTTCCAGAGGTGCTGGAACGTGCCCGTCGAGCCCGTGAAGTGCAGCCCGGCGAGGTGCTCCGAGGCGAGGACCGGGTCGCCCACGTCGGCCCCGTCGCCGGGGAGGAAGTTGA
Source organism: Bacteroidota bacterium (assembly GCA_039027055.1). Classification (GTDB taxonomy): domain Bacteria; phylum Bacteroidota; class Rhodothermia; order Rhodothermales; family Rubricoccaceae; genus JBCBEX01. The sequence continues at coordinate 1,488 of JBCCLD010000452.1, forward strand.
TGACGCCGGGGGGCAGGCCCGCCGCTTCGAGCACGTCCATGATGACCGTCGCGGCGCGCATCTGCGTGGGCGCTGGCTTCCAGAGCGCCACGTTGCCCATCAGCGCCGGAGCCGTCGGGAGGTTGCCCGCGATGGCCGTGAAGTTGAACGGTGTGACCGCGAAGACGAAGCCTTCGAGCGGGCGGTACTCGACGCGGTTCCAGATGCCGGGGCTGCTCACGGGCTGGTCGGCGTAGACCTGCGTCATGAAGTGGACGTTGAACCGCAGGAAGTCGATGAACTCGCAGGCGCTGTCGATCTCGGCCTGCATCGCGTTTTTGCTCTGCCCGAGCATCGTGGCCGCGTTGATCGTGTCGCGGTAGGGCCCTGCGATCAGTTCGGCGGCCTTCAGAAAGATGGCGGCGCGGTCGGTCCAGGCCATGCGCATCCAGTCGTGCCGTGCGTCGAGCGCCGCCTCGATGGCGTCAGTAACGTCGCCCGGGCGTGCTTTGTGGAAGGTGCCGATGACGCGCTGGTGCTCGTGCGGGGGCCGCATCTCGCCGAGCCGCCCCGTCGTCCGGTGCTCGCCCCCGACGATGGGCCCGGCTTCGACGTGCTCGTCGCGCATGGCCAAGACTGCGCGTTGGAGCGATGCCCGCTCGGGCGTCCCGGGCGCGTAGCTACAGACGGGCTCGTTGGTCGGGGCAGGCGGACGCGCGAAGGTATTGTTCATCTAAGGTGCGGCTGGACTAGGGGGGAGAGGGAAAGATAGGAGTGTGGGGGTACGAGGGAATGGGAGGGACGGCGAAACGGAGAATCGGGGAGGAATCGTTGAGGTGTTGATCCTGCGACCGAAGGCCCGCACCTTTTCGACCCACGACCCACGACCCACGACCCACGACCCACGACCCTTGAGCTTCGAACGCACCGTCGCCGCGCGCTACTTGTGGGACCCCGCCGGTTCTTCTCCGGAAAGCGGGGGGCGCGGGCGCGGCTTCCTGCGCTTTGTCACGGGCATCGCGGTGGGGGGCGTGGCCGTCGGCGTGGCGGCGCTGCTGCTCGCGCTCATGATCGTCAACGGCTTCAGCCGCGAGATCCGCGCGAAGATCGTAGGGGTGGGGGCCGACATCCAGGTGACGACCTACCTCAGCCGCCCGCTCGACCGCGCCGACTCGTTGCAGACGGCGCTCACGGCGCGCGACGAAGTGGCCACCGCCGTGCCCATCGTGGCAGACTTTGCGCTCTTGCGGTCGTCCAACGACATCGACGGGGTGCAGCTACTGGGCATGCCCGCAGACGGACAGCCGTTTTTGCAAGAACGCATCCTCGACAACGCAGGCGTCTTTTCCTTTGCCGCCGACAGCGCGGGGCGGCCGGGCGTCGTGATCGGTAGCAAGCTCGCGGCGCTCCTCGGCGCGGAGGTCGGCCAGCCCCTGACGGCCTTCTCGACGCGCAGCCTCAGCCAGCCGCCCGTCGGCAGCATCACGGCGGGCCTCGCCGCGCGCCCCGCCGTCCGGCAGTTCCACGTCGCGGGCATCTACGAGACAGGCCTCGCCGAATTCGACGAGCTGTTTGCCTACACCGACCTCAACGCGGCCCGCCGCCTCTTCCGTCTCGCCGACGATGAGGTGACGCGCTTCGACGTGCGTCTGCACAATCCCGACCTCGCGCAGCCTTACGCCCGGACGCTCTCGCTCGACCTCGGCGTGCCCTACAGCGTGCGCTCGGTCTACGACCTCTACCCGAACCTCTTCGCATGGGTCGACCTTCAGCAGAGCATCATCCCGCTTGTGATTGGGACGCTCGTACTCATCGGCGCGTTCAACATCATTGGCGCGCTCTTGATGCTGTTGCTCGAAAAGAGCCGAGAGATTGGCATTCTCCTCGGCATGGGCGCGAGCCGGAAGCGGGTGCGCCGGCTGTTTCTCTGGCTCG
>JBCCLD010000453.1:0-3390 GCA_039027055.1 Bacteroidota bacterium
CGCAACCGCATCCTCGGCGGCAGCGAGTTCGGCGTGTCGGTCATTCGGCAGGCCGAGGCCACCCGCATCCGGCAGACCGACATCGAGGGCGTCGATGGGCCGTCCTTCACGCACTTCTTCCTCTTTGGCGCGGCTGACCCACCCTCCCTCGCAACGGCAGCGGCAACCTCCGGCTCGGCCTCGCTGACGCTCACCCCACGCTCGACCGGTCCCCTCGACGTATTCGTCTCGGAGGACTGTGCTTCGGGCAACGCTGATGGCACCTACATCGCGACCGTCAACGGCGTCGAGGGCGCCGAGCAGGTCGTCCGGCTCTCGTACGCGGACCTCCCCGGGCAGGGCAACAGCGGGGCCATCGGGTCGTGGTTCGCGGCGACGAGCACGCCCACTGCCGCCGACGGGACGACGAGCCTCTTCAGCGACTGTGTGCGCATCGCGGATCCCGCCGACCTCGCGCAGGCCGACGTGGCCGAGGGCGAGACCGGCGAGGTACTGGACGACGTGGGTGTTGAAGTCGAGATCACCGAGAACGGCGTGGAGCCGGATGCGCCCGCGCGTCGCGCGTCGGGCACGCTCTACGCGGCTCGCTACGGCGCGGGTGTCTTTCCTGAGCCGAGCCCCATCGAAGGCAGCGCCACAACGCCCTCCGGCGCGACGCTCGCACCCAACGCGGTGGCGCTCAACCGCCACTGGACGCTCCGCACCGACGACCTCGACGGGGTCACCTACGCCGTCTGCCTCGACATCGACGGCGTGCCGGGCGTCGTAGAGCCGAGCCAACTCGTGGTGGCGAGCCGCCCCGACGCGAGCGCGCCGTGGGTGCCGTCGGCCTCGACGCTGGAGGGCGGGCGCCTCTGCGCCGAGGGCCTGACCGCCTGGGGCGACTTCGGCATCGGGGCGGACTCGGCGGTGAACCCGGTGCCGGGCGAAACGGGCGACCCGGTGGCAGTGCTACCGGCGGTCGTAGCGCTGAGCGTGTATCCCAACCCTACAGCGATGGGCGCGACCGTCGAGATCGCGCTGCCGGAGGCGGCGGAGGTCCGAGCGGAGGTGTTCGACCTCCTCGGGCGGCGCGTGGCGGTGCTGCATGACGGTATGCTCGCGGCCGGAGCGCAGGCACTACGACTCGACGGTGCAGCGCTGCCGGGCGGTGTGTACGTGGTGCGCGCCGCGACACCCGAGGCCACGCTGACGCAGCGGCTCACGCTCGTGCGCTGAGGCGTATCGACGACGGCGGTGCTCAGCAACGGCGGGATTCAGCAACGGCGGGATTCAGCAACCGCGGGATTCAGCAACGGCGGTGCTCAGCAGCCCTCCTCGCGGATCAACGCCAGGTCGGGCCGTGCCGAGACGGGTGTGGCAGCGAGCCAGGCCCTCCAATCTGGATTGACCTCGGCGATGGGCCGTCCGTACACCGCCTCGAACATGGCCGAGCCTCCCGTCCAGAGTGCGCGAAGGCGGTCCAGCCCGTACGCGTCGATGAGGTACGCCACGGCCGAGCCCGAGAGGAGGTACGTGTCCAGGTCGTCGTGGCTGTAGAAGTCGTGCACGAGCGTGTCGAGCGCCAAGCCTTCGCCCGCGGCGACCATCGCAGCGGCGGTGGCGCGCACGCTAGCGCCCTGGCAGGTATTGCCGATCGCCGTAGCGAGCCCTTCCCGCAGCCACGTCTCCTGCCGCCAGGCCTCCACGCTGGTCGGGGAGCCGATCTGCCCCCAGTGGTGGACGGTGATGGCATGGACGAGTTCGTGCCGGTCCACCGGCTCGGGGCGCTCCGCGTTGACCACCAGCGCGACCGTCGGCGAAGCCGGGTCGGCGATGCCGATGACGCCGCGCTCCTGCCCGGTGAGGCGCGCCATCTCCTCGCGGCTGCCCACGTAGAACACCCGCACGTGCACCTGCGGGGCTTCCTGGAGCGCATCGAGGACGTAGTCGTAGTCCTGCTCGGTCCGTTCAAAGAGCGCCGCGGCGTGCTGGTCGGCGTAGCTCCCGGGCTGCGTGTAGATCGTGATCGTGTCGCCCGTGAGCGCTCGCCAGCTAAACGCAGGGTCTTCCAGCGCGCGGAGCGCCATCCCCGTGGGCGGTCTTGGGTCGATCTGGGCGGGGTCACCCACGCAGCCAGCCATCACGACGAGCACGACGAACAGCAGGCGCGGCATGAGCGACGAAGGCTGGTCGGACAACGGCTGTGATGAAAGCCACACCGCTCGCCCGGATGGGTCAGGCGGTCTCCATCTCCACGCCGAGGTGGCGCAAGGCGCTCTCGAAGAGCGGGCGGCCGTCGGCGCGGCCGAGTAGCGGGTCGCAGTGGCGCTCGGGGTGCGGCATCATGCCGAGCACGGTGCCCGCCGCGTTGACGATGCCCGCGATGTTGCGCGCGGAGCCGTTCGGGTTGGCTTCGGGCGTGGTCTGGCCGTCGGGCGTGCTGTAGCGGAAGACGACGCGGCCCTCGCGCTCCAGCATGTCGAGCGTGGCGTCGTCGGCGACGTAGTTGCCATCGCCGTGCGCGACGGGGATCATCAGCACATCGCCCTCGTCGAGCGTGTTCGTGAACGGCGTCTCGGCGTTCTCGACGCGGAGGTAGACGTCCTTGCAGACGAATCGCAGCGAGGCGTTGCGCATGAGCGCACCCGGAAGCAGGCCCGCCTCGCAGAGCACCTGGAAGCCGTTGCACACGCCGAGCACAAGGCCGCCCTCGTTGGCGAACCGCACCACGTCTTTCATGACCGGGCTGAAGCGCGCGATGGCGCCCGAGCGGAGGTAGTCGCCGTAGGAGAATCCGCCGGGCACGATCACGAGGTCGGCGTCGCCCACGGACTCTTCCTTGTGCCAGACGAAGCGGGCGTCCTGCCCGAAGATGTGCTTCGCGGCGTGGTAGGCGTCGTGGTCGCAGTTGGACCCAGGGAAGACGAGGACGGCAACGGAAGCCATCGGGGTAGGGGGTAGGGTGTGGGGCGTAGAGCGTGGGGTAAGTTACGCCGTGGCTCAAACGATTCGGCCTGCGCTCGCGTTACTCTCTACCCCCCTCCTCCCTACACCCTCTCTCCTGCATGATCCCCCGCGCGCTCTTTCGGAAGATCCGCCGCATCGAAGTGCGGACGAAGGGGCTCGTGCACGACGTGTTCGGCGGGGAGTACCACTCCGCGTTCAAGGGCCGCGGCATCGAGTTCGCCGAGGTGCGGCCCTACCAGATCGGCGACGACATCCGCACCATCGACTGGAACGTGTCGGCGCGGACGGGTGAGACGCACGTGAAGGTCTACGAGGAGGAGCGCGAGCAGACGCTCATCCTGGCCGTCGATGTGTCGGGCTCGGGCGACTTCGGCTCGGTGGGGCGCGCCAAGCGCGAGATCGCCGCCGAGGTGTGCGCGGTGCTCGGCTTCTCGGCGCTCC
>JBCCLD010000454.1:0-3359 GCA_039027055.1 Bacteroidota bacterium
CCGAGCCGTTCCGGCTCGGCCCGGGCGAGAGTCACACCATCGACTTGGCCGTTTTGTGGGGCCGCGGCGTCTCCTTGCTCGACTCTGTCGCCCGCCTCCGCGCCCACTCCGATCAGGTTCAGGCGGCCTACGACGCAGGTACCCTCTTCGCACCCGCTGGCCCCCAGACCGGGCCGCCCGACGGCGCCCTGCCCCCGCTACCCGCGCCGACGCTCGCCACGCCGAGGCCCGCCTTCCCCGCCAACGGCGCCTTCCCCGCCAACGGCGCCTTCCCCGCCAACGGCGCCGACCTCCCCCGAACAGGATGCGCCCCCGAAGACAACGCGCGCAAGGTGTTCCCAGTCTCCATCGTCCGATAGCATGTGCAGTCACCCACCCCCCAACGCCTCTTGGGCGCCGTCTCTTCATAGTTCAAGTCATCTACCACCTCTCCTATCCATGCGTCTAGTGCTACTCACCGCTGCCCTACTCGTGGCAGCCCCGCTCTCGGCTCAACCCTCTGCCGACAAACATCTCCCGGCCCCCATTACCAGCAGCGCCGTAGCAAACGACTGCACCGTCGGTGTTGCTGAAGCCGAGCTCGTGGTGAGCGATGTGCGCGCCAAGCTCTACAACATGGGCAACCTCTTCTGGCGCGGCCTCGATCACGTCTACACCATCCCCAAGACGGGTGGCACCGAGGCGGTCTTCGCCTTTGGCCTCTGGATCACGGGGTTTGCCGAGAGCGACTTCCGCGCCGTGGGTAGCGACTATGGTCCGTTCGAGTTTGCGCCCGGCCCCCTCGACGACGCCGGCAACGCCCCCGCCGACTGCGCGGCTTTCGACCGCATCTGGACCGTCACCGACCAGGACCTCCGCCGCTACGACGACACCGGCATCGCTACGCGTGACCTGAGCGACTGGCCCGTCGACCTCGGCGCTGACGTCATTGACGGCGATGGCAATCTGGACAACTACGACCTCGAAGCCGGCGACCGCCCTCGCCTCTTCGGCACGCAGACGGCCTTCTGGGTCATGAACGACGTAGGCGTGCAGCACACGCGCACAGGCAGCCTACCGCTGGGCGTGGAGGTGCAGGTGACCGCCTGGGTGATTGCGAGTGCAGACGCAGCGCTCGATCAGGCGACCTACTACCGCTACCGTGTGGTGAACAAGAGCGGGCGGCCCATCAACGACATGATCGTGTCGCTCTTCACCGACATCGATCTCGGCAACGAGTTCGAGGACGACTACAACGGAAGCGATCCAGCACGGAGCCTCGGCTTCAGCTACAACTCGGACAACGAAGACGTAGGCGGCTATGGCAGCCTACTCCCTGCGATCGGGGTGCGGTTGCTCGACGCAGAGGCCGGTTCGGTAACGTATTACGACCCATCGAAATGCATCGACCGATGTGACCCGGAGGACGCCGAGCAGTTTCGCTTCTACCAGACGGGACGATGGAAGGACGGCGAGCTCTTCACGCTGGGCACGGATGGCCGAGGAGGCACCGAGTCTACCTCCTTCATTTACCCAGGCGAACCCGGCACGTTCTGGAGCGAGCTATGCCCTGAGGACGGGTGTGTGGGCGATCCGATTACACCCTCGGACCGCCGCTTCGTGATCTCGACCGAGCCCTTCACTCTTTCCGCAGGCACCTCGCGCGACGTGACGTTCGCGCTGCCCTTCGCCTTCGGCACGCAGCACTTCGGCCCCGTGGGCAACCCCACCGGCTCCGTGCAGGCCATGAAGCTCGCCAGCGACCGCATCCAGGCCGCCTTCGACGACGGCTCGCTCCTCGCGCCAGCTCCACGCACGCTCACCCTCGCTGCACCCACGTTGCTGACTCCAGCGGACGGTACCGAGCTAACGCTGGAGGAGGACGGCGAAGCCCCGGCCCGTCTCCAGTGGTCGGCCGTGGCCGGCGCCGAGGGATACCGCGTGATCTTCGACGTTGACCAGGACGGGCGCACCGTCACCGAAGCGCTGTACACGACCGAGACGGAGATCACCCTGGGCGGCCCCCCTGCTGGCGAGACCTATGCCTACCGCTGGTCGGTCGAAGCCGACGGGCGCCTCACCAACGGCAACCGGATCGCGGGCGAGCGCTCAGAGACCGGCACGTTCTCGCTGTTCCGCTACGTCCCGGGCCTCCTCGGTGCCAATGGCGCTGGCGTCGTTGAAATCGCGAGTGCGTCAGGCACCGACCCCTGTGCAGGGACCCCTGCTGACGTGGGCTGCGCGAGCGGCTTCGGCGGCAACACCGTCTGGCACGACCCCGACGCCACCAACGACTACTACATCTCGGGAGGCTCCACAGGAAGCCTAGACGATCTCGCCTTCAACCGGAGGATTACGGACGAAGACGACGTGGAGGTGCGCTTCACGGCGGCCTGTGCCGAGCCAGACGCTTGCCTCGCTGTCTACTTCACGTCGGCCTCGCGCAACGGCCAGATCCTCAGCGTTCCGTTCGAGGCGTGGTACCTCGGCAACACGCCCGACGACCCCACCGACGACCTCCGCATGATTCCGCAGGTGTTCGAGAGCGGGGACGAGCCCGTGGTTGATTTCGCCAACACGTTCACCGGAATCGACCCGTGGAGCGGCTCCGACGATCCGGTCACCGAACGCGTTTACGTCTTCATGCCCGATCGACCCGACGGCTACGCCCTCTTCAACGAAGCGGCGCGCAACTTTGGGGGGCCAGGTGCCGAGTACAACCGGACCGCCGACGGCGACACGCAGGTAGACCGTTCTGAAGAAGACGGCGAAGACTGCAGGGCGCAGGGGCTCTACACCGACTTCTGCTTCCGAGGGTCTGACCGAGGCCGAGGCTACCTCTACGGCAACATCGTCTTCGCCGATGCCGCAGGTGATCGGACTACACCGGGCGTCGGGACCGTTGTGCGTTTCAAGACCAACAAGCGCGAGCCGGTAGCGGACGAGCCGCCGCCCACACCGGTACGCGCTCTCGCCCTGACAGTCTATCCGAACCCGACACGGGACACAGCAACGTTCGCCTACACGCTGTCCGAGACCAACGAGGCACAACTCACGGTCTACGATGTGCTCGGCCGCGTCGTCGCCCGCCTTGCCGATGGGGTGCAGGCTGCTGAGACCACGCAAACCGCCGTGCTCGACACGGGGAGGCTATCCGCTGGCGTCTACGTCGCCGTCCTGGTGACCGAGGAGGGCCGCCAGACACGCACCTTCACGGTCGTGCGATAGTCGACCCCTCCCCGAGCCGTTCCGGCTCGGCCCGGGCGAGAGTCACACCATCGACTTGGCCGTTTTGTGGGGCCGCGGCGTCTCCTTGCTCGACTCTGTCGCCCGCCTCCGCGCCCACTCCGATCAGGTTCAGGCGGCCTACGACGCAGGTA
>JBCCLD010000455.1:0-3334 GCA_039027055.1 Bacteroidota bacterium
CGACGAGGCGGGCGGGCTCGATCGGGTTGAGCCACGGGCTGTAGGTCGGCAGGTAAAGCAGCACCAGGCGACCGCCAGCCCCACGCACCACCGCCTCGGCGTCGCTGTGCGTCGTGGCGTTGTCCCACGCCACATAGACCCGCTCGGTCGGATGACGGCTCAGCAGCGCTTCGAGCAGTTCAGCCACTTCCTTGCGGCGCTTCCGGCGCCGCACCAGCACCACCGTCTCGCCGGTGTGGTAGTTCACCGCACCGAGACCGTAGCGCCGCGTCGGCTGCCCGGGGGTCGGGATCATGACTTGCTGGCCTCGCGGACTCCACATCGCCTTGAGTGTGGGCTGCCAACTCAGGTTGAACTCGTCGGCGTAGAAGAATACCTCGCCCGGCTTCAGGCCGTCACGCTGCTCTTCGACCTCCTTTTTTTGCCTGGTAGTCGGGGTCCGGGCTCGTGATGGTGTGCTGCGGACGCGAGAGCACGATGTCGCCGTCGAGCAGATAGCGCCGCACGCTCTCGTGCGAGACGCGCTCGCCGGTTTCTTCAGCCATGAAGTCGGCCAAGCGCGCGAGCGTCCACAGAGAGTAGGCCTCGCCGAGGCTGCGCGGGCGCTGTCGGACAACCTGGAGGAGGCGCTCGCGGTAGCTCGGGCTCGCCTTCTTGGCCTTGCCTGGTCGGGGGGCATCGTGCAGGCCCTTAACGCCCTCGGCGTTGAAGCGTCGGATCCAACGCCGGATACTCTGCTCGCTCATACGCGTGATGGGGGCAATCTGGGAGGCATGCATCTGCTGCTCGATGGCAAGCAGAAGAGCCTGGGCGCGAGTGCGAAGCCGTGCTGAGCGGGTGGCATGGTAGAGGAGGGCGAGTTGCTCGCGCTCCTCGGTGGTGGTGGGCCGTGGTCGAATGGGCTGCATAATCACCTTGAGTTGCCTGAGAGCGAGTTGGGGTGCAAAGCTAGGGGATCGCATGCAACAGATTCAACGTGTTTGTACTTAGGCCGCTCTGCGCCGCAGCACTAGGCCGCTCTGCTCCGAACGCCGACGCCCTTGAAGAAGGTGTAGCAGAAGGATCCATCGGGCTCGGCGGTGCGGTAGAGGGCGCGGATGCCGTCGTCGAACGCCGGCGGGCTCATCAGCCCCGCCGCAAGCGCGGGGGCGCGCACGCCCTCGACCATCGGCGTGAACGTGCGGCGGATGAAGCCCTCCACCAGGCTCGGACGGCTGGCGTCAGCGTAGACCATGCGGGGCGAGACGCGCACGTCCGCCAGCCCCGCCTCGGCCATGAGCGGGTAGATCTGTCGCCCGATGTTAGCGTCCCCGCCCGCCTCGCGCTGGAGATCGACGAGGCATTGGATGGCCGCATGAGCCGCGGCGCTATCGGGGTGGAAGTAGGCCGACCCGTGATCGCCTTCGATGACGGTGACGGTCCCCCCTGGCCGCACCCGCTGCATGACCTCCGCGAGGGCCCGTGCAGGCTCGGCGACGTGCTCCAAGACGAAGCACACGAAGGCGTGGTCGAAGGAGGCCGCTTCGAAGGGAAGCGCAAAGAGGTCGGCCTGCTGGAACGCGACGTTCGTGTGGCCTACTGCTCGTACGCGGCGCTCCGCCTCAGCGACCGACGCGGCGGAGATGTCGACGGACACGATCTCAGCGTCGGGGCTCTGGCGGGCGAGGGTGACCGTCTGCGCGCCGACGCCGCAGCCCGCCTCCAGGACGCGGTGGCCGGGCGGGTAGACGGTGTCACGGTGGAGCAGATCGACGAGGGTGTCGGCCTGGTCGCGCAGCCGTTCGGTTTCGCGGGGGTCGTAGCCGTGGACGTAGGCGGTGCTCATGCGGGTCGCGTCTGGATGGTGGAGGACGGGAGTAGGCGCGGCAACCTACCATGCAGCGTAGGCGCCTCGCTGAACGCGGAAGCGCGGTGTCCGTATGCCTCGTCCCGCTCACTTTAGCCTTGCCCTGTGCCACACCGCCTCGCCCCGCCCCTCGACCGTGTCCGGCGGCTAGTGCTTGCCCATGGGTGGAACGCGACGGCCTACCAGCTCCTCAACCCGGGCCTGTCGTACTGGTTTGCGCCGGGCGACCGTGCCGTGGTCGGCTACGTAGAAACCCGGCGGTTGAGCGGGCGCGCAATGTGGGTGGTGGCGGGCGAGCCGGTCTGTGCGGAGAACTTCATCGCCGAGGCGGCGGAGCGATTTGCGACCGCCGCGTGGGCACAGCGGACGCGCGTGTGCTACTTCGGGGCCGACGAGCGCCTGCGCACTGTCCTCGCCGGGCGGCCAGACTACAGCCAGATGACGCTCGGCGCGCAGCCCGTCTGGAACCCCGCGCGGTGGGACGGTATCGTCGCCACCAAGTCGTCGCTGCGGGCGCAGCGCAACCGGGCCCGCAACAAGGGCGTGGCGGTAACGGCGTGGCCGAGCGCGCGGGCAGAGTCGCACCCGGCATTGGGACGGCTTCTCGCCGAGTGGCTCGCCTCGAAGCGCATGCCTGCGATGCACTTCCTCGTCGAGCCGCGGACGCTCGGACGGCTGATCGACCGCCGCGTGTTCGTCGCCGAACGAGCGGTCGATGGTGGCAACGCGGAGCCGGTCGGCTACCTCATCCTCTCGCCGATTCCGGCGCGCGACGGGTGGCTCGTGGAGCAGATCATCCAGGGCCGCGCCGCGCCCAACGGCACCGCCATGCTCCTCCTCGACGCCGCGATGCGCGCTGCCGTTGACGCAGGTTCGCCCTACGTCACGCTCGGCCTCTCCCCGCTCTCGCCGCGTGCCATCGAGACCGCGCCGGGCGTGCCGCACCTCGACAATCCGCTCTGGCTTCAGGGACTGTTGGGGTGGGTGCGCGCGCACGGGCGGCGGTTCTACAACTTCGAGGGCCTCGAAGCCTTCAAGGCCAAGTTCGTCCCCAACCGCTGGGACGCGATCACGGCGATCGCGCAGGAGGCGGCCCCGTCGCTCGGCACGCTCCACGCCATTGCCGACGCCTTCGCCGGGGCGCGCTCGCCCGTCACGCTCGTCGGCGGGGCGCTTGGGCAGGCTCTCTGTGACGAGGCGGCGATGCTACGCGGGAAGCTCCGGCATGCTACTACGTGAGGACGTATGCGTGAGGACGTAACTGTTTGGCAGGACAGCGGGCCCGTCAGGAAGGTCTGGCCCCCGAACGCGGCGCTCAACTCCGCCGATACCTGATACCAACTCCGCTTGCAGAGTTGGGTAGAAACGTGTGGACGGTTGACCGTGTGGACGAGGAGACCCACCTTCACACGTGGACACCTTCACACGTGGACACCTTCACACGTGGACACCTTCACACGTGGACACCTTCACACGTGGACACCTTCA
>JBCCLD010000456.1:0-3319 GCA_039027055.1 Bacteroidota bacterium
AGCCGGTGACGTTGGTGCGCTCGCCGATGTTGACGAAGTTGGTCTCTTCGCGCAGGATGAGCGGTTCGAGGCCCGCGAGGCGGGTGTAGGGCGGGAGCGTCGGCGGGACGCGCGGCGGCTTGTCGGCGACGGCCGCGCCCATGGCGGCGATGTGCGGCGGCGTGGTGCCACAACACCCGCCGAGGATGTTGAGGAAGCCCGCGTCGGCATACTCGGCGGCGACTTCGGCCATGTATTCCGGCGTCTCGTCGTAGCCGCCCATCTCGTTGGGGAGCCCGGCGTTGGCGTAGAGGCTGACGGGCACGTCGGCGACGTTGCTCAGCTCCTCGATGAAGGGGCGCATCTGCGCCGAGCCGAGCGCGCAGTTCAGCCCAACGGACAGCAGCGCCGGGCAGTGGCTGATCGAGATCCAGAACGCCTCGACAGTCTGGCCCGTGAGCGTGCGCCCGCTCATGTCCACGATGGTGCCCGAGAGCATCACCGGCACCTCGTAGCCGCGCTCATGGAACGTCTGCGCGATGGCCGCGATGGCGGCCTTGGCGTTGAGCGTGTCGAAGATCGTCTCGACGAGCAGCAGGTCCACGCCGCCGTCGAGCAACCCGGCGAGTTGCTCCATGTAGCTGTCGCGCACCTCCTCGAACGTAACCGCGCGGAAGCCGGGGTCGTTGACGTCGGGCGAGATGGAGAGCGTCCGGTTGAGCGGGCCCACGGCCCCCGCGACGAAGCGGGGCTGTTCGGGCGTGCTGAACGCGTCGGCGGCCTGCCGGGCGAGGTGCGCGCTCGCGAGGTTGAGCTCGTAGACCAGCTCCTCCATGTGGTAGTCGGCCTGCGAGATCGACGTGCTGTTGAAGGTGTTCGTCTCGATGAGGTCCGCGCCCGCTTCGAGGTACAGCTTGTGGATGTCGCGGATGACGTCTGGCTGCGTGAGCGAGAGGAGGTCGTTGTTGCCCTTGACGTTGTGCGGCCAGCCGGCGAAGCGCGCGCCGCGGTAGTCCTCTTCCTCGAACTTGTGGCGCTGGATCATGGTGCCCATCGCGCCATCGAGCACGAGGATGCGCTCGGCGAGGAGCGCGCGTAGTTCCTCGAGGGTCACGCGGGGCTGGTCGTTGGAACGAACGTCGGTCGAGCGGGCGTCGAAAGCAGCCATTGGGGCGGTCGCTGGATGAAGGGATGCCGAGCAGCGAGGAGTGAGCCGAAACCGTGCCAGGTGGGTACATGCAGTACCCACAAGTCTAGCGCAGACGACCAGGTACGCAAGGCGCCCCGCTACGTTTCCCTCAGTTTCCACAGAGACCACGCCACCCTAGAAGCGAGCAGTGCCGCGAACAGGGCCCCCGGACCGACGTCCAGGGGCCCGTTTGACATCAGCAGTGTGATGCCACTCTGACGGAGCGGACCCGAGTCGTGGTAGACTTTTACCATGAGGTTGTCTCTGCCTTAAAGCCAGGCTCGTGCGGTCAGAAACCGAACTTGCCGTTGTCGTTCTGCCAGGCCTCCCGCGGCGGGATCGCCTCGATCGTGTCCCAGTGTTCGGCAATCTTGCCATCTTCGACCCGGAGTAGGTCGTAGAACGCGACGGGATCGTCCCCGAACCGCCCCTCGCTCACCACCAGCACAAAGTTGCCTTCGCCGAAGACGGCGTGCACCGTGTCGTACGAAAATTCGAAGCCCTCCTCCTGCCATGTCTGCAGCGCGGCGCTGAGGCCCGATAGCCCGTCTGCGATCGCCGGATTGTGCTGGATGTAGTGATCCCCGTCGAAGTAGCTCGGGAGGAGGTCGAAGCGCTTGCCGATGAGCACCTCCTCGAAGAAGGTGCGGACGAGCGCCTTGTTCTCTTCGGTCTTGCCGAGGTCGGTCGGCGTGGTCGGCCCGTCGAGCATGGTGTGGCCGCTTGGGGTAGGACCCGCAGGCTCCTGCAGGTTGTCCCAGTGCTCAACGGCCCGCCCGTCCTCGAAGCGGAAGATGTCAAAACCCACCTTCGGCCCAAAGAAGTCGTAGTCCGTGTGGACGAAGACGTAGTCTCCGTCCTCAAAGACGCGCACGGAGCGAACGCGAGCTGTCCCGTTGAGGAGTTCCAGCGCGGCGGCCAGACCGTCCATGCCGTCCCCGATCGCAAGGTTGTGCTGGGTGTAAGCGCCGGGGTTGATGAGCGCGACGGGGCTGGGATCGCCGGTCTCCAGGCTTTTGAGGAGGGCGAGCACCTGGCGCTCGCGCTCGGACGTGGTTGGGGCGGTGAAAAGCGGGGTCGAGGCCATAGCTGAAGTCGTGTGGGTGGTTGGGTCGGAGGTGGGCTGGGACGCCACGGGCGCGCTCAGGACGACGACACCGAGCGAGGCCAGCAAGCTGAGCAGGAGGTAAGATCTCATAAATAAAACCGATATGGTTCTGTTTTGAATTACACAGTCCCACGTTGGGCGTGTGTTCGCCTCCGCTACCAAAAGAGAATCGTTTTAGTTCCTATTATTTTTCCCGAGCCGGCTCCACGCCCTGGGTGCGCCGGTGGAAGTCGGCGACGGTCTCGGCGCGGAGGTGTGCCACGAGCGCCTGCTCTGCCTCGGTCGCGACGTCGGTGAACGCCGTCCCGACACCACGTCCGACCTGGCACCCCGGGCTCGGCGCTTCGTGGATGGCGAAGAGTCGACCGAAGCCATTCACGGCCAGGTAGGCGTCCGCAAGCGTGATCCCCTCGGCAGGACGGGCCAACGAGGCACCCCCGTCGACGCCCCGCTTGATGTCGATGAGGCCGCCACGCTGGAGGTCGCGCAGGACGCGCCGCATGAAGACGGGGTTGGTTCCTACGCTCCCGGCGATATACACGGCGGAAAGCGGCGAGGCCTGCTCGTGATGGAGCAGCGCAAGCGCGTGCAGGGCCATGGCAAAATGCGTATTCATTCGGCAGAAAAACGAAGCCTGTCGGGACTTGTTCTCAGCAACCAGGCCCATTGAGCCATATCGCGGGCACGGAGTCGCGGGTACGGATGCAGTCCCCTACCATCCGTGGCAGAAGCTCAACCGTGTGGTGACGCACACGCCTGCGGAGATCGGCAGGCTCACCGCGGGTCTCAGCAAAGGATAGATCGCGAACGCCCGCCGCGAGCAATACGAAGGTGCGGCCTAAGTACAATCACGGAGATATTGTTGGGTGCCAGAGGCACTGCGAGCCCCGATCACTGAGAGCACCCGCTCGGGCGTCGCATTGGAGCGGCGGAAAAACGAGAGGCCTGCCTCCACGAGCGCCTTCACGCTCTCGAACAACTCGCAGTGCGTCACCTCCCGGCGAAACTGACGCCACAGCCGCCCCGACGAGGCGGGCGGGCTC
>JBCCLD010000457.1:0-3312 GCA_039027055.1 Bacteroidota bacterium
CGGCCCCATCGACACGTTCGGGCGGACGCACGGCACCGAGGTCGTGATCTCGACGACCAACCGCAACTACCCCGGCCGCATGGGCTCGAAGCAGGCCGCCGTCTACCTCGCCTCGCCGCTCACCACCGCCGCCTCGGCGGTGACCGGTGTCATCACGGACCCGCGCGAGGTGCTGGTCTAGGGTCGCAGGTCAAAAGTCCAAGGTCTATCCTCGACGACCTGTGACCTGCGACATAGGACCTGCGACCAAACACGACATCGCAGCCGATTTCAGACTACCACGATTTATGAACCCCCTCATCGAAGGAAAAGCCTACGTCCTCGGCGACCACATCGACACGGACCAGATCATCCCGGCGGAGCACCTCGTCTACAGCATGACGCTGCCGGAGGAGCGGCGGCTCTACGGGCGCTACGCCCTCAGCGCGGTCCCGCCCGGCCAGCAGGGGCTTCCGTTCGGCGACCGTCCGCTCACGCAGCCCGACGCGTACACGAGCGACTACCGCATCGTCATCGGCGGCGACAACTTCGGCTGCGGGTCGTCGCGGGAGCACGCGCCGTTTGCCCTGCAGGTGGCAGGCATCGAGGCCGTCGTTGCGTCGAGCTACGCGCGCATCTTCTACCGCAACGCCATCGACGGCGGCTTCCTCGTGCCCTTCGAGACGCGCGCCCGCCTCGTCGAGCGCATCCGCACGGGGGACGACCTCATCATAGACACGCAGGCGGCGCAGCTCACGAATCGCACGACGGGGGAGACGTTTCTCCTCGACCCGCTCGGCGACGTCGCGGCGATCCTCGAAGCCGGGAATGTGTTCGAGTACGCCCGCCGTGCTGGGCTGATGCCTTCGTAGGAGCTTGGGAGCAGGGGAGCATGGGGGCTTGGGGGTGTGGGGGCTTGGGAGCAGGGCATATTCTTGATCAGGATTGAACGCAGAAGGACATGGTTGGGACGTTTCGTGACCTACGGGTGTATCGAGCCGCGTTCACGTCGGCGATGCGGCTGTTCGAGACGTCGAAATCCTGGCCCAAGTCGGAGACGTATGCCCTGACCGACCAGGTGCGGCGCTCTTCGCGGGCGGTATGTGCGAACCTCGCCGAGGCATGGGCGAAGCGGCGCTATCGGAAGCATTTCGTGAGCAAACTCACAGACGCAGAGGCCGAGGCCAACGAGACGCGATCCTGGCTCGAATTCGCCGTCCACTCCGGCTATATGAGCCGCGAGGAATACGAGGCGCTCGACCGTGAATACGATCGCCTCATCGGTGGCCTCGTGCGGATGCGAACCAACCCAGACCCCTGGTGCGGTCCCGCAGGTATGGTGCGCGAACCCGCAGGCTTCTACGATACAAACGATCCTAGCGAAGCTGAAGACTAGCCGCTTGAGCCCCCGCGCTCCCGTGCGCCCGCGCTCCCGTGCCCCCGCGCTCCCGTGCCCCCGCGCTCCCGTGCCCCCGCGCGACCCCGACTTGCACGGCATTGCGCTAGGTGCTAGTGTAGGGGCGTCCTGCTCTCTTGCTCACCAGCCTCCCCGCGCTATGTCGCTCTGGAAAAAAATGACGGGCCAACTCATCGACATCATCGAGTGGCTCGACGACACCCATGACACGCTCGTGCACCGATACGAGCGGCACGACAACGAGATCAAGAACGGCGCGAAGCTGATTGTGCGCGAGGGGCAGATCGCCGTCCTCGTCAACGAAGGCCAACTCGCCGACGTCTACGAGCCGGGCACGGTCACGCTCGAAACGCAGAACATGCCCATCCTCTCGACGCTCAAAGGGTGGAAGTATGGCTTCGAGAGCCCGTTCAAGGCCGAGGTCTATTTCGTGTCCACGCGGCAGTTCACGGACCTCAAGTGGGGGACGAAGAACCCGATCATGCTGCGCGACCCCGAGTTCGGCCCAACGCGGCTGCGGGCGTTTGGCACCTACACGATGCGCATCGGCGACCCGGTCGAGTTCCTCCGCGAGATCGTCGGCACGAACGCGCGCTTCCGCACGGACGGCATCACGGACCAGCTCCGCAACCTCGTCGTGACGCGCTTCACGGATGCGCTCGGCGAGAGCAAGCTGGCGGTCCTCGACCTCGCCGCGAACTACACCGAACTGGGTGAATTCCTCCACGACAAGATCGCGCCCGACTTCCAGGGCTACGGCCTCGAACTCGTCACGTTGCTCGTCGAAAACATCTCGCTCCCGCCCGCCGTCGAGAAGACGCTGGACGAGCGGACGAGCATGGGCGTGATTGGCAATCTGGGCGCGTACACGCAGTTCCAGGCCGCCCAGGCGATGACGAAGGCGGCCGAGAACCCCGGCGGCGGCGCGTCCGAGGGCATCGGCATGGGCATGGGCTTCGCGATGGCGCAGCAGATGGCCAATCAGATGGGCACGGGCCAGATGGGGACCGGCCAGATGGGTGGTCAGCAAGGTGCTGCACAACCGCCGCCCCCGCCACCCCCGGCAGCCTCGCCGACGTTCCACGTCGCCGTCAACGGCCAGACGACCGGGCCGTTCGACATGGTGGCCCTCCAGCAGCAGGCCGCCAGCGGCGCGCTCACCGCTGAGACGCACGTCTGGGCACCGAGCCTCGGCGCCTGGACACCCGCCGGGCAGGTCGAGGCGCTGCGCGGTCTCTTCCCGCCGCCGCCGCCGCCCGCCGCGTAGCTCGATGCGGCGTCAAAGAGTTCTCCCTTGGACAGGGGGAGTCAGAGGGGGTTGTCCTGCCGAATAGACTGTAGAGTCGTGCCCGCATAGTCAACCACCCCTGTCCCCTTCCCTGCGTACGCGAGGACAGGCGCTGTCCAGGAGGGGAACTCCTGAAGCGAGTTCGAAGCATGAGCTACCGCGAATTTCCCTGCACCTCATGCGGCGCTGAGTTGCGCTTCGCGCCGGGCACCGACGCGTTGCAGTGTCCGTATTGTGGTGTGCTGAACCAGATCGAGGCCGCGCCGGTAGAGGGGGCCTTGGGTCCCCAGGAGGAGCGCGACTACGAACGCACGCGGCGGTGGCTCGCGGCGCAGGGCGAGTCGCTGGAGGCCGAAGACCGGCCTGCTGTGACGTGCACCGACTGCGGTGCGGAGACGTCGCTGCCCAACCCGGAGGTCGCCGGAGCGTGCAGCTTTTGTGGATCGCCGGTCGTCTATCGCGGGGCCTCGACGCGGCTCATCAAGCCGCAAGGCGTACTGCCGTTCAAAGTCACGCAGCGCGAGGCCAACGCGGCGTTCAAGGAGTGGGTGGGCAGCCGCTGGTTCGCCCCGTCGGCGCTCAAGAAAGACGCGCGCGGCGAGGTCAAGCCCGATGGGATGTACCTCCC
>JBCCLD010000458.1:0-3295 GCA_039027055.1 Bacteroidota bacterium
ATCGGCGGCTCGACTTCCTTGCCGCTCGTCATCATGAGGTCGGCCAACTCGTCGATCACCACGACGATGTAGGGCAGGTGGCGGTGGCCTGTCTCGGCTTCCAACAGCCCTGAGGCTACCTTCTTGTTGTAGTCCTGGATACCGCGGACGCCTGCGTCGGCGAGGAGGTCGTAGCGCTGCTCCATCTCGCGCTCGCAACTGCGTAGCACCGAGGCCGCCTTGAGGAAGTCGGTGATGATCGGCTCCTCCGCGTCCTCAGGCATGGCCAGGAAATGGTCGAGGAGGTCGGCATAGGTATTGAGTTCAATCTTTTTCGGGTCGACGAGGACGAATTTCAGGTCAGCGGGGTGGCAGGCGTAGAGCAGCCCGACGATGAGGGTGTTGATGCCGACCGACTTGCCCGAGCCGGTCGCGCCCGCCACAAGCAGGTGCGGCATCTTGGCAAGGTCCTGCAGGAACACCTCGCCTTCGATGGTCTTCCCGAGCGCGACAGGCAGCGCCAAGCCCTCATCGGCGCTGGCGGCATCGCGGAAGCGGGCCGTGGCGAGCATCGAGCGGAGGCGCACCATCTCGCGGTGCCGGTTCGGGATCTCGACGCCGACGGCGCTCTTGCCGGGGATCGGCGCGATGATGCGGATGCCGGGCGCAGCCATCGCCATGGCGAGGTCGTCTTCCAGCGACGTGATCTTGCTGATCTTGATCCCCGGCGCAGGCGTTAGCTCGTAGCGCGTGACGGTCGGCCCAACGACCGCCTCGATGGCGGTGATCTCGATCTTGTACGTCTCTAGCTTGTCGAGCAGCACGCGCTTGTTCTCCTCGATCTCGGCCATGTCGACGCTTTGGCGCGGGTCGTGCGCTTCGAGCAGTTCGATCGACGGGAAGTCGTAGGGGAGGTCAGCGGCGTTGACCGTCACGATCCGCGCGTCGAGGTCGGCGGCGGCCTCCTCAACGGGGCCCCGCACACGCACCTCAGGTTCGGCGGGCTCGGCACCCTTCGACGCCGGCGTGGACGCGCGGGCGGACGGCGAAGGAGCCGGTGGCGCGCTCGCGCGCGTGGGCGTCGGGCCTGGCGACATGTCCAGCGCGGACGGCGGCGGTAGATCGGGACGTGTCGAGGCACGAACCGGGCCCGTCATCTGCTTGGCACGCTCAGCCGCAGCCGCCTGCTTGGCGGCGTCCGCCGCCCGCTTGCTCTGCGCCTTGACCTCGTGCTCCTTCGCCTTGCGTTCCGCGTCGCGGGTCTTCCGCCGCTCCTCAAGGATGGCCGCGCGCTCAGCCTTCCTCGTCCGCTGGCCGTCACGGAAGCCGCCCCACCGCGCCACCATCCTCTGGCGCATCGCCGCGAAGCCATCCTCAACGCGGTCGAGCGTGCGCTGGATGTCGCGGTCGATGAGCAGCAGCGCCGTCACGAGCGTCGCCACCACGAGCAGAATGAACGAGCCGATGCGACCGAAGACCTGCTGCATCCACCCGGCCACGCCCTGCCCGATGTCGCCACTCCACCGCGCGAGGTCCGCGTTGGTCTGCAGGTCGATCCAGCCGATCAGGCACGCCACCACGACGGTCGCGACGAGCGCGAGCACACTCACGAGGGGCAGGAAGAGCGCCTTCTTCTGGCGGAAGAACACGTAGCCCCAGGCAAACACGACCGCTGTGAGGGCGAGCGTCGGGTAACCCAGGAAGTTGGGGACCAGTAGGTAGGCGAGGGCCGCACCGACGAGGCCGAGCGCGTTGGCTGCCCGGCTCGTGCGTGGGTCGAAGGCGTCGCGCCAGGAGAAGTCGCGCGCGAGCACGTCGTCGCTCGGGGTGTAGGTGAGGAGCGCGAGCGCGACGAGCACCGCCAGCGTCATCAGGATCAGGCCGAGCACCTCCTTCTTGCGGTGGCTGGACACGCCCCCACCTGACGACTTGGCGGCGGCCTTCTTCGAGGCGGTCTTCTTCGTAGTACGACGTTTGGTCGTGCTCACGGCGGCGGCAGCGCTGGTGGGCGGGGTGGTGCGCCGAAGATACGCGGACGATGGCCTACCGCTGTGGTGGATCCGAGATCGTCGGCTCCCTCTCTTCTGCCTGGCAGCGTTGCGTGCTCCGCCCCCCTGTCTTACAGGTTCACGCTCAGGCTGAGGAAGTGCGCGAGGCTGTTGCCGAAGGGTTCGAGCTGGGCGGCGTAGTCGAAGCGCGCGTCCAGCTCGCCGATCTGCTGGCGGAGCGCGAAGCCGAGGCTGGGCGTCGACTCGCCGAACTCGCCCACGCCAAGGCGGTCGTAGCCCGCGCGCACGCCGAACGGCTCGGCGATCCAATACTCCCCGCCGAGCCGCACCTGCGCGGACGACAGCGAGAGCGACGTGTCGGTGGCGCGCTCCACGGGCGTCCCGCCATCGAAGATGACCTCGGTAGACCGCGCCTCGACGGTGCGCGCACGCACCTCGACCTCGGCCGTCAGCACGCCGCGCCCGGCGTTGAGTTGGTAGGCCCCGCCGAGCCGGAGTCGCACCGGGAAGCGGTCGGTCGTGCTCGTGCCGCCCGTGAACGCGTCCGACGTGTCCCAAGCATACCGCGCCAGCAGGTCGTCCACGGCGAGGCCCAGCGCGAGCGACTCGGTGACCTTGGCCGTCACGCCCACCGACAGCCCCAGCGAGTTAGCCGGGGTCACGTCGTCGAACAGATCGGCGCGGTAGAGGCGCAGCCCGAAGCCAGCGGAGATCCGCTCGCCGAACGTGAGGCCGAAGGCGATGAAGAACGCATACTCCTCCGTTGAGAGGGTCTGCGTGGGGTTGCCCGCACCGTCGCGCCCGTCGATGTCGGAGACGCCGCCACGGATGATGCCGGCCGCGATGCCCGCGCGGGGGCGTAGCGGCGAGGCGAACTGGATCGACTGGAGTTGTCGATCCATGGTCAGCAGCCCCGCGGACAGCTCCAGGTTTTGCCCGGGCATCATCGGGGCCAGGGCGGGGTTGTGGTACGGGCTGGCTCCGCCGAAGACATCGGCAGTGAGCGCTCCGCCCATGCCGAGGTCGCGTGCGCCGAGCGCATACCGTGCGAAGGCGCCGGCGTCTTGGGACCAGGCTGCCGGTGCGAGCAGCGCCACGCAACACGCCACACGCCACACGATCCGAGCAAGGAGGGAAGGCTTCATGTCGGTCATTCCAGAATCAGAATCTTGCCGTCGAACGATTCGCTGCCTGCTTCCACGACGTAGAAGTAGACGCCGTTGGCGAGGCGGGTGCCATTGCTGGCGGTGCCGTCCCAGAGGGTCTCTGTCGGGCCGCCGCTGGTGCTATCGGTGAGTTCGCGGACG
>JBCCLD010000459.1:0-3287 GCA_039027055.1 Bacteroidota bacterium
AGGGTGACCAGAACTCGACTTCGACGTCACGTATCCCCTCGAGACTCGGGGAGCCCGAGAGGTCCACGACGGCGGGATACGTCTTTGGCGGCGCAGCGCCACCCACCTCGCCACGTTGACCCCAATCAGGATGGCCACGGTCGAGAGCACCTTGGTGAGCGTCTCGACCTCCATCTGATCGAGGTTGAGCCGCTCGATCAGCCACCAGGCGATGCTATCCATGGTCGCATACGGTGTGAACGTGAAGACGTGTGAACGTGTAGACGAAGGGACCTGCACACCCGCCTGGGTTGCGCAGGCACCCCCGAAGCGAAAGCGTCACCGAGCGCACTCGGTGTCGACCGCTGGTCCTCGGTGCACGATTCCTCGGTGCACGATTAGAACCGCTGCCCGAAGAATACGGCGTTGGCAACGAGCCCCTGCGTCCCCCACCAGAAGGCCCGGAAGCTCGGTGCCCCGTCGATGCCGACCACGCGGCCGCGCCCCATGCGGTTGGCCACGACGGCGGCCCCGCTGCGGAGCGCATCGAGGTTCTGCGCGGAGACGTAGCCGCTCAGGCGCGGATCGCCCGTGTACTGCCCGACGACGGCCTCGGCGTTGGACGAGTCGGCGGCGAGGAAGAACGCGCCCTGCTTGAAGAGCGCGACCTCGGGGCCGTAGCCGTAGGCGAGCGGGTGCGTTGGGTCGAGGTCCACGGCGAAGATGCTGCCGCCGAGCGCCTGCGCGCCGCGCTGCCGCGAGCGCTGCTCATAGGGCACCACCTCCTCGACGCCGTCGGCCTCGGTGACGGCGACGTCGAGCCAGTCGGCCTGGGCGGCGGTGACCATGCCGCGCCCGAGCGTCACGAGCGTCCCGCCGCGCCGCACCCACGACGCCACCGCGTCGCGCTCGGCCTCGCCCCACGCGAAGACGAAGCCCGAGAGCACGAGCACGTCGTAGTCCTCCAAATCCAGACGCGCGGCGTCCTCGGCGTCGAGGAGCGAGACGGGGAGGCGGTAGCGCTCCGAGAGCAGGTGCCACACCTCGCCGACGCGGTAGACGGAGGTCCCTGCTCCCGCAAACAGCCCGATGGTGGGCGCGTCGAGCACGGGGACGCTCGGCCCGCCGAGGTCGGGGCCCTCCGGCGTGAGGCCCGTCGGGAGCGCGTAGGCGTCCACGCCGTCCTCGGCGACGGCCTGCTCCACGAGGCGGATCACGGTCACGCCATCGACGCCCGCCTGGTCCACGGGCACCACGAGCGTGCCGCGGTCGAAGCGCACCGGGCGCGTCCGGCCCTCCATGCCGGTGGACACGGCGGCGGTGAACGGAGCCGTGGCGAGGCGCACCCGGACGCCTGCCTGCTGGAGCCGCCCCAGCGCCCGCGGCGCGAGCGCGCGGCCCCACGGGATCGCATACGCATACGCCGCCCGTCCGCCCGTGAGGCGTCCGGCGGGAACGGCTGTCCTCGGCCGCTCGTCGCCGAGTACACCACGCGCGACTTCGGGTAGCTCACCGTGCGGCACGCCGAACGCCAGCGGCAGCGTCCACGTCGAGACATCGTAGAAGATCGAGTCGGGGAAGGTGCTCACGCGCTCCATGACGGCCTTGACGAGCCGCGCCTGCGGCTGCGCGACGGGCACCACGAACGCCTCGCCGGGCTCGAAGCGCGCGCCGTCGACGGTGACCGGCTGCGCGAGGTCATGCACGCGGATGTGGTGCTGCTGCAATACCTCCTGGAGCGCAGCCGCGCGGGTCGGGTACGGTTCCGTTGCCACGACGTAGCCCTGCACGTCGGCGTCGCGGGCGAAGGCGTCGGCATCGGCGTAGAAGTCGCGCTGGTGACGCAGGAGGTCCGTCCGCATCGTCACGGCGGCCTCCAGCGACGAGAGGCTCGTGGCAAACTGGTTGCGCACCGTCGTCCCGAAGTCGAGCGGACCGTTGACGGACTCGGTCTTCAGCGCGCGGCTCGACGCCTGCTCGAAGAGGATACCGACGGCCCCGTTCACGTCGGGGTAGGTCGAGCCCTTGCCGTAGTAGTAGTCGTCGAACGACTCCTCGGCGTAGTACAGCTGCCCGATGCGGTCGAGTGCGCGGGCGTGAACCTCGCCGATGCGCCGGGTCAATTCCTGGTTGAGCGGGGGCGTGTTGGGGTTTGTGCGCGACGGGACGCCCGGCTGGAAGAAGTAGGTCGCGTTGCGGCCCATCTCGTGGTAGTCGGTCGAGAGCTGCGGGCGCCAGGCATGCCAGAGATCCATCCGCGCGCGCGACTCGACGTGCTGAAGCGGGAGCCAGTCGCGGTTGAGGTCGAAGAGGTAGTGGTTGGTGCGGCCGTTGGGCCAGGGCTCGTTGTGCTCGCGGTCCTGGAGGTCGCGCGTGGCGACGCCGCCGCGCTGGCTGTTGACCCAGTCGGTGAAGCGGTCGCGCCCGTCAGGGTTGAGCATCGGGTCGATGAGCACGAGCGCGTCGTCGAGGAGGGCGTCGATGGCGGGGCCTTGCCCGGCGGCGAGGTGGTAGAGCAGCAGCAGCCCCGCCTCGGTGGCGCTCGCCTCGTTGCCGTGGACGCCGTAGCCCATGTAGGCCACCACGGGCAGCGCGTCGAGGTCAGCGTCGGCGACCGAGGCAGGGTCGTCTGAGAGCCGCCGGTTGGCCGCCTGGACGCGCGCGAGGTCAGCGATGCGGTCGGGGTGCCCCACGTGCGCGATGATGAGCCGTCGCCCCTCGTAGGTCTGCCCAAACACGAAGGCGCTCACCCGGTCCGACGCTGCCGCGACAGCCTCGAAGTACCGAACCACGTCGGCGGGCCGCGTGTGGCGCTCGCCGATCGTGTGGCCGAGCACCTGCTCGGGCGTGGGGACGGCCGCGTCGTAGCCGGTGACGCCGGGCGCGGTGAAGGGCACCGTCAGCGGGATGGGCTGCGCGGCTACAGGCACAGCAGCCGTGGGCACAGCGACAACGAGAACAGCTAGGGCGAAGAGGCGGAGCAGCATCGGGCGAGGGGCGAGGTGAGACAGGCACCGGAATCTACGCGGAACGAGACCGTTTCCCTCTCGCACACGCCCCCTGGGCGCCCTGCCTTTTGAGGCCGCAACGCACGGCACCTCCGCTATTCCCCAACGCTCACAGTCACGAGAGGTGGGACGCAGCACTAGTGCACACTCAAGGCGTCTTCTGCGCGTTCGGCTTTGGACGTGACAGGGTAGCTGATTCGGTCAACCACCCCTGTCCCCTCCTATCCAGGAGGGGAACTGCATTAGCAGCTTCCATACATGGCTTCAGATAACGCAAAAGACCGGTTGTCCATGCACTAG
>JBCCLD010000460.1:0-3285 GCA_039027055.1 Bacteroidota bacterium
CGCGCTCGTTGAACGCCGTGCGCGGCTGGTAGGGGTTGGGGCGGATGGCGTCTAGCTCCAGCTCGGCGACGCGCCCGGCGGTGCGGAAGCGCTCCTCGAAGTTGTAGAGCCGGGGCTGGGGGGCTTGGGCGCGGATGCCCTCACTCGCCCCGTCGCCCTGATCGGTGTCCTGGGCTTCCTCCATCTGAGGCAGGAGGGAACCGAGGCCCTTGCCAAGGGCTGCTTTGCGCGTCGCCATGCGATCAGCGGTGTGTCGTGGAGAAAAGCGAGGGAAGAGAGCCGAAGGAGGCGAGGGCCTACTCGTCGGAGGCCGAGTCGCGGGTCGTCGCCGACGGGAGCCGGATACGCTGCGGAGTGGCAGCCGCTTCGTCGGAGGCCCCGTCGCCGTTGGAGGCGGCTCTGGTGGAGCGGTCCATCAGGTCGGCGAGCGGGACGCGGCCCTCCTCCTGCGTGGGGGCTTCGAGGAGCGCGGCGTTGTTCTGGATGATCTCGCGGGCCAGCGCGATGTAGTTGCGCGCGCCGACCGACGTGGCGTCGTAGAGCAGCACGGGCTTGCCGAAGCTCGGCGCCTCCGAGATGCGCACGTTGCGCTGGATGATGGCCTGGAAGACCTTCGCGCCGAAGTAGCGCCGGACTTCGGAGGCCACCTGGTTGGAGAGCCGTAGGCGCCCGTCGAACATTGTCAGGAGCACGCCCTCGATCTCAAGGTCGGGGTTGAGGTGCTGCCGGACGATCTTGATGGTGTTGAGGAGCTGGCCGAGGCCTTCGAGCGCGAAGTACTCCGCCTGCACGGGGATCAGCACCGAGTCGGCCGCGGTGAGCGCGTTGAGCGTGAGGAGGCCGAGGCTCGGCGGGCAGTCGATGACCACGAAGTCGTAGGCGCGGCGGACGTGCGTGAGCGCGTTCTTGAGCACCTGCTCGCGGTTCATGAGGTCGATCATCTCGATCTCCGCGCCCACGAGGTTGATGTGGCTCGGGACGAGGTCGAGGTAGGGCATCTCGGTCGAGAGGACCGTGTCCTCCACGGGGACGTCGCCGGCCAGCACCTCGTAGGTGGACGAGGCGACGGTGCGGGCGTCCACGCCGATGCCGGAGGTCCCGTTGGCCTGCGGGTCCGCGTCGATGAGCAGCGTGGGGTGCTCGGTGGCCGCGAGCGACGCGGCGAGGTTGACCGCCGTAGTCGTCTTGCCGACGCCGCCTTTCTGGTTTGCGACCGCGATGACCTTGCCCATAGAGCCGGTGCCTGCCTACTGCGTCCAGGGCGTCCCACGGCCCTGCCTGTTGCATACGAGATTGGGGAGAGTGCACGTCCGCCGCCGGTGGGTGGGATGCGACGTGGCGGACGCCTCGAATATAGCCCCGCGCCCAACGGGCCTTCAACGCTGGGGACAGCATGTGGATAAGTGGGGCCACCTGGCCACGGCGAGCCCCGCGGCTGGGCTCCGAACCTGCGCGGTGCGCCGCAGCTGGACGGTCGCACGGCGCGGCCGCACGGCGCGGCTGCGCGGTGCGCCGCGGCTGAACATCACGAGGCGCTCGCGGGTAGATCAGGCACTGCTGTCCTTCTGTGCTTGCCGACGACTGCTCGTGCCTCGCCGCTTCCTCGATTCGCTGCCCTTGCTCCTGCCACTCTTGGTCCTACCGCTCCCAGGGATCCTAGTGCTCTGGGCAAGCGCGCCTGCCTTGGCGCAGCCGGTGCCTACTTTCACTCCCGAGGCCGCGCCCTTCCCCATCGAGGTGGAGGGGGAGGCGCTGTCGTACCCGTTCCTGGGCGGCTTCGTCGGCCCGCGCCCGCAGCTGCTGGACGGCGACGGCGACGGCGACCCAGACCTCCTCGTGCTCGGAGAGGGCGGCCGGCAAGCGCTCTACCTCGAAAACGTCGCCCCGCCAGGCCAGCCCGCGGACTTCGTCTGGCGCCCCCATGCCTATGCCGACGCCGACGTGCTCTCCTGGGTACGCCTCGGCGACATGGACGGCGACGGCGACTTCGACATGCTTACGGGCAGCGCCACAGGACCGAACCGCGCCCGCTACCTCCGCAACGAGGGCAGCCTGACCGACCCCCGCTTCGTCACGGTGGCGGACCCCCTCACCGACACGGAGGGCAACGCGCTGCGCGCCGAGAGCACCAACGTGCCCGGCCTCGGCGACCTCGACGGCGACGGCGACCTCGACTACTTCGCCGGGACGGCCGACCTCGGCACGACGTTCTTCTACCGCCACGACGGCCTCGGCTCCGACGGCGTGCCGCGCTTTGCCTTCGCGACCGACCGCTTCCAGGACCTCGTGGTCTTCGAGTCGAGCCCGGACTGCCCCAACGCTCCGCTGACGGACGACCCCTCCCAGCAGCAATCGGGGGCATATCCCAGCGGTGGCACCCCGGCGGCCCGTGGCCCGCAGGCAGCCCCCGTGCTAGCCTCCGCAGGCCTCCACGGCCAGAACGCCGTCACCTTCGCCGACCTCGACGCAGACGGGGACCTGGACTACTTCTGGGGCGACATCAACTCGGCCAGCCTGCTCTTCTTCGAGAACCGGGGCACGAGGACCTCCCCGAGCCTCGTGCTCGCCGCCGAGGTCTACCCGGACGACGAGCCGCTCACCTCGGGAGGCTACGCCATTGCAGCCTTTGGTGACCTCGACGGCGACGACGACCTCGACCTCCTCGTTGGCATCGCAGGCGGCTTCTGCTCGCAGCCCAAGAACCTCATCGACAACTTCTTCTTCTACGAGAACGTCGGCATGCCTTCGGACCCGGTGTACTCCGAGCGGACGAGCCGCCTACTGCCGAACTACGACGTAGGCCGCAGCACCCGCCCCGCCCTCGCCGACCTCGATGGCGACGGCGACCTCGACGCACTCGTGGGCGTGGAGCGCACGCCTACCCTCGACCCGATCCGCTCGGCGCTGCGCCTGCTCGAGAACGTCGGCTCGGCCACCGCGCCCCGCTGGCGCGAGACCGACCCCGACTACCTCAGGCTCGACCTCGGCGTGAGTGCGTCGTCCTACGCCCCGGTGCTGGCCGACCTCACCGGCGACGGGCGCCCGGACCTCGTCGTGGGCGAGTTCGGGCGCGACCTGTTCTTCTTCCGGCGGACGGCCGCGGCGCTCGGCAGCCCCGATGCCTTCGTCGAGGTGACCCCAAATCCGTTCGAGGATCTCCCGCTCGGCCAGCGTCCCGTTCCGGCTCTTGGCGACCTCGACGGCGACGGCGACGCGGACCTCGTCGCGGGCGACTTCACCGGGCGGCTGCGCTTCTTCCGTAACACCGGCACCCCGACGTCCCCC
>JBCCLD010000461.1:0-3265 GCA_039027055.1 Bacteroidota bacterium
GGCGTTCGCCACGGCGAGCGTGAGCAATTCTCCAACGCCTTGGCTCCACGCCATCGCTCGGTCCCACGCAAGCCCGCCGCCGTCGCCCGCGCCTGATCCACGGATCGTGAAAGCTTTATGTTCGAAGGTGACCAGGTAAGGCTGGGCGACCATCAGCAATGCCAGCACCGATCCGACGGCGAGCGCAGCCGTAGCCAGGCCAAACATCTTGGCCCGGCCCTCCCGTATGGCACCGATGCCTTCGGTGACCCACCAGATGCCAAGCAGCCAGGCCACGTAGTAGGTGATTTGGATGTGTTTCGCTCGCAGGTTGATGGCCAGCACGATTGCGAACAAGAGCGCGCCCATCGCCCAGCGAAGCCATCCTTTCTTGTCGCTCGGGTTGAGCGCAAACGCGAACGCCAGCAGAAGCCACGGCGCATATGCAAGCGCAATGAACTTCGTGTTGTGCCCCGTGACAATGATGATCGGGAGGTAGGTCGTCAGACCAAACGCGACAGCGGCCACCAGCCCGGCCAGTCGGGTGCGCGTGAGAAAGACGAGCAGCGCGTACATCCCTGCCATAAGCACGAAGAGGTATTGCACCGGCCACACCCCGGCCATTCGTAGGAGTCGTGGCAGATCGTCGAGCTGCGGGGCCTCATTGGCGTAGTTGATCAGAAAGCCCGGCATCCCGCCAAACATGTTGGGAGACCATAGAGCTTCGTCGCCCGTTGCCTCCTCGTATTCCAGCATCGCCTCCGCCATGCCGCGATACTGTTCCACATCAGTCGGGATGGGTACTTGGCCACCGAAGGTCGTAGACCAGGTAAAACCCAAGGCCACGGCGAGCAGGAGTCCCAAGCAGAGCAGGTCCCGGATCCACCCCGGACGGTCCGCCCAGACGGCGAGGCGCGACGTGCCGGTTGCAGCACGGACCTTCGGATGACGGACCGTCTGAGGATCGGGGGCCGACCGCGTGGCGGCCGGTCGTTTCTTACGAGATCGGGAGCGGTTTGAAGCCACGGTGAGACAAGCGATGCAAGAGGGCGAGGACGAATCCAACGGCGCGGCCCCCCAAGCTTCGTGTGGCCCGATCAAGACCCCGATCTTGGACGCTCGTCCGTCTGTCTCAAACTACACCGCATCGTCCGCTACAATCGCACGAGAAACGGCCCCGTCCATCGTCCGATGACAATTTCCTGGAGCGGATACGTCATGGCGACGGCCGACTCATCTAGGCTTCAGTGCGGGTCGCGTGCGTTGACGAACGCTCGTTCGTGTCTTAGATCGTGCGACGAAGAGATGCCCGTCTGTAGCGCAAGGCCACCAAAACGTCGGGGCTGGGAGCGGGACGCGCGCAACAGCACGTTGGAGACCCAGCTAGTCAATCACCTTAGGTACCCGAACGAAAGTCCCGTCCGAGTCAGGTGCGTTGGAGAGGGCACCGGTGCGGTCTGCTCGAGGGGCTACAACGTCGGGGCGGAGGCGCGCAGCAAGGGCCTCGTCGCTCTCGCTACGCCCGTGGACCATCGGGGGTACGTCGTCCGTGTTGACCGCCTGAAGCTGCTCCACGTAGGCAAGGATGTTGGACAGGTCCTCGGCCATACGTCCTTCCTCCTCAGCCGTGAGGCGAAGGCGCGCAAGGCGCGCAAGACGCTGTACTTCGGGACGATCGAGAGCCATAGGTAGAGTAGGTGCGTTGTGAAAGCCTGTCTGCGGCAGTAGGACGAAGGCGAAGAAGAGCGAAAAACGGGTTGCCGAGGCGCGCGTAGCATTCGAGGCCCCTAGATCAGAGTCCGGGGCAGGCTCCGCCTCGGCGATGTAGGGAAACGCAGTCTGCGTGTGTCGCAGCCACATACCGCCCGTCATCAAACTTCATACACAGGCTCTGAATCGAGACGTGTAGAGTAAAGAACCAACTCACCACCGTACACGCTTTCTTGACGGTGCCCAGAGCGGCTCTCTCTGGCCCAGAGGCCCCGTCGCTGTCATCCCGGACTTGATTCCTGGCGTGAACCTGCGGTTTCGGGATCTCTGACGACTCAGGTACGCTGTTGCCTTGCTGAGATGCTCAGTCCATTTCAGCATGACAGGACCTTGGCGATGAGAGTCACCCAGCGTGTGCAGCATCGTGAGAGGGGTGCCTTGAAACAAGTGTCCGGTAGTGAGTGAAGCCAAAGCCAAAGGAAGAAGCAAAAGCTACGCTTTTATCATGCTACAACGCAGCGTGAGAGAATCCATAGCGTGGCAAGACCTCAGGCCGCCAGTCCCGTGAGGCCCTGCCTAGACATCCACCGACGCTACGGATCAGCAGATGGAACGCCTGGGCGAGCGGACCAGCGCTCGAATTCCTCCGCGAGCTCGGCAGTCAACACGCGCCGAACGGTATTGATTAGCGCTGGGATGTCACGTCGAGTACGCCCAGCCGTCGGAATCGGTGCGCCCACCACCACGTCGAGCGCGCCCGGCTGCGAGGCGAAGACGCGTTCGTCCGCAAGCCGGTAGGAGTTGCACAGGGCAATAGGCACCAGTGGGACCTGCGCCTCCACTGCAAGGCGAAATGCTCCGGGTCGAAAGTCAGCGAGTACGGGGGCATACGAACGTGTGCCCTCGACAAAAAACAACACGGAGTGGCCGTTGCGTACGCGTTCGGCCGCCCGCTTGAGGTCGCTGAGCGCCTGTCTCGGGCTCGTCCGATCGATGAACACCGCGCCGGTGCTTGCGGCCATGTGTCCGAGTATGGGAATACGGCGCACTGAGGACTTGGCCATAAATCCAAACGATATGGGAACGGCCCGCATGAGGATGGGGATATCTATCGCGACCTGGTGATTCGCGACAAACACGACCGGCTGTTTCGGGTCCAGCGCCTCCTGCTCTCGAAGCTGGAGTCGGATGCGTCCACTGGTGAGGATGCCACCGCCCCACCGGCGGTACCACCGGCGGATGATTCGGGGACCAACCGGAGCAATTGCGCCTATGCTGATCCGAATGCGATAGGGCACGATGAGTAGAAGCGCCGCGGTCATCATCACGCCGAAGCGAAAGCGGGTTCGCCAGCCCGTTGGCACGCAGACGGGGGCCTGCTTCGCGGCCAGCGTTGGGCTTGCAAAAAACGGGGTGAGACCGTGCCCCGAGTCATCTGGGGGGAGCGGTGGAGGTGACGAGGCAGACATGTCGCAAGGTACACGACGTCAGTGGTTGGAGCGTAGTCGCAGCGGAGTGGCACTCCTCATGCGTCGGGTGTTGGGGGGGGGCCCCCCGCCGGGAGCGAACACCCCCC
>JBCCLD010000462.1:0-3258 GCA_039027055.1 Bacteroidota bacterium
CAAGAGAGTCGAATGGAATTCTGAGACAGTGATCGTGGAGGTGAGCGAGCAAGGCCAAACGCACTACCATGTACTTATCTCGACGGATGGAGTGCTTAGGTGCGGCCAGCGTAGCATCCGGCAACTGGGGCCATTGACTCTGGTCCAGGTTGCTGAGGTACGGGATAGCTTGGGACTGTCTCCAGCACTAGAACAATCGGCGCTGCCTTTTGACAGCTAACAATAGATGGGCATGAAAACGGCCAAGGGCGATCTGCTGAGGCATGCACAGGACGGTCACTTTGACGTGATCGTGCATGGCGCCAATTGCCAATGCACGATGGGCGCTGGCATCGCCAAGGCGATCCGAAGGCAGTTCCCGGAGGCGTACGAGGCTGATCTTGCCACGAAGAAAGGCGACCGCTCCAAGCTGGGTACGATCTCGACGGCACGTATCGAACGGGGCGAGGTCGCTTTCACCGTCGTCAACGGCTACACGCAGCTCCACTGGCGCGGGCGCGGCGTCAAGGTGGACTACGACGCGGTCCGCTCCGTCTTCCAGCACGTCCGCCGTCAGTTCACCGGGCAGCGCATCGGCTACCCGATGATCGGGGCCGGGCTCGCGGGGGGTGACTGGGATCGTATCGCCGAGATCATCGACGACGAACTCGGCGGCGAAGACCACACGCTCGTCGTGCTGCCTGCGTAGTCTTGGTCCCACCACGAAAAGCCGAACGCAACCTTGTCCCATGTCGGCGCCGACACGCCACATTGAACTGGACACGTGGCCTCGACGGAACGCGTTTGAGTACTTCTGGTTGCTCGACAACTGGTTGCTCGACAGCCCGTTTTTCAACATCACGAGCCCGCTCGACGTGGGGCCGCTCGTCGTGTACTGCAAGGCGAATGGGCAGCCGTTTTCGCTCGCGGCGGTGTACCTGGCGTTGCGCGTGGCGAACGAGTATGAGCCGTTTCGCCTGCGGATTCAGGACGGCCACGTTGTCGCCTTTGAGGAGGTGCAGGGATCGCGGACGGTGCTAGCGGGGGACGAGCAGTTGGCGTTCTCCTACACCGACTACGACCATCGTTCGCCGTCTTCCGTGAGCGTGCTGAGTAGGCCGAACGCGCCGCCCAGGCCGATCCCGGCGCGATTGACGTCCGAGTAGGGCAGGTCGACGTGATCCACTTCTCTGTGCTGCCGTGGGTCTCGTTCAGGAGCATCTCGCACGTAAGCAGCTGTAGGACGGGCGACTCGGTGCCAAAGATCACGTTCGGGCGGTACGAGCGAGAAGGGGAGCGCATCCGCATGCCGGTGTCCGTGGAAGTGTGATGGGCGGGCTGCACGTTGCTCGGTTCTTGGATCGGCTGAAGCGCTACAGCCAAGCCCCCGCTTAGGGGCTCGAAGGCCCGTAGGAAAAGGGCTGACGCGGTGCGGGAAGGAAACGGCGGCGGGGCCCAGTCGTAGGAGGACACGAACATGTCCAGCAGTCGCCTGGCTACAGATGCGGCTGCGTCCACACACCTCTGCGACTCCTATGAGTAACGCCAACACTACGCGCCCCTACCTCACTACAGGCTCGGGCTCAGTCCGCAAGGCCAACATGGGCCGTACGCCGATCCGTTCAGTTGACGCGTACGAAGGCAACCCGGTCGGCCTGCCCGATGCGGCGTGCATCGAGCTAAAGGGCCACCTCGACCGCCACCTCGCGGCGTACAACGTCCTCTACCACCAGTACCACAAGCATCACTGGTTGGTCGTCGGCCCGCAGTTCCGGGACCTCCACCTCTTCCTCGAAGGGCTCTACAACGAAATCCATGCGCAACTCGACGAGATCGCCGAGCGCCTGACCGTGCTGGGCGGCATCCCGACGTGCAGCCCGTCCGCGCAGGAGAAGCTCGCCTACATCCCGCACGAGCCGGAGGGGCAGTTCCCAGTCCGCGACATGCTCGAACTCGACCTCCTGTGCGAGAAGCAGGTCTGCATCCAGCTGCGGCAGTCGATCCACGTGGCGCTCAACCACAGCGACTTCGGCACGAAGCGGTTGCTGGAAACGTTGCTCGCCAGTGCCGAGGACCGCGCGCACCATCTGGAGCACTTCCTCGATAACGATACCCTCGAAGTGGGCCTCGCCGCCGCCGAGGCCGTCCTCACCGAGGACCCCGTGCTCGAAGCGGCGGCGTAGCGATCGAGCCGCGATCAGCCCAACGAGCGGACGCGCCCATCGCGGTGCGTCCGCTTTGTGTTGAGTGAGGCCGTGCAGCGGTGAGGCGGTGTTGCCGTGAGGGACGTGCTATCATGCGACTATGGTGACGAAGCATATGCTGACGAAGCAGCAACAGAAGGACTTTGCCAAGCTGCACCGGCGGCGGGAGCGGGAGCGGCAGGGCGTGTTTCTGGTCGAGGGACTTCGTTCGGTGGAGGCGGCGCTCGACGCCCAGGCGGCACTCGACGCCGTGCTCGTGACGAAGGCGTCGGCGACGGACGCCCGCGTTGAGGCGGTGCTCCGGCGTGCTGAAACGGCGGCGGTCCCCGTGCATCGGCTCCCGGCGCGCGACCTCGCACGCATCACGACGGTGACGAACGGGCAGGGCATCGCGGCCGTGGCGCGGCGCATCGTCCAGCCGGTCGAGGCGGTCACCAACGCGAAGGCGCTGCTGGCGCTGGATGGCGTGCAGGACCCGGGCAACGTCGGGACGCTCCTCCGGACGGCCGCCTGGTTCGGCCTTGGTGGCGTGCTCGCGGGACCGGGCACGGCGGACGTCGAATCGCCGAAGGTGGTGCGCAGCGCGATGGGCGGGCTGTGGGACCTCGCGCTCGCCCAGACCGACGACCTCGCGGCGACGCTGGGCGCGTTTCGAGACGATGGCTGGCACCTCGCGGCTGCCTATCTCGACGGTACGCCTGCTGCTTCGTGGCGACCTCCCGAACGCACGGTGCTCGTGCTCGGCAGCGAGGCACACGGGGTCTCCGACGCGGTCGCCTCCCTCGTCCACGAGCGCGTGACGATCCGGGGGCAGGCCAATGCGCGCAGCGGCGTGGAGTCGCTGAACGTGGCGCTAGCGGGCGGCATCCTCCGACATCGCTGGCAGGGGTGAGCGAAGAGAGCGACTATTGACTAGCGAATAGCAGGGGGGGTGATCTCCTCCGAATTCGTTTGCACCGTGCGCGCAGCCCGGTTTGCTTCTTCGACCCACGACCCACGACCAACG
Organism: Bacteroidota bacterium; assembly: GCA_039027055.1. Classification (GTDB taxonomy): domain Bacteria; phylum Bacteroidota; class Rhodothermia; order Rhodothermales; family Rubricoccaceae; genus JBCBEX01. Next base: position 3,190 of record JBCCLD010000462.1, read on the forward strand.
ACCCACGACCCACGACCCACGACCCACGACCCACGACCCACGACCCACGACGAACATTCCAGCCCATGG
>JBCCLD010000463.1:0-3258 GCA_039027055.1 Bacteroidota bacterium
CCCAAAGGGATCGCACCGGGGTGACCGGCGGGCGGCGTATCTTGAAAGGCTAAGCGCTTTCACCCTCTCGTCCTCGCTGCTCTCCCCCCTATGATCCGGCGCACCAAGATCGTCTGCACCCTCGGACCGTCCACCGAACAGCGCGAAATCATCCGCGCGCTCATCGCCGCCGGGATGGACGTCGCGCGGATGAACTTTTCCCACGGCACGCACGACGAGCACCGCCGTCGGATCGAGATGGTGCGCGACGAGGCCCGGCGCGCTGGACGCGTCATCCCGATCCTCCAGGACTTGCAGGGACCAAAGATTCGCGTGGGCAAGATGGACGGCGGCGGCGTGCTCCTGCACGAGGGCCAATCGTTTATCCTGACAAGCGAACCCGTTGAGGTAGGCACGAAGGAGCGTGCTACCGTCTCCTACGATGGCCTTGCCGCCGACGTCAACATCGGTGGAACGATCCTGATGGACGACGGCAACATCGAACTCTGCATCGTGGATGTGGACGGCAAGGACGTCAAGACGGAGGTCGTCGTCGGTGGGCCGCTGCGCTCGAGGAAGGGCGTCAACCTTCCCCACATTCGCTCCTCGACGCCGTCACTCACCGAAAAGGACCTCACCGACCTCGAGTTCGGGCTCGAAAACGACGTTGACCTGATCGCCCTCTCGTTCGTGCGGACCCAGAGCGACGTGCAGGACCTGCTGCGACGCATTCAGGCATCGGGCAAGAACGTCAGCGTCGTGTCGAAGATCGAGAAGCCCGAGGCCGTCGAGGACTTCGACAACATCCTCGAGCAGACCGACGCCGTGATGGTGGCGCGCGGCGACCTCGGCATCGAGATGCCGATGCAGCGTGTGCCGATCGTCCAGAAGCAGATCATCCGCAAGTGTCTCCGCGCCGCGAAGCCCGTCATCACGGCCACGCAGATGCTGGAGAGCATGATGGAGAACCCGCGCCCGACGCGCGCCGAGGCCTCCGACGTAGCCAACGCCGTCATCGATGGGTCGGACGCGGTGATGCTCTCAGGCGAGACGGCGGCGGGCAAGTATCCCGTGCGCGCCGTCGAGGCGATGGCGGAGATTATTCGCTCGGTTGAAGGCAGCCGCCGCATGCTCGGCGGCCAGGAAGCAGCGCGCGAGGTGAGCTCGAACGCCCACCGCATCACGCAAGCCGTCTCGTTCACCGCGGCGCGCCTCGCAGAGGAGGTCGAGGCCGTTGCCATCGCGTGCCTCAAGCACTCGGGGGCCACCGCCCGCGCCATCGCCCGCCACCGGCCCACGGTGCCCCTCTACGCCTTCACGGACAGCCCCCGCGTGGTTGGCCAACTGGCGCTCCTCTGGGGCACCCAAGCCTTCCCCGTCCCGTTCCAGGAACACACCGACCAGGGCATTGCCACGGTGCACCGCGAGATCCTCAACCGCGGCCTCGCCGACCGAGGCGACCGCATCGTGATCACGGCGGGCCTCCCGCTCCCAGCGAAGGGACTCACCAACATGGTCCACGTGAGCCGACTCTAGCGTACGGCGCTCAGGGCAGGGCAAAACGGCACGCGTATCCGGTCGGTGCGCGAACGAATTCGTATTATCGCGGCGTTGTCAGCCTCCCTCGTCTAGCCTGCCGTGCCGCTGAGCGCTTCGCTACGTCCGTCCCCCTGACCCGAACGCCTTTCCCGTGACCCGACGTGCGTTGCTGCTGACCTGCGCCGCGGTGCTCCTCGCTGGAGCCCTGCTCCCGGGCTGCGCCCGGATCTTTGGCAGCCGCTACGACAACTTCCAGGCCTACTTCAACGCGGTCTACAACGCCCGCCAGGCCTTCAACGAGGCCGAGGAGCAAATCGTCCTCGAGGACGAACCCGTCGACCGGACGCGCTACCTACAGGTGCTCCCCCGGGCAGACGACCGGCGCGGCAGCAGCGGCGGACCGTTCCAGGACGACGTCATTCAGCGACTCGGCGACCTGCTTCGCGAAAACCCCGACACGAAGTACACCGCCGACGCGCTGTTGCTTATCGGCAAGTCGTACTACTACCAGAACAACTTCGAGGGGGCGAAGCTGAACCTACGTGAGTCGGTCCGCGTGGCGCAGGAGCAGGACCGGTCGCGCGAGGAAGACGAAGCCCGCCTCTGGTTCGGGCGAGCGCTCGCGGCCAACGGCGAGAGCACCCCCGCAGAAGATCTGCTCCGCGAGAGCATCATCCGAGAGGGCGCACGGGCGCGCTGGACCTCGCTGATGCAGCTCGCGCTTGCCCAACTCTACGTGCAGGACGAGCGCTGGGTGGACGCGGCGTCTGCGCTCGTGGACGGGGTGGCGCGCGTCGAGGACGGCGACATCGCGGCGCGGGCCCAGTTCCTTCTCGGGCAGGTCTACGAGACGCTCGGTCGCTACGCCGAGGCCGCCGAGGCCTACGCCGAGGTGCGTCGCTACCGCCCGCTCTATGAACTCCGCTACGCCGCCGAGGTCAACCGCATCCTCGCGCTGGGCCTCCACGCGGGCGAACCCATGCAGGCCCTCGACCTCGTGCGCCGTATGCAGCGCGACGACAACAACTTCTCCAACCTCGCCGAGCTTCAAGTGATCGAGGCCCGCGTGCTCACCGCTGCCGGGCGCCCATTGGAAGCCCGCGACCTCCTGGTGGCGCTGCTCTACGACGAGGCCGGCCGCAACGTGGGCCAGATGCGCGGGCAAGCCCTCTACCGGCTGGGCGAGGTCTACCGGGACGGCTTCGAAGACTTCAGCCTCACCGCCACCTACCTCGACAGCGCCGCGACGAGCCTACGCAACCCCACCGGCCGCCGCTCCGAGCTGACCCAGCAAGCCCTGCTCGATGTCGACGAAGAGGCCGAGGTGTACGTGGGATTCGCCGAGGCAGCACGGCGAGTCGCCGACTACGACTCGCTGCTCGAGCTGGGCACCCTGGACGACGAGGCGTTCCGTGCGCGCATCTTCGAGATTCAGGAGGAGCGACAACTCGCCGCCGCGCAGGAGGCTGCGGAGCAAGAGCGGCTCCGCCGTGCGCAGGGCTTCCGTGGAAGCGGAGGCAGCAACTTTGGACGCCAGCCCACCGACATCGGGGCACCCAACACAGCTGGAGTTGGAGCGGGCCCGACTAGTGGCGACTTCGGGTTCCTCTCGTACCGCAACCCGTCGCGCGTGCTGGAGTCGCGGGCGGCCGTTGAGGGGCGCGGGGGGGGGCGGCCGCGCCTGGCCCAAAGGCGTCCCCGCGGAACTGCCAACCACCCGGGGGCGGGGGGGCACCGCGG
>JBCCLD010000464.1:0-3241 GCA_039027055.1 Bacteroidota bacterium
AGGGTGTCGTCGACGGAGATGATGAAGCAGGCCGACGCCTGCGGGCGCTCGTAGGGATCGACGCGGACGATCTCTTGCGTCTCCGGGTCCCAGCCGAAGATGGTCTTGCCGCCCGAGTCGCGGACGCCGTACTGGTGGTGCAGCCCGACGTTGAACCACACCGGGCTGTTGAACGCGCCGTACTGGTTGGTGCAGAGCCAGGTAAGCTCGTCGTAGAACGTCTCGGCGTCCTTCTTGGTGGCGAAGTAACCCTGGTCGCGGCCCCAGTCGGCGATGGTGCGCGTGACGCGGTGGACCAGCTGCTTCAGGCTGTACTCGCGCTGTCCTTCGGCCGGGTTGCCGTTGCCGGTCGCGATGTCGCCATAGAAGTACTTGGAGGCGACGACGTTGGTGGCAAGCTGGCTCCAGCCCTCGGGGAACTCGACGGCCTTCTGCTCGAAGATCGCCTCGCCCTTGTGGTTCTTGATCGCGGCGTCGCGCGTCTGCCAGGCGACGCTGTCGAAGGGATGCTGGCCCTGAGAGGAGAAGACGCGCTCGATGCGCAGGCCTTTGGAGGGGGACGTGGACATAGTGGGTGGGGGTAGGTATCCGTTATGAAAACTGCGGTGGGCGCGGGCCACAACCTCTGCGACGAAGCGCCAGAAATGGGGAGGGGTGTGCGGGAGAATTAAGAAACCGTTTCCGGAGAGGAGACCGCAAACCGTTTTCTCCACAGGTTATACAGAGCGAGGATGACGATTGGAGCCCAGTTGTCCACACAGCACGGACAACAAAAAAAGCCCTGTATCGCGCGATACAGGGCTTTTGGAGAGCGGTCATGCAGAGAAGTCCACATCGAATCCGGTGTGTGGACAACTAGAACCGCGGCGATGTGAGTAGCCCAGGCCCCAATAACGGGAGTGCCAGGGAACGGATAACGGAACCTTCATCCGGCTCGCGGACTGCATTGGCCGGGCTAGCGCATGCTTAGAAGTCGTCGTCGAAATCGAGGTCGTCGCCGAGGTCGTCGAAGTCGTCATACTCCTCGTCGTCGTCATCGTAGTCGTAGTCCTCATCGTCCAGGTCATCGAAGTCACCGTCCTCGTCAAAGTCGAGGTCGTCGTCATCGAAGTCCTCGTCCTCAAAGTCAAACTCGTCGTCGTCGATAGCGAGTGGGGGAAGCAGCAGGTCGTCCATGGCGGGGCGTGCTGAGGCTAGACGGATGAAACGGACGCACCGCATGCGGGGCCGCGTGCGGACTCAAGGTACAACGCCCGCCGCAGTTTTCGACACGGCCGCCGTGCCACGAACAACGAGAGCGTACGGAGCCTCGCGGCGATGCTCTGGGGTGAAATTGGGATGCAACGCGGCGGGTAGGGACCGGTCGTGGGATCTGTCCTGTTTGCGTCGTAGTATTTCGTCGGTCCTACCTCGCTCCTCAAAGACAAATACCTCCCCCATGTTCGACGCCGAACGCAGCGCTTATCCGCATCCCGACGAGTTCAAGGTGATGCGCCCTGAGTACACCGACCTCGACCCCGAGAACGAAGACGAGGAAGCGAAGGAGTGGCAAGCCGCCATCGTGATCGCGCCGTTTCGGGTAGTCGGTCGCAGCGTAACGAAAGCGGGGGCCCGCCGCGCCGCGCTCTACGAGGCCGCGAAGACCTACCGCTCTTACCACCCGCACTACCGCATCGGGAGCCCCTACCCGGAGACGTTCGTCGGCGACGATGGCATGACGTGGGAGCGCCTCCGCCCCGCCCTCCGCTCGAAGTACGGCGACTACACGTTCACCGACGAGGACGGCGAGGAGGACTACGCCGACATCGAGCAGATGCTCACCTGGGACGTCCGCCTCGAACCGGAAGAGGTCGAGGAGTAGTACCCACGGCACAGCAAGCATGGCGTATTTGGTCGAGACGCGGGTTGTAACACGCACTGCACCGTACACTCGGGCAAACCTGCCCTATGGCCGAGCCGTCTAGCGGAGCCGACCACGTCTACCCGATGAGTCACGATAGTGTCATCCTGAACTCGATTCAGGATCTCTGACGACTGCAGTGTTTGTAAGAATCGCTGAGATGCTGAATCAAGTTCAGCATGACAAGATGGAACGTGTGCTGCTGGTGGCTACCAGTATCAGCGCCCGACGAGCACAGCACCCGAGCGGGGCGGCAGCTGAAGCGTCGCCCCGTCTTTCGTTACGGCGTCCACGGCCACGTCGAGGGTGAGGCTCGCCCTATCTCCGAGTTCGAACGTTTGCGCGGTCTCGCTGGTGTTGAGCACGACGAGCGCACGGTCGCCGCCGCCGAGACGCTGGTAGGCGATCACGCCGGTGTCGTCGTCGGCTTGAACCCACGCGAAGTCGCCCGTCGTGAAAACGCTCGGGTGGGCAGCGCGCAGCGCGGTGAGGCTGCGGTAGAACGCCAGGAGGTCGGGGTCGCGGGCTACGGGGTCGGGGTCGCGCGGCTGCCCAAACGGGTGCGTCGTCTCGGTGGTGTAGTCGAACTCGGTCCACAGCATCGGCTTGCGCATGTCCGGGTCGTCCGCGCCCCACATGCCGACCTCGTCGCCGTAGAACATGTGCGGCGCGCCGGGCAGCGTGAACTGCGTGAGGGCGAGGAGCCGCATCGAGCGGAAGGTGGCGGTGCTGGGCTGGTCGATGCGGTAGTTGGCGTGGGCCGTCGGCGTCGGTGCGTCTTTGTAGCCGCGCTCCGGGTTGTAGAGCGAGGTCGCGATGCGCGGGGTGTCGTGCGAGCCGCCGAGCTGCATCAGCCCTTGCCGTGTCGCGTCGTCAATGCCGACGAAGAGCGAGTCGATGTGCGCCCGCCATTCGCTCGGCGTGTGCGCGTCGGGGCCGCCGACGAGCAGGCCACGCGTGGGCTTGTACCACCGGTAGTGCATCACGCCGTCGAACACGTCGCCAAGGTAGGGGCGGATATCGCTCATATGGTGCGGCCAGCGCTCCCACCAGATCTCGCCGACGAGGTAGGCGTCGGGGTTGATCGATTTGACGAACCGGTAGTAGTCGCGCCAGAAGCCGAGCGGTACCTGCTCGGCCACGTCGAGGCGGAAGCCGTCGAGGCCGTCCGAGGGGTCGCCGTCGCCGTTGGGATCCATCCAGCGCCGCGTCACCGCCTCCATGTGGGCCACGGCCTCAGGGTCCAGGTTGCCGTCGTAGGGAATGCCCTCGGCGGGGTTGCCCGTCTGGTTGACCTTGCGGATCTCGGGGAGCGTCGGCACGCCCGCCCAGCCGGTGTAG
>JBCCLD010000465.1:0-3238 GCA_039027055.1 Bacteroidota bacterium
ATGAGAGAGACGGGGCCTCTGGGCCAGAAAGAGCCGTTCTGGGCCCCGTCAAGAAAAAGGGCATGGTGGTGAGATCAGATCGAGGTCAACACGCACTACGCAACACATCCGGGCGAACTCGTCAAGCATCTTGAGCACCACCGCTAGCCCCCTCGTGTATGCGCTGCGCGAATCTCTCGTAGCGAACAGACCTTTCTTGCGACGGTGTCGTTTCTTCGGAAGCGGCACCGTTGCCATTGGGCACGGTTTCCGCTCGCTCGCTTCCCTCCTCTGCCCGCAGCTCTCATGCGGACTCAATCGATCCAGCACGGCGCGTTTCTGACGCTGGTCGTGCTCGTCACGCTCGCGTTCTTCGGCCTCCTGGTCGGCTTCCTACAGCCCATCTTCTGGGCAGCGGTGCTGGCCGTGCTGTTCTATCCACTCCAATGGCGGCTCGCCAGGGCGTTCGGTGGCCGCTCCGGCATCGCGGCGCTTCTGACGTTGCTCGTGATCCTGCTGTCGGTAATCTTGCCGCTCTTCGCCATCGGTGCGGCCGTGACGAACGAGGCCGTAGGGCTCTACAATAGGCTGGACGCCGGTGAGTTTGATCTTCAGGAGCCGATCCGCCGGTTCGAAGAAGCCTTGCCGGTGGTGACGGGCTACCTCGACCAGTTGGGTGTCGACTTCGAGCGCGTGAAGGCCGGGCTATCCGACGCTGCGCTGACTGTGAGCCAGGCGACGGCGAACCGCGCGGTGGAGCTCGGTCAGGGCACGGTCACCTTCGCGGTGCTCTTTGCGCTGATGCTCTACCTGCTCTTCTTCTTTTTAAGGGACGCCGACCGCCTCACGGAGGGCCTCATCCGCGCGCTCCCGCTGGGCGACGACCGCGAGCGGCGGCTCTTCCGCAAGTTTGCCGACGTGTCGCGCGCGACTATTAAAGGCACCGTCGTCGTCGGCATCGTGCAGGGCGCGATTGGGGGGGTGCTCTTCTGGGCGCTCGGGCTGCCTGCACCCGTGCTCTGGGGTGTGGTGATGGCGCTCGCGTCGCTGCTTCCAGCCGTTGGCCCCGCGCTGGTGTGGGTCCCTGCTGCGATCCTACTTGCGGCGGCAGGCAACTACGTCGACGCGGGCATCGTCGTGGGCGTAGGCGTGTTCATCATCGGCATGGCGGACAACGTGCTGCGGCCCATCCTCGTCGGGCGCGACACACAGATGCCCGACTACCTGATTTTGCTCTCCACGCTCGGCGGGCTGGCCGTCTTTGGACTCTCGGGCGTCGTCATCGGCCCCGTAATCGCTGCGCTGTTCCTGTCGGTGTGGGAGATGTTCGTGGAGGAATACGGCGACGCGGACGATGTCCAAGATCCTCCCTCGACGTCCCCTCCGGCTGCCTCGGAGCCGCCCGGGCCGTCCTCGGATCCCCCGTCCTCGGATCCCCCGTCCTCCGGCGGGCCGCCTCCTGCCCAGCCGCCATCCGAGCCGACGCCTACGACCTCACCGGCGACCGCTGTGCCACGTGCTACGTCCTCCCCGTCTCGCGCGGCGCTCGCGCAGCGGGTACAGCCGCCTTCGCCGTACGCGCCCGTAGCCGTCCCCTCACCCGGACAGACGCGCGGCACCACGCTGCCCTTCACGGCCACGCCGGCGGAGCTACCGCCCCCTCGCCCACGTCCGGACTCGGCGGTGATCCGCCCGGTGCCGCTCTCGGACCCGCCTCGCCCGGCGGCACCCCGCCCCACGGCGTCGCCGTCCCGCCGCGTGCCGCCAGCTTCATGACAGCACGCTCTGGCCGGATGCGCTCCGTTCTGCGCGTCGGGGCTGCGCCTGCCCTGTTCCTCAGCCTCACCCTCTGGGCGACGCTGCGCGTGGTGGGGGTCACCGGCGGTGCCTTCGTCTATCCCCTCGACGACCCCTACATCCATCTCGCGGTTGCCGAGAACCTGACGCAAGGTCACTACGGGCTCAACCTCGCTGAGCCGTCCTCGCCAGCGTCGAGCGTTGTGTGGCCGTGGCTGCTTGCGCTCGGGCTCGCGGTGGGCGCTGGAGGGTGGCTTGCCCTGGCATTGAACGTCGGGATAGGCGTCTGGACGCTGGAGGTCGCTCGCCGCCTGGGCGATGCCGTGTTCGGCACGGCCGCGGCGTCGAACGCTGGGCTAGGCGTGGCGCTGGGGGCAGTGCTGGTGCTCAACGTGCCCGCGCTGGCGCTCATCGGGATGGAGCACGTCCTGCAGGTCGGGCTCACCCTCGTGACCTGGCTCGGGCTGGTCGCCGTGGCTCGTGGTGCGGCCCCCCGCTGGCCGCTCGTGCTGGCGCTCACGCTCGGGCCACTCGTGCGCTACGAAAACCTAGCGCTCACTCTGACGGCGTGTGCCTACCTCGCCGCGTTCGGACACCGCCGTGCTGCCCTCGCTGCGCTCGGCGGGGCCGTCGGCGGACTCGGGGCCTTCTCAGGGTTCCTCGCGGCGCTCGGGCTGCCGCTGCTGCCCACCTCGGTGCTTGCCAAGACGTCCACGGACGGCACGCCCACGCTGCTCGCCAACCTCGCGTTGCCGACGGGCTGGTTCCTCGTCCTCCTGGTAGCGACCGTCGCGGCGGCGCTCGCCCTCGTAGCGCGGCAGGGTGCCCCGCGGGGTAACGCAGCGCAGAGTGACGCAGCGCGCCATACGCTCGGACTGGGCACCGTAGCCTTGACCACAGCGGCCGCGCACCTCGTTGCGGGACGTCTGGGGTGGTTTGCGCGCTACGAGATCTACGTCGTCGCCGGGCTATTCGCGGCGCTGCTCGTGGCACTGCGATTTCTCCGCGCGCAAGAGGTGCCCCGCTGGCTTCAGGTAGTATTCGCGCTAGCCCTAGTTCTCGCCGCCGGAGCGCTCACGGTACGGCACGCTGCCCTCGTCGCCTTCGCCCCCGACGCCAGCCGTGACGTCTTCGAGCAGCACGTGCAGATGCACCGGTTCGTCGAGGACTACTGGCGCGCGCCGGTGGCGGTCAATGACATCGGGCGTGTGGCGTTCGAGAATGACCACTTCGTGCTGGATCTGTGGGGCCTAGCCTCGGTAGAGGCGCTCGAACGCGCGGGCGCCCCTGATCCGAACTGGATGGAGCGCCTCGCCACGCGCCACGGTGTCGAGGTGGCGATGCTCTACGCGCCAAGCTTTGCGGCCCTGCCCGTATCGTGGGTACAGGTGGCGGAGCTTCGTTTGAGCCAGCCGCCGAGCGTCGTCCCGCACGGGACGGTCACGTTCTTCGCACGGACGCC
>JBCCLD010000466.1:0-3212 GCA_039027055.1 Bacteroidota bacterium
CGAACGCACCTTCGCTTCTTCACCCTCCACACCATTCGCGACCTCTTTGAGTCGACAGGCTACCGAGTCGAGCGTGTGGTCGAGAAACGCTCCTACAGTGCACTCGGCAAGACCCTTGGCGCACTGAGCCTAGGCCAGCTCCACAAATTTCTGACGGTGCAGTACGTGATCTTGGCTCGCCCTGCCTAACCGGGCAACCGAGTGGCTGGACTGGGCAGGAAGAACACCGGGTTGATCCGGAACGCATGCCAAGCCCACCAGGCTGCGAGGGCGTTCTGCAGCACCATCGCCCCGCTCGCAGCGATCGCGGCTCCAACCACGCCGAGCATCGGAATCAGGCTGATGCAGCCGACAGCGAGCACGCCTGTCGAGAGCAATGTCACGCTCTGCATGGCGCGCTCTCGCCCACTCATCACGAGCAGCGTTCCCACGGAGCCCGTCACGAGGTTGATCGCATACCCCACGGCAAGGATGCGAAGCACGGGGGCGCCCGCGACGAAGGGCTCACCGAACAGGCTAAGCACTCCCCCAGGAAACAGCCATACTGCCGCGAGGGCAGGGACTCCAACGATCGTCGTCAACAACGATGTCTGTCGGACGAGACGTGCCAGCTCTGGCCCGCGACGCTGATGGAACAACGCGGCAAATTGCGGAGCGGCCATCACATTGATCGCCAGCAGCACGAAGCCCGCAAGCCGGACCACCCGCATGGCGATGACGAAGATGCCGGTCTCCGCACTCGTGGCGAGTGCTCCCACGAGCAATACAGGCAGCCAGTGCGCGAGGACGTTCATGAGCGTCACCCCGTACAGCGGCAGGCTCGTGGCGAGCAGCGCGCGTGGCGGGAATGGGCGAACCTGGACGGGCGGTAATCGAAGGTGCCACCACAGCGCTCCGACGACCAGGCCCCCTCCCGTTGCTATGGCATACGCGTAGAGCGCCAACTCAACCGTGAGGTGTCCGACCGTGTAGAGTGCCCACAACAGGGGTAGCGTCAGGAGCTGGTTCAGCACCGCCTGAACGAGTTGCGACCCGGCGATATCCCGCCGTCCTCGAAGCAACCCTGCGTAGATCCAAGACACCCCCATCGGCACCACGCCCCATGCAGTCACGCGTAGCAAAGGCGCGAGGGCATCGCGTCCGAACGCAACGTTTGCCAGGGTGTGAGACCCGAACGCCAAGAACAGGGCGCACGCGATCAGCAACCCACTCGCCCACATGATGCTGGTCCGCGCAAGGCTTCGTATGCGTCCCCACTTCCCGTCCGAGGCGTCAGCCGCTACAAAGCGGATCACCGCCTGATCTAAACCCAGCCTCCCTAAGGCAGACACGACCACCAGCACCCCAACGCAAAGGAAGAAATCGCCAGCTCCTTCTGCACCGAGCCACTTCGCGATCACTAGGCTCAGCACGAAGCTAGCACCCGCACCAACCAGTTTCACCACAAACGCTATAGCTGCCCCGCTGACGAGGTCACGCGTGTCTACACCTAATCGGTCGAGCCAACGGGTGACGAACGAGCGACGCGGCGACGGTTCTGAGGCGGACACCCCTCAGGAGACAGTGGGTGAGGCAGGCTGGACGGCCGCCACGACGTCGGCCAGCGCCGAGCGCCAGTCGGCGGGCGCGATGCCGAAAGTACGCGCGATCCGCGCTGTGTTCATCCTAGAGTTGACAGGCCGAGCCGCGGGCGTCGGGTAGGCCGACGCTGGTATCGCTTCTACGGTCTGCACCGCCATGGTCTCGTGCGTGCGGGCCTCATCAAAGATGGCTTCGGCGAACCCATGCCACGTCGTGAACGGCGCTCCGCAGAAGTGATAGGTGCCCCAGTCATCGTCTTTCTCCGCGGCCTGCCGGAGTGTCGTCAGCGCGGCGTTGGCAATGGCCGAGGCGGGCGTCGGGCCACCGTGCTGGTCGGCCACGATGCGCAACGCTTCGCGCTCGCGACCAAGCCGTAGCATCGTCTTGACGAAGTTGCCACCGTGCCGCGAGAACACCCAGCTCACTCGCAGGATGAGATGCCGGCCGAGGGCCGCGCGGACGGCCTCCTCCCCGGCCCACTTGCTCTGCCCGTAGACCCCCAGCGGGGATACCGGGTCATCTTCGACATAAGGTTCGGTCTTCGTTCCCTCGAAGACGTAGTCCGTCGAGAAATGGACAAGCGGAATGCCACGATGGGCGCACGCCGAGGCGAGGGCGGCAGGCCCGTCGCGATTGACGGCGAAGGCGGAGTCGGGCTCGGATTCCGCACGGTCCACCGCGGTGTAGGCCGCGGCGTTGACGACGGCATCGGGCCGCTGCGCCTGCACGACGGCCTCCACGGCGTCGGCATCAGTAAGGTCGAGGTCGGTTCGGGTCAAGGGAACAGCCTCGATGCCATGCTGTGCCGCACGCGCAACGAGTTCACGGCCGACCTGGCCGTTCGCGCCGGGGATGAGCACACGCATCGTCTTAGCGTACTCCATTGCTCGTGGTCTCCGACGGTAGCTCGGCGAGCGACAACGCCGCCAGCGGCTTGAGCGCCTGGTCCTTCTTCGAGAGCGTCGGCTCGGCGAAGGGCCAGTCGATGCCCAGCGCTGGGTCGTTCCAGAGCATGCCTCCCTCGTCCTCAGGGTGGTAGTAGTCGGTGCACTTGTACTGGAAGTCGGCGATCTCGCTGAGCACGCAGAAGCCGTGCGCGAAGCCGGGCGGGACCCAGAGTTGACGGTGGTTGTCCTCGGACAGCTCGGTGCCCGCCCACTGCCCGAACGTCGGCGAGCCGGGGCGCACGTCCACGGCCACGTCGTAGACCGCGCCGCGCGTGACGGAGACGAGCTTGCCCTGTGGGTACTGTTTCTGGAAGTGGAGCCCGCGCAGCACCCCGCGCCGCGAGCGGGAGTGGTTGTCCTGCACGAAGCGATACGGGATGCCCACCGCCTCGTAGCGCGCCGTGTTGAACGTCTCCAGGAAAAACCCCCGCGCGTCGCCAAACACACGCGGCTCGACGATCAGCACACCAGGCAGGTTGGTCTCGATGATGGTCATGTTGGATTTGAGATAGACGATTTAAGAGTTGCCATGTACTCGCACATCCTAGTGTGAGCGCAAGGGGTCTACTGCGCGATCACCTCTGGACGTGACGGGGTTGCCAGGTTGGTCAACCACCCCTGTCCCCTCCTATCCAGGAGGGGAACTGCGTTTGCGGCTTCCATGCCCGAGCAGCGATATCGCAA
>JBCCLD010000467.1:0-3190 GCA_039027055.1 Bacteroidota bacterium
CGGACAACGGGCGCGGTATCCCCGTCGGCATCCACCCGAAGATGGGGCTCCCGGCCGTCGAGGTCGTGATGACCGTCCTCCACGCGGGCGGCAAGTTCGACAAGGACACCTACAAGGTCTCCGGCGGCCTCCACGGTGTTGGTGTCTCGTGTGTGAACGCGCTCTCGGATCTGCTCACCGTCGAGGTATCGCGCGAGGGCTTCGTGTGGACGCAGTCGTACCAGGCTGGCATCCCCACCGGCCCGCTCGAAAAGGTCCGCCCGATGACCGAGGGCGAGGGGACCGGCACGAAGGTGCACTTCCACCCGGACGCCACGATTTTCCAGACGACGGAGTACCGCTTCGACACGCTCGCCGACCGCATGCGCGAGCTGTCATTCCTCAACAAGGGCCTCACCATCGTCATCACCGACGAGCGCGAGGAGGACCCCGAACTCGCGAGCGAGACCTACCACTCCGAGGGCGGCCTCGTCGAGTTTGTCGGCTACCTCGACGAGACGCGCACGCCGATCCAGGAGACCGTCATCGAGATCGAGGGCGAGTCGAACGACGTGCCCGTGGAGGTGGCGATGCGCTACAACGCGAGCTACACCGAGAACGTCCTCTCGTTCGTCAACAACATCAACACGCACGAGGGCGGGACGCACATCTCGGGCTTCCGCCGCGCGCTCACGCGCACGCTCAAGGGCTACGCGGACAAGCAGAACCTGCTCAAGAACCAGAAGGTCGAGCTCTCCGGCGACGACTTCCGGGAGGGCATCACGGCCGTAATCTCGGTCAAGGTCGCCGAGCCGCAGTTTGAGGGGCAGACCAAGACCAAGCTCGGCAACTCGGAGGTGCAGGGCGCGGTCGAGAGCCTCGTCGGGCAGAAGCTCCAGGAGTGGCTCGACGACCACCCGAAGGAGGCCAAGACGATCATCCAGAAGGTCGCCCTCTCGGCCCAGGCGCGCATCGCGGCGCGGCGGGCGCGTGAGCTCGTCCAGCGCAAGAGCGCCTTCTCGGGCGGCGGCCTCCCCGGCAAGCTCGCCGACTGCGCCTCGAAGGACGCCTCGATCTCGGAGCTCTACCTCGTCGAGGGCGACTCCGCCGGCGGCTCGGCCAAGCAGGCCCGCGACCGCCACTTCCAGGCCATCCTCCCGCTGCGCGGCAAGATCCTCAACGTCGAGAAGGCGCGCATCGACAAGATCCTTGACAACGAGGAAATCAAGAACATGGTCACGGCGCTCGGCACCGGCCTCGCGACCGGCGTGGACGGCCAGGAGTTCGACCTCGAGAAGCTGCGCTACCACAAGATCATCGTGATGACGGACGCCGACGTGGACGGCGCGCACATCCGCACGCTGCTCCTGACGTTCCTCTACCGCTACCTCCGCCCGCTCGTGGAGGCCGGCTACGTCTACATCGCGCTGCCGCCGCTCTACCGCGCCAAGAAGGGCAAGGAGGAGACGTACTGCTGGACCGACGAGGAGCTGCGCACCGCCATCGAGGAGCTCGGCGGCACGCGCGGCGTCTCGGTGCAACGCTACAAGGGCCTCGGCGAGATGAACCCGGACCAGCTCTGGAATACGACCATGGACCCGGAATTCCGGATGCTCCAGCGCGTCGCCATCGAGGACGCGGCCACCGCCGACCGCACGTTCTCGACGCTGATGGGCGACGCCGTCGAGCCCCGCCGCAAGTTCATCGAGCGCAACGCGAAGTACGCGACTATTGACACCTAGTTAAGGCGACACCTAGCGGTGTCGGTGTGGACGTGTGAGGGCACGTGAGTATGCGTGACGTGACGACTGAACCGGCTCACGGGCGGCTTGCCTTCGACGCACTGCTAACGTGGGACGATGTGGTGGCGCACCCGTCGCTCAACGACTTGCCCTTCCGCATGGAGCTGAACGGTCGGGGGCAGGTCGTGATGACGCCGATTTGCAACCGGCACGGGCGGATGCTGGCCCAAGTCAGCAGCACGCTCGACGACCACCTCGACGGCGACGGCTTCATCGCGTGTCCCATAAAGACCGCATGGGGCGTTTCTGTAGCGGACCTCGCATCGTCACCGATAGGCTTCGCCGGACGGTACCGCGACGTGACTGCATTGCCCGTCGCGCCGACGCTCTGCATCGAGATCGTCTCACCGACGCACGCAGAGTCCGAGATGCAGGAGAAGGTAGCGCTCTACCTCGCGAAGGGCGCACAGGAGGTGTGGCTCTGCGACCTCGACGGGCACGTCCGCTTCTTCGGACCCGAGGGCCAGCGCGAGCGCTCGGAGATTGCACCGGACGTTCCCGCGCAGTTAGAGAGCTGAGCAACGTCAACCGCGCATCGGTGTCTGGGAGCCACCTGCTCACCAGCCCCGTGGTTCGATGCGCCTGCTCGGCTTCTGTCTGCTTCTCTACGTCTGCGCGCTACCCACGATGAGGAACGTCGCGTTCTATGTGCTCTATGCGAAGGGACAGGTCGGGCTGGAGAAGGTTATCGGCGATCCCGACACGCTCGTGGGGGTGTGGGAAGGCCGGGACTACCAGATTCCGTGTGGCCAGTTTTCGCGCGCGGACTATCGCTACGTCTTCGACACCGACTCGACGGGCATCCTCGAAGTGCGATGGAGCGACCAGTATCGCATTGCATGGTCGCTCCCGGACGCGTGGTCCGTGCTCCTCCCCTTCAAGACATCCAGCGCCGCGCTTCGGCTCGCCAAGGTCCGCGTAGAAAACGGCTACTTGGTGGTGACGGATCGGCATGAAGAGAGGCACTATGCCTACCAAGTCTGGGGCGACCGGCTGCGCGCGGGCTATGTCTCCGAGCCCGGCAGTACACCGAGCAACTGGATCGGCGAGTCGTCCCCGCTCTTCGACATGCAGCTTCGGGACCTCCCTGACTTCTGGGGCCGTCACGACTGGTAACAGGTCGCTTCTCCAGTAGCGAACGGAAGGCGTAGGTTTGGTGGACAGGTCACGCCTTCAACCACCCCGCTTCACCTCCCCATGGCTCACACCTACGACTCCCTCAACGTCGGCGACACCTTCGAGACGGTCATGACCGTCTCCGCCGCCGACGTGCGCGCCTACGCCGACCTCACGGGCGACGACAACCCCATCCACGTCGACGCCGAGTACGCCGCCACGACCGACTTCGGGCAGCCCATCGCCCACGGCGCGCTGCTGCTCGGCTACATCTCGAAGGTGCTCGGGCGCGA
>JBCCLD010000468.1:0-3186 GCA_039027055.1 Bacteroidota bacterium
AGTTGGGTATGAACGTGTGGACGGTTGAACGTGTGGACGAGGAGAACCACCTTCCCACGTGGACGCGCGGATGGGACATCCGCGCTGCATACGTTCACACCCAAATCCGGCCTCGAAGTTGGGGACCCATCGCAACGATGCTTCCGGATTTGGTATGATCCAATGACGCTAGAGCCCGGCCTTTTCGAGTTCGTCGAGCAGGGCGGGGAGGCGCCGGTAACCGTCGCGCAGCTCGGCGATGACGCGCGGCCAGTCGCCGCTGCCGTTGGGGTGGCGGCTGAGCGTGCGGGCCTCGCCGAGCAGCCGCGCGGCCTCGGCGTAGTTGTCTCGCCCCCGGCGCTCGATGAGGGCGAGGGCGGCATCCAGGTAAAGCTCCTCCGCCTCGATGGGGCGGGCCTCGCGGAGTGCGCGGGCCACCTCCAAGCGGAGCGGGTGGCGGCTGACGCCGCGCGTCCAGACGAGTTGGTGCGCCCAGTGTTTGTCCGGCAGGTTGAGCACGGCGAGCGCCTCGTCGAACGCGCCCTCCCGGAGGTAGGCCCGGATGAGGACGTTGTAGCGGCGGTCCTCCCGCATCTGGCCGAGGAGCGTGCTTCGGACGGCGTCGCGGTGGCCGAGCGTGGCGGCGAGGTCGAGCACCTCGGCGTAGTGCGCCACCGACGGGGCGGCCTGGAAGAGTTGCAGCGCGAGGCGTTCGGCGAGGACGGCGTCGCCGCGGGTGCGGGCGCGGTCCTTCGCCCACGCCACCAGGCGGCGGTCGGCGTCGGGTCTGCTGATGCGGTCGAGGGCGAGCGCCTCGGCCTGGTCCACGAGATCGGGGAGGTCGTGGCTGGGGAGTTCGTCGCTGACGAGGAGCGGGAGGAGGTCGAGCAGCACGTAGTCCGACGCGGTGTGGGCGGCGGCCAGGGCCTCGGCGGCGCGCCCGAGGGCGAGCAGGCGCTCCACGAGGTCGGGCGTGCGGCCGGAGGCGCGGCAGAGCGCGAGGTACGCCTCGTCGTCCAGGCCGTCGGGCTGCAACGTGAGCAGGAGCCCGCCGAGCATTTCGCGCTCCCACCCGCTGTGGTCGTAGTGCCGCGCGTCGAAGCGACCGGCCGGCCGGGGCGTGGCTGGCCCGAGGCGGTCGAGCGCGGCCTGGACGGGGCGGCTCGCCGCCGCGCGCTCGGCCGGGGTCGCGTGGGCGGCGAGCGCCTCCTCCGCGCCGTGGCCCATCCCGTACCCCCCGAGTCGGATGTCCCAGAGCTGCACCTCGGCCAGCCGCACGGCCACCCGCTCCCGCAGCGCGGCATCCGACGGGGCGGTGCCGGGTTCGGCCGTCTGCGCCAGACAGCAGTCCAGCAACTTCACGGCCGCATCGACGACCATGCCCAGGTGGCCTTCCTCGTCGTTGAGTTGCTCATAGCGGGCCTGGATCGCGTCGAGGAGCACCTCGGCGACCAGCACCACGCTCGGCCAGGACCCCGCGTCCACGTAGGGGGCGGCGAGGGCAACCACCTCGTCGAGGACGCGGGCGACGCGGCGCAGGCTGCCCCACTCGTAGAGGTCGCCGTCGAAGGCGCGGCGCACCATCCGCTCCACGACGGCGCGGTCGAGCGGCTTGCTGGCGTCGGGCGCGAGGGCGGCGAGCGTCTCCAGGTCGGGATACCGCTCCACCATGCGGTGGATGAGCGCCACGAGGTCGTCGCGGGAGCGCCCGGCGAGCATCTCGGCCAGCGGAGGCACCTTGGCGACGGCATCGGGGCGGTCGAGCCAGGTGAGCAGCAGCGCCGCGACGTGCTTGCAGTAGCCGCCGTCCCCGATGGGACACGAGCACGCGGCCGATGCAACCCCGCGCGCGTCGAAGGTCACGACAACGTCGTAGGGCTCCGAGACCGACCCGTCGCAGCGCGCGCGCAGCGTGCGGCCCTGGAGCCGCAGGTCCCGGACGGCACCCTTGCGCGCATAGCCCTGCCCTCGCTTGAAGGGCGCGTCCCCCACGCGGCGGCGGATGTCCCGGTCGGTCAGCGTAGGGAGCGTAGTCATCAGGATCCGTGGGTCGGTGGTTCAGTGCGTCCGTGCTTCAGAAGCTACCGGCTCCCGGGTATGGCGCTCGTTTGCCCCGGCATGGCCGTATCGGAGCGTCCCACACAGCGCCCAAGAGCGCCTGTCTCTGCGGAGGCGGGCGAGTTCTGCGGAGGCGGGCGGTTCAGCAGAGTTGGTAGCCGCGCCGGACCCAGTAGTGCCAGTCGCCGAGCGCCCGGTCGGTGGCCGCGCCCCCGTCGAGCGCGTCGAGTTGGTCCAGCGGCACCGCGAACGTGCGGTCCTGCCAAGCGACCTCGGCGAACATCTCGCACAGGCAGTCGTCCTCGTCGGCCATGCCGAGCACCTCCACCTCCTCGTCGACGCGGAGCAGCGACACGGAGCGCTCCTCCGTGCAGATCGCTGCAAACGGGAAGGCGAGACGGTCTTCGAGGTAGTAGTACCAGCCCATCGCAGCCTCCTCCTGGTTGTAGCAGTCCACGGTGGCCTCCATCGCGATGCGGTCCTCGCGGGCAGGCTCTTCGGGAATGCGGTCCATGACGGCAGCGAGCTGTGAGTGTGGGCGATAAGGTAGGGCACGGGTCTCCGCCCCCGCCAGCGCGTAGGCTCATCACCCAAGACCCAAGACCCAAGACCCAAGACCCCTTTCCCTGAACCTTCGCCCGCCCCCCTCGTAGCTTTTGATTCATACGTCCACACTTTCTCACCTTCACACGTCCACACCCGCATGGCAGGCTACCCCTTCGACGCCATCGAACCGAAATGGCAGGCGTACTGGGACGCCCACGAGACGTACCGCACGCCCGGCCCCGGCGACCCCGGCTTTGACGACACCAAGCCGAAGTACTACGTCCTTGACATGTTTCCCTACCCCTCGGGCGCGGGGCTGCACGTCGGCCACCCGGAGGGCTACACGGCCACCGACATCCTCGCGCGCGTGCGGCGGATGCAGGGCTTCAACGTGCTCCACCCCATCGGCTGGGACGCGTTTGGGCTGCCCGCCGAGCAGTATGCCATCAAGACCGGCACGCACCCGCGGCAGACGACCGAGCAGAACGTCGCGCGCTTCCGCGAGAGTGGGGCATCCGGGTGAACGAGCGATCGCAACCCGTCGGATCTTGCGTCGTGCGGGGCGGCGCTACCAATTCACCGGCCGCCGTCTACGCGTTAGCC
>JBCCLD010000469.1:0-3177 GCA_039027055.1 Bacteroidota bacterium
CACCTCTCCGGCGACACCGGCCTCATCGAGGCATTCCAGCAGGGCCTCGACATCCACACCGCCACCGCTGCCCGCGTCTTCAATGTGGACCTTGAGGACGTGACGCGCATCCAGCGCAGCCAGGTCAAACAGGTCAACTACGGCATCCCGTACGGCGTCTCGGCGTTCGGCCTCGCCCAGCGGATGCGCATCCCCGTCGGCGAGGCGCAGGAGTTGATCGAGCAGTACAACCGCAGCTACCCGCGTGTGGTGGAGTACCTCACCGAATTGGTAGCCGTGGCGCGCGAGAAGGGCTACGCCGAGACGCTGCGCGGGCGGCGGCGCTATCTCCCGCAGATCACGAGCCGAGACCACCGCGACCGCTCGTTTGCCGAGCGCGTGGCCGTGAACATGCCCATCCAGGGCACGCAGGCCGACATGATCAAGCTCGCGATGGTCGCCATCCACCGCCGCCTGAAAACCGAGGAGCTAGCGACACGCATGATCCTCCAGGTCCACGACGAACTTGTCTTCGAAGTCCCCGACGGCTCTGTTGATTTCGCCGATGAGATCGAGACCGCAACCGCGCTCATCCGCGAGGAGATGGCCCAGGCTCAGCCCCTCGGCGAGGTGCCCGTCGTCGTGGACGTAGGCATCGCTGACAACTGGCTCGACGCGCACTGAAGTGGGTGGTTCAGTCGTCCGGAGGCGGTTCGTCCGGAGGCGGAGCCTGCTCCTGTAGCTGCTGCATGAACGCGACGAACGGAGCCAGTAGCGATGGGTCCGGCTCCTGCCCCGCGCCCTGGCACGCTTGTACGTAGGCTTGCAGCGTCCCCTGCATCTGCCGGGCGCGTGCGGGCGGCAAGCGCTCGAAGTGCGGGAGCAGCAAACGGAGGCTCTCCGAGAGCGGGTCGAGCGCGGATTCGTGCTGGTCGAACGCATTGAAGACGTTCCCAAGCGTCCAGAGCGCGTTTCCGAGGTCGGGCTCGAAGGCGTCGGGGTTGCGCTGGGCGAGGCGGCGTCGGATGGCGACGGCCTGCTCGGTAGCTTGGAGGGCGTCCTCGCGGCGGCCCAGGCTCGAATAGTTGCCGCCGAGGTTGTTGAGGCTCATGGCGAGGTTGGGCTCGAAGGCGTCGGGGTTGCGCTGGGCGAGGCGGCGTCGGATGGAGACGGCTTGCTCGGTGGCTTGGAGGGCGTCCTCGCGGCGGCCCAGGTTGGAGAACCGGATGCCGAGGTTGTTGAGGCTCATGGCGAGGACGGGCTCGAAGGCGTCGGGGTTGCGCTGGGCGAGGCGCTGGTAGAGCGCGACGGCTTGCTCGGTGGCATGGAGGGCGTCCTCGCGGCGGCCCAGGTTGGAGAACCGGACGCCGAGCGTGTTTAGGGCATTGGCTAGGCGAGAGAGCGCGTCGTCGTCGTCTGCCGCCTCTGCTGTATTCTTCGTACGCTCAACCTGCCACGCAGCCAGGTGCGCGCTGATGCTCAGTCGAGACAAACTGTAGAATGGCATCGCCCGGGCAATCAGGTCCACCTCGCGGTTGTCCAGACGCGCCGTGAGCCACGGACCGGGCGTGTCGTCCAGCGCGAGCGCAGCGCGGGTAAGCACCTCGCGGGCGCTGGCGAGGGAAGCCGGGTCGAGATCGTCCCCGAAGACGAGCGGGTTGAGCCGCCGAGCCTCGCGGCGCTTGCCATACGCGCGGTAGACCACGGCTTCCCCGAGCGGGTCGGGGCGAAGCGCGTCGGCGTAGTCGTCATCCTCGGGCGCATTGGGGAGCGGGTAGGCTCGGCTGAGAACACGGATGAGCGCTTCCCGCTTGGCGTGGGTGTTGGCCAGACTGCTGTCCCGCAGCAGATCCGCGAGCGGGGGCGGCAGATCAGGCGTGTCGGTCTCCTCCTCCGTGGGTCGGGCGGCCATTGCTAGCGTCAGTCGCGCCACCACGGGGTACAACGACTCTGGAGCTACGTCACCGAGGTCCGGCTCGCGGCGGCAGAGGCGGCGGAGGTAGCTGAACTCTTTCTCCAGCGCATAGTCGAGCAGACGGGCGCGATCGCTCTCGTACGTGCCGTCGAGCGAGCGCCGGGCCGCCACGAGGAGGTAGAGGCTGAGTTGGAACGCCTCGGCCTCAAAGAAGCGGTCCGGGGGCGCGGTGGAAGGCAGGGGCAGATCCAGCAGTGCCGCCATGTCGCGCTGCGCTGCTGCGAAGAGCGCCTGCCGCGCATCCAGGGCGAGCAGGAGGCTGTCCTCGGCGGATTCGGCGCTGCCCTCGTGGTACGCGAGGGGATTCTGCATCCCGAGCACGAGGCTATCGCGCAGCACCGCCTGCGCGCCTCGCAGTGTGTCCACGTCTGGCTCCAAGCGCTTCACTGCGTCGAGCACTACGTCTCGGTTGCGGCAGAGGAGTACGAGACGCAGCTTCTGGCGCGGCGTCTGCGCCGTGTCTGTCCACATCCGTACGATCTCCGCCACGAAGTCGGGCCGCCCCTCGGCATAGTCGATCACGAGGAACAGGTCACGCCCGGCGGCATCGAGTTGCTTCAGGCCCCGACGCAGTTCGCTCGCGGTGAGCGGATCGTTGGGGGCGTTGCGGCGCAGAAAGCCCGCGCGCCACAGGCTGTCGTCGGCGTCCTCCACGCCCTGCATGGCGAGGCGCGTCTTGCCCACGCCGCCCGGCCCACTCACGAACACCGCAGCGAACCGCTCCGTCGTATCGCAAAAGGCGCGCAGTTCGCTCCGCTCGTGGGCACGGCCCGTGAACCGCACGACCTCAGCGCGAGCGTTCAGCAGTGCCGCGATGGACTCGCCGTCCTCGTCGTCCCGCCGCGCGCGTTCGAGCGTGCCCGCCGTGAGTTCGTAGCGCGGGTTGTAGAGGAGGTCAGCCTGGACGAGAAACCCGAGCGTCTCGTGCAAGCGGTCGAGTTGATCCGACGTGGCATCGGTGGACGCCTGAAGCGCTTCGAGGCGCGTGCGTACGTCGGTCCGGTTGAGTCGCTCCACGGCTTCCCGCACGTCGTCGCGCTCTTGGTAGGCTTGGACGACGCCTTCAAGCATCTTCCGGATGCGGTCCCGCCCGTCCTCGTCGACGCCAGGGCCGCTCGCCCCCACGCAGCCCGGCGCGACCCCGGCCGTCCCAGCGAACCGCGCGACCCCCACCCACCCCCGCGTCCCCCAGAACACGCGCACCCCGTCTCTCAACACGCGAG
>JBCCLD010000470.1:0-3173 GCA_039027055.1 Bacteroidota bacterium
CAATTCCAGCACGGCGCGGACCATCGGATCGTCAAACTCTTCAGGACGGACGATGGTGAAGCCGACTTTCTCCGAGGCGCGCTGCATACCGCGGTTGGTGCGCAGGATGTCGGCGGTGATGCGCTCCGCGCCCTCGTCGCGCCCGACCTGGACAAGTCGCCGAAGTAGCTCCGTCCCGAGGCCGTGCCCCTGGAATTCGTCCTTGACGAGCATGCCATACTCGCGCTCCGTTGTCCGGGGGATGCGCGTGAGCCGCCCAATGCCGACGATCTCGGGCCGCTCCCGACCCGGCACGTCGCGCTCGGCGACGAGCGCCATCTCGCGGTCGTAGTCGATGAAGCACTTGCGCGCGAGGCGGTCGTGGGCGATGCGCTCGGAGAGCTTCACCGTGCCAGCGTAGCGCAGGTAGACGCTCTGCTCGTCGAGGTCCTCGTGGAAGGCGACCACCTCCGGTTCGTCTTCAGGGCGGATGGGGCGAATCGTGACGGGGTCGCCGCTTTTGAGCACGTAGGTGCCGACGTACCGACGCGGGTAGGGGCGGATCGCCGGGTGCGGGAGGGCCTCGTCCTTGATCGTAGGCGGATGCAGCGTCACGCGTGCGTCGAGGACAGTGAAGCCTGCCGCCGAGGCGAGGAGGGGGTTGAGGTCGATCTCGCGCACGCGGGGCTGCTCGGCCGCGAGCTGCGCAAACCGGACGACGAGGTCTTCGAGGGTGCCTAATTCAATCTCGCCCAGCGCGATATCGGCGCGGAGGTGGGCGTCCCGGAGAGCGGCGTAGACGCGTGTCTGCTCCATCATGCGCCGCGCTAGGGTGGTGTTGAGCGGCGGCAGCCCGAGCGCGGAGTCCTGCATGACGTCGGCGAAGGAGCCGCCGGCACCGAAGCGGATCACCGGGCCGAACACCGGGTCGAGCGTCGCGCCGAGGCGCAGTTCGAGGCCGCGCTGACGGATCATCGGCTGCACGGTCACGCCGCCGAACGACGTGCTGACGTCGTCCCCCGCTTCCAGAGCGTCTGAGGTGTGCAGGCCCTGGATCTGCGCAAACGCCTCGCGCACGCCCGCGGCCGTACGCAGGTTGAGGAACACGTGGCCGGCCGCGCGCCGGTTGGTGACGGTACGCGTGTGAAGCTTCACGACGACCCGATTCCCGGCTTCGAAGTGGCCGCGCGCCAGCGCAACGGCCTCGCCCGCCGTGCGCGCCACCTGCGGCACAGCCGTCGCGAAGCCGTAGCACGTCAGGAGCGCCTTGGACTCGATCTCGTCGAGCGTCGTTCTCCCGGCATCGAAGGCACCCTGGATCAGAGAGGCCGCCCGGTCGCGGTCGGGGAGGCCGTCCTCGTCGGCGGGGAGCGCAGGCGTCTCGTAGAGCGCGCGGAGGTTGTAGCTGTACCGCCAGAGGTAGCCGAAGACGCGCGCGGCGGTGTCGGGGTAAGCGAACGTAGGGATGCCCAGTCCGTTGAGCAGCGCCGTGGCCCCGGCCACATCGTCGGCCCCCATGAAGCTGGCGATGAGCGGCTTCGAGGCGTGTGACGCCTGTGCACCAAAGCGGGCTGCGACGGCCTCAGGATCGGTGAGCGCTTGCGGGGTCAGGATGGCGAGGACGCCGTCCGTCGTCTCGTCGGCCAGCGCCGCGTCGAGAGCGTCGGCGTAGCGTGCGGGCGTCGCGTCGTGCTGGAGATCGACGGGGTTGGCGGCGCTCGACTCCGAGGGCAGGATCTCGGCGAGCCGTGCGCGCGTCGTGTCGGAGAGCGGGGCTAGGACCCCGCCGTCCTCACCGAGAGCGTCGGCGGCGAGCAAGCCCGGGCCCCCTGCGTTGGTCAAAATGGCGAGGTGCGGCCCCAGCGGGCGTGCCTGCTTGGCGAGCACCTCGGCGGCGTGGAACAGCCCAGCGATGGTGGGTACGCGCAGCACACCCGTGCGCCGGAACGCCGCGTCGAGCACGGCGTCGTCCAGCACGACCTCGCCCTCACCCCGTCGGCTGGCCTTCACGACGATGATGGGCTTCTGGAGCGCCACCTCGCGCGCGGCCGAGAGCAGTGCCCGCGCGTCGTCGATCGTTTCGAGGTAGAGCAGGATGCTGCGTGTGCGCGGGTCGTCCCCGAGGAATGTGATGGCCTCGCCCCAGCCTATGTCGAGCATCGTCCCGAGCGAGAGCACGGTGGAGAAGCCCACGTTCTCCCGGCGGCTCCAGTCGAGGACGGCCGTGAGCAGCGCGCCGCTCTGGCTGACGAAGCCGACGCTGCCCTCAAGCGGTAGATGGCGGGCAAAGGTGGCGTTGAGCTGGGTGCGAGGCCGGACCAGGCCGAGGCCATTCGGGCCGAGCAGCCGCGTCGGGCTGTCCCCGAGCGCTGCGCGGAGCTCCTGCTCCAGCCGCCGGCCATCGGGGCCCGCCTCGCTGAAGCCTGCCGCAAACACGATCACGCCCGTGACACCGGCCTCTACGCACTGCCGGACGAGGTCCGGCGTCGTCGGAGCCGGCGTGCAGATGAGCGCCAGGTCCACCGGTGCCGGCACGTCGGCGACGGTCGGGTATGCCTTCACGCCGAGGACGCTCGCCCGATTCGGATTGACGGGGTAGACGGTGCCGCCGAACGGATGGATGAGTAGGTTCCAGAACGCCTGGCGGCCCACGCTCTGCGGTGCATCCGTCGCGCCGATCACGGCGACATGGCGCGGCCGCATGAACGCGTCGAGGCCGGGGCGGCGCGCACGCCGAACGTCGCGCGCAAGAGCAGGGGTGGGGGGCATGGGTAGAGCGAGCTGGATGGCCCCGCTGTACGCTCAAGAGGGTTGTACGTGCCTGGAAAACCGAGGGAGCCGGCAAAAAAAAGCCCCGCGACATTCGCGGGGCAACAAGCACACTCAACTTGGAACACACTATTAGCTCAAACAACTTCCAACGTTTTTGCTAACTGCATATAGTTAGTCTGCGAGTTATTCAGATAGTTCAATAATTTTTTCACTGGCTGCTGAAAATGCATTTTTCGCTTGCTCCTCGCCCATTGCAAGCCCCTCTGCATAAACAAAGTTTACATTGCTAATACCCACAAAACCCAAGAAGTGTTGAAGATATGGAGATTGTGTATCAAAGTCAGTACCTGCATAAATACCACCGCGCGCAGCAAATACAGTTGCACTCTTGTTCTCTAGCAATCCTACTGGACCATTCTCAG
>JBCCLD010000471.1:0-3169 GCA_039027055.1 Bacteroidota bacterium
CCGTGCGCGAGGCGCAGGACGTGCGCGTGGAGGTCTTCAACATGGTCGGCCAGCGCGTCGCTACGCTCCTCGACGGTGCGATGGAGGCCAACGTCAGCACCCCGGTCACGCTAGACGCCGCGGGCCTGCCCGGCGGCCTCTACCTCGTCCGCGTGACGGGCGAGTCGTTCCAGACGACGCGCAAGGTGACGATCACCAACTAGGGCGCACCTCGTGCTCCTTCTCGCGGGGCGGGCCATCGCTGGCTCGCCCCGCTCCTTTTTGTCCGGCACGCCGCCGCCCTAGCGTGTAGCTTCCGCGCCGCGCTCGGCTCCCTTTCGCTCCTGACTCGTTCTACCGTATGTCCACCGACGCCCCAAAGAAAAAAGTCCCGTACGAGATCCCGCCGGAAGGCTCACTGGGCTTGCTTGCGCTCGGCTACCGCGGCATCGAGGCGTGGCGCGCAATGCGTGGGACGGACTGGATCGAGGAGCGGCGCCTCCAGGCCGAAGCAGAGGCGGCAGCCAAGGCCGAAGCCGAAGCCAACGCTGGCACCCAAGACGAAGCGCCGGCCCAGGCCGCACCCGCGGTGTCGTTTGAGGGCCTCTCGGTGGTCGTCGTCTCGGGGCTGCCACGCTCGGGCACCTCGATGCTGATGCAGATGCTCACGGCGGGCGGCCTCACGGCGTTCACCGACGGCGCGCGCGAGGCCGACGCCAGCAACCCGCGTGGCTACTACGAGCACGACCGCGTGAAGGCGCTCGCCCGCGACAAGGCGTGGCTCCCCGACGCCGACAGCCGGGTGGTGAAGGTTGTGGCGCCGCTGCTACCGCACCTGCCCGCCGGGCCGCGCTACCGCGTGGTGCTGCTGGAGCGCGACCTCGACCAGGTGCTCCGCTCGCAGGCCGCCATGCTGGAACGGCAAGGTCGCCCCGTCGCCGACGCCGCCGTGCTGCGCAACGCATTCGGACGCCACCTCGCTCGTGCTCGCACCTGGACGGAGCGCCGCGGCGATACCGAGGCCCTCGTCCTGCACCATGCCGACGTGGTCCGCAACCCATCGCAGGCAGCGACCCAGCTCGCCGCGTTCCTCAGCGGCTTCCTGGACGACGCCCCCGCGCTGGACGCCGAGGCTATGGCGGCCGTCGTCGACCCAACGTTGCACCGGCAACGCTCCTGACCTACCAGCCAGACGCCGTCGTGCCCATTCCCACAGGACCACGCCTCGCCAAGAAGGTCCTCCTCATCGGCTGGGACGCCGCCGACTGGAAGGTCATCACCCCGCTGCTGGACGCGGGCAAGATGCCGGCTCTGGAGACGCTCGTCGACCGAGGCGTGATGGGCAACCTCGCCACGCTCGACCCGCCGTTCAGCCCGATGCTCTGGACGAGCATCGCCACGGGTAAGACGGCGGACCAGCATGGGATTCACGGCTTCGTGGAGCCGCGCCCCGACGGGACGGGCGTGCGTCCCGTGCTGGGCACGTCGCGGCGAGGCAAGGCGCTCTGGAACATCCTCCAGCAGAACGGGCTGCGCTCGAACGTGGTCGGCTGGTGGCCGAGCCACCCGGCGGAGCCGATCGGCGGCGCGATGGTGAGCAACTTCTACCAGCGCGCGCGCGCACCCATCTCGACGGAATGGGCGATGGCCCCCGGCACGGTCCATCCGCCCGAGTTGGCTGACACGCTCGCCGCGCTGCGCGTCCACCCGGCTGAGTTGACTGGTGCGCTGCTCGCGCCGTTCCTCGGCGCCCCAGCGCAGATCGACCCGGCCACCGACAAGCGCCTCGCGAGCCTGGCACGCATCGTCGCCGACGCCGCCTCGATCCAGTCGGCGGCGACCTACCTGATGGAGCACACCACGTGGGACTTCATGGCTGTCTACTTCGACGCCATCGACCATTTCGGGCACGGCTTCATGAAGTACCATCCGCCCCGGATGCCTTCGATTCCCGAGGCGGACTTTGCGCAGTATCGCGGCGTGGTCGAGGCGGGCTACCGCTTCCACGACATGCTCCTCGACCGCCTGCTGGATCTGGCCGGCGACGATACGCTCGTGCTGCTCGTCTCGGACCATGGCTTTCATTCCGACCACCTCCGCCCTACCCGTATCCCGTCGATCCCGGCTGGCCCCGCGGTGGAGCACCGCTCGTTTGGCATCGTGGTGATGGCGGGGCCGGGCATACGGGCAGACGAGCGGGTCAACGGCGCGGGCCTCCTCGACATCGCGCCGACGGTGCTGACGGGCTTCGGCTTGCCAGTAGGCCGCGACATGCCGGGGCGTCCGCTCGTGGAGTGCTGGGCCGAGCCGCCCGTCGTAACGCGGATCGACAGCTGGGAGAGGGTGCCCGGTGAGGCGGGCTTGCATCCGCCGGACACCACGCCGGATCCCTGGCTGGAGCGCGAGGCCCTCGACCACCTCGTCGCGCTGGGCTATGTCGACCCGCTGCCTGACGACCAGCGAACCCTGCTCGACCGTACGCGGGCAGAGACGCGGCTCAACCTGGCGCGCGTCTACCTCGCTCAGCGGAAGCATGCCGAGGCGCTACCGCTGCTCCAGGCGGGGTTCGAGCCAAACGCCCCGCACCGGATCTACGCAGGGACGTGGCTGCTCCAGGCGTATGTCGACACCAACCGCGTTGGCGACGCCCGGGCCGTGCTCGACACGCTGCGCGGGCTCTATGACGAGGGGGTAGAAGGCCCACCGGCTCCGGCCCTCGACTTGCTGGAGGGTCGCCTGCTGCTGCGCGAGGGCCTGCCCGAGGCGGCGCTAAGTTGCTTCCGCGCGCTACTCGACCGTGCCCCTTCGAACACGACCGTGCTGCTCCTGCTCGGCCGCGCCCTGGTGCGCCAGGAGGCCTACGCCGAGGCGCTGACGACCTTCGCGCGGGTCCTCGACCTGGACCCTGACAACGCACGCGCACTACACGGGCGTGCCCAAGCCTTCATCGGGCTGAAACAGTATGAGGAGGCCTGCACCGCTGCCTACGAGGCCGTGGCGCGGTTCTACAACTATCCGGAGGCGCACTTTCACCTGGGCGTGGCGCTCGCGCGCCTGGGCCACGCCAGCCGTAGCCTCGAAGCGTTCCAGGTCTGCCTGGCCCAAGCGCCCGGCATGGCCGCGGCGCACCGCTGGCCGTAGAGCGTAGCCAGCCAGCGGTGCGCCGCGGCCATGCCGGGCGCTTGGGCCA
>JBCCLD010000472.1:0-3119 GCA_039027055.1 Bacteroidota bacterium
GTCGAACCGACGCCAGGCGTGCTCGCCACCCGGATTGCACCGTGCATGAGGGAAGCCAGGCGGCCTGAGATGGTGAGGCCCAGCCCAGTCCCGCCGAAGCGGCGCGTCGTCGAGAGGTCGGCCTGTGTGAAGGCCTTGAAGATGCGCGCCTGCACGTCGGTGTCCATGCCGATGCCCGTATCGCGTACATGGACCAGCAGGCGCGTCCTGGCACCCTGGCCCTCGGTGGCGACCTCCACCTCGACGCGGCCTTGCTCGGTGAACTTGATCGCGTTGCCGACGAGGTTGATGAGGACCTGCTGGAAGCGCCGCTCATCGCCGAGGAGACGTGAGGGGACGGTGTCGGCGAGGTCGTAGGCGAGGTCGAGCTGCTTGCTGGCGGTCTGGGGCGCGAGGGCTTCGAGCACGCCGCGCACGACCGGTTCGAGCGCAAACGGCTCCGTGGCGAGTTGCATCTCGCCGGCCTCGATCTTCGAGAAGTCGAGCAGGTCCTCGATCAACCCGAGCAGGTGCTCGCCGGAGCTAGTGATGCGGTCCGCGTAGTGGTGCTGCTGGGTTGAGAGGTCGGTCATGCCGAGCAGCTCGGCGAAGCCGATCACGCTGTTCATCGGCGTGCGGATCTCGTGGCTCATGGCCGCGAGAAAGGTGCTCTTGGCGCGGTTGGCGGCCTGGGCGCGGTCGCGTGCCGCGAGCAACGTCCGCTCGGTCTCGCGCTGCTCCACAAGCACCCCGATCCACTGGGCGAGCATCTGCACGAGGTCGCGGTCGGCCTCGGAGAAGCCCTTGGGGCGGGGCGTGGTGGACGAGAAGCTGAGCGTGCCGTAGGGCTGGTTGTTGACGCAGAATGTGATGCCGATGAAGGCTTCGAGACCAAACTTGGCGTAGCAGGCGGCCTCACGGTGCTCGGACGCGCCCATGTGCCTGATGGTGGCCACGGTGTCGTCGCCGTCCCAGACGAAGCGGCAGTAGGTGTCCTGGAGCGCGAACTGGATGCCGGGCGAGAGCGGGGTGCCCTCCAAGGCAAAGCTGACGTCCACCGTATAGCGCGCGTCAGGGTCGCCAGGCAGCCCCTCGACACGGCTGACGAACCCGAAGTTGAGACCGAGCATCCGGGTTGTCTCGGCAAGCGCGTAGCGGATGTGGTCGTCGAAGGCCAGGCCGTCGCGCGAGGCGATGTCGTAGAGCAGCATCGAGCGTTCGGCGCGCTCCTGCAGGTTGCGCTCGGCGGCGGCCCGGGAGGTGACGTCGAGGGAGACGCCGATCAGCCCGTCCACCACCCCGTCCTCGTCGAAGGACGGCGTCGCGTAGGTCTCGTAGGCGTGAGGGCCAACCTCGGAGGTGAACTGCGTCGGCCGCCCTGCGAGCGTGCGCCGAAGCCCATCCTGGATATCCTCGTTGTGGCCGTAGAGCGCGAAGGCGTTCTCACCGACGACCTCGCCCGGCACGAGGCCCAGGGCGTCCAGCCCGCGGCCGTCTGAGAGGGTAAACGTCCCCTCGGCGTCCATGGCGAAGAGGGTCATCGGAATGTTGTCGAGGACGGTGCGCAGGCGGCGCTCTGTGGCCTCCAACTTG
Source organism: Bacteroidota bacterium (assembly GCA_039027055.1). GTDB lineage: Bacteria > Bacteroidota > Rhodothermia > Rhodothermales > Rubricoccaceae > JBCBEX01. The sequence continues at coordinate 1,573 of JBCCLD010000472.1, forward strand.
CTGCGCGTCTGTACCTGTGCGGTGACGTCTCGGCCTTCCGATATGAGCATGGTCACCGTCCCGGCCTCGTCGAATACGGGCTTGATGGAGAAGTCGATGATGGCGGTGCGCCCCTCGGCTCCGAGAAACTGGGTGTTGTAGCGGACGAACGCGCCCTGCGCAGCGTGGGCTACCTGCTCCCGCAGGTGGGCTTGCGTCTCCTCCGAGATCGTCCACCAGTGGCACTCCCAGAACGGCTTGCCGACCACGTCCTCGGGCTGGAGGTCCGCGAAGGCCAGCGCGGTGGTATTGGCTTCGAGGAGCGTTCCGTCGGGGCTCATCAGTCCGATGAACTGGAACATCGAGTTGAAGATGGCCTCGAAGCGCTGCTCGCTCTCGAAGCGGGCGCGGGTGAGTTCGACCTCGTCGGTGATGACTTCGGTGTACATGATGAGGCCGCCGACCTCGCCCTCGGTGTTGTTCCAAGGGCGGACCTCCCAGCAGATCCAGTCCGTCCGGCCGTCGGCGCGCTCGAAGGCTTCGCCATCATTGCTCTCTACGGCCCCCGCGAGGCAGCGCTGGTGGACGGCCTTCCACGCGTCCGGGATCTCAGGAAATACCTCGTAGTGGCTGCGGCCGAGAATGCTGCCCTCGGTGAGGCCGTAGTCCCGGAGCCAGCACTGGCTCACGGCGAGGTAGCGCATCTCGCGGTCCACCATGGCGACTGGGGTGGGTATGTGCTCCACGAAGGCACGTAGGCGCTCCTGGCTGGCCTCGATCTCGTGGAGGGCCAGCGTCTCGCTCGTCTGGTCGTCGATGACGTAGGTGAAGCGGGAGACCCCGGTCGTGCTTTCGCCCACATACTGGACGGTGGCCACGAGGTAGCGCGTGCCGAGCGGTCCTGCGTCCTGGTAGCTGAATCGTACGGCCTCTTTGGTGTCGCGCGCCTCCTCGTAGTGTCGCGAGAAGAGCTCCACGACGCCCGTGGGGTCGTTGTCCTCAGGAAAGAATTGGCCGGCGAGGCTAGTCGCGTCGGCGTCGCTGAGGCGGCTCGTGGCCTCGTTGCCGATGAGGTGCAGCACCCCGTCCGGGTGCAGTTCCACTAGGCCCATGCTGACCGGAGCATGGTCGAAGAGCTGGCGCAGAGCGCTCGCGTCCAAGGGAGAGGAAGCCATAGGAGGGGCGGAGGGGCGCGGCGCTGGTTGTTCCTTCCTTCCTCGTCTTCGCGTCGCGTGATGTGTGCAAAAGCATGACAGCGATCGAGGCAAATAGGTACCCCAAGTTGTGTGCTAGGGCTCGGCTGCGCGCTTCGGCCGGTCCGTAGGGAGTAGAGGGTAGGGTGTGGGGCGTTTGCCACCCCCAACTCCCTCCTTCCCACTCCCTACACTGATCAAGCTGAGGGGCGCGTCGATAGGTCACAACTTGAGTTAGGTACCTCAATCGCTGTAGGGGGGCAAGCTACACGGTGCGGAAAGCCGGTCGCAAAAGAAATCCAGAGTAGCACGTGTCACTGAAGGCAATCTGGGGAAATTTCCTAGATTCAAGTTTAAAAACAATAACTTGAACCA
>JBCCLD010000473.1:0-3116 GCA_039027055.1 Bacteroidota bacterium
ACGTGCGCCTGCCCGACGGCGACGGTATCTCGGCGACGCGGCGCTACCGCCGCGACTTCAACGGCGGCGCGGTGCTGATGCTCACGAGCGTGGACGCGCCGGAGACGGTCTTCGCCGCGCTTCAGGCCGGGGCCGTCGGCTACATCCTCAAGGACCGCCTCGTGGACAGCCTCCCCGACGCCGCGCGCAAGGCCGCGCAAGGGGGCATGACCGTGTCGCCCGGAGTCGCGTCCTATGTGCTGCGGCACTTCGAGAAGCCGCCCTCGCCCCTCTCGACGCGCGAGGAGGAGGTGGTTCGGTTGATGGCCCGCGGCTTCAGCCAGAAGCGCATCGCCGACACGCTCTGCATCAGCACGCACACCGTGGACACGCACGTGCGCAACATCTACCGCAAGCTGCACGCCTCCTCCGGCCTCGAAGCCGTCGCCATCGCCGTGCGCCTCGGCATCACGGACTGAGGCGTGTGGACACCATCGGGTCAGGGGCTCGCGAGACGCCGTTTGCGTCTCCACAAGGCGCGTGAGCAGGGCGATCCGGTAGGATCGGTCGGTAGGATCGGTCGGTAGGATCGGTCGACGAGCGAAACGAAGTGGAGGCCGAACGGAGGCCGCGAGCGCCGATCAGACCGAATGTCCACACGCCCTGGGGCTGTGACACGTAGGGTAGCAAGCACACGCAGCGTTTGCTGCGCGGAGGCTCCTCTTCATGGAGCAACCGTTTCATGGAGCAACCGTGCGAGCGAGACGAGGACCGAGCGAACGGGGCACCCGTGCGCCGTACGAACACGTGCGCGCGCTGCGTTGGACCCGGACCCGACGCCGCATCACCGGGTTCACCCCCCACGGCAACACTGTTCACCGCAACACGGCAGCACTTCCCTCATGCCCCGCATCCTCTGGGCCGACGACGAGATCGACCTCCTCAAGCCGCACATCCTCTTCCTCGAAGCCAAGGGCTACGACGTGACCAGCGTCGCCAACGGCGCGGACGCCGTCACCCAGCGCGAGGCCGAGCGCTACGACGTCGTCTTCCTCGACGAGCAGATGCCCGGCATGGGCGGCCTCGATGCGCTCCAGGAGATCAAGGCAACCCGCCCCGAGGTGCCCGTCGTGATGATCACGAAGTCCGAGGAGGAGCACCTCATGGAGGACGCGCTCGGACGGCAGATCGCGGACTACCTCATCAAGCCCGTCAACCCGAAGCAGATCCTGCTCACCATCAAGCGGCTGCTGGATAGGGAAAGGCTGCGCGGCGAGACCGTGAGCCAGGACTACCTCCGCCGCTTCGGCCAGATCACGATGCGCCTCTCCGGCGGCCTCGACCACGCCGAGTGGGTGGACCTCTACCAGGAGCTCGTCCGCTTCGACCTCGACCTCGGCGACGCCGACGAGAACGTCGCCGAGATCCTGCACAACCAGTACCGCGAGGCCAACCGCGAATTCGGCAACTTCGTCGAGCGCTACTACGCCGACTGGATCGACGAGGCCGACACGCTCCACCGCGTCAGCGACGACCGGCCGCCGCTCTCCCACGAGGTGCTCTCGAAGTTCGTCCTCCCGCACCTCCAGCCGCAGCGCAGCGGCAAGCCGAAGCGTCCCGTGCTCTTCTTCCTAATCGATTGCTTGCGGTTCGATCAGTGGCTGATGTTGGAGAGCCTACTCTACCCGCACTTCGAGATCCAGAAGGACTGGCACTGGTCGCTCCTTCCGACCGCCACGCCCTACTCGCGCAACGCCATCTTCTCCGGCCTGCTGCCGATCAACATCGCGCAGCGCCACCGCACCCGCTGGAGCGCAGGCGACGACGACGAGAGCCTCAACCAGCACGAGGAGTTCTTCCTCGGCGACCTCCTCAAGCGCCGCCGCCTCGGCGACATCCGGATGCGCTACGACAAGCTCATCACGGGCGCGGACGGCCAGGCCTTCGCCGACAAGGTCCTCGACTACACCCAGCACGACTTCTCGGCGGTCGTGGTCAACTTCCTCGACATCCTCACGCACTCCCGCTCCGACTCGGCTGTCCTCAAGGAAATCGCTCCTGACGAGGCGGCCTTCCGCGGCCTCGCCCGGACGTGGTTCGAGCACTCGTGGCTCTTCGAGGCCTTCCGCGCCCTCGCCGAGCAGGACGTCACCATCGTCCTCACCACCGACCACGGGGCCGTGCGCAGCCTGCGCCCCACCAAGGTCATCGGCGACCGCGACACGTCCACGAGCCTGCGCTACAAGTTCGGCCGCAACCTCAAGTGCGACCGCAGCGACGCCATCTTCGTCAAGAACCCAGAGGACTACGGCCTCCCGCGCAGCGGTTTGAACGAGAACTACATCTTCTGCAAGGAGGACTTCTATTTCGTCTACCCGACGAGCTACCACCGCTACGTGCAGCGCTACAACGACACCTTCCAGCACGGCGGCGTGTCGATGGAGGAGATGCTGCTCCCCGTCGTGACGCTGCGGCCAAAGGGCTAGCAGGAAGGCAGAATGCGCAAGGATGAGGGCAGAAAAGGAGACGTGCTCAACAGTGCAGCGAACGTGCTGATTCCCGCTATCCTCGCGCTTCGAGCGATGGGCTACGACGTGTCGCGCCGATATGATGGCGGGCGCGAATGGTGGAAGGCTCAGACAGAGATGTTGGAGTTTGGCGCAGAAGATCCGCTCTCGCTCCTGGGACTTGTTGCGTTGCGTGAGCGTCGAGGAGCTAAATGGCGTGCGAGCGACGCAGAAATCGATGCCGTGATGCAGGAGTTTGGCCTCAACGGGTAACCCCAAACTTGTCATCCTGAGCGGAGCCTGTAGGGCGTAGCCGAAGAGCTTGCCCTCGCGAAGGCGGGGGATCTGCGGGCCAGCTTCCAGGCCAAGGGCGGAGCGTCCAGGTGCGACGGAGATCCTTCGACTCGCTGGCCCTCGCTCAGGATGGCACCAAGAGGTGACGCGTAGACTCATCGCCCTGGTGTTCAAGTGCGAAGGAATAGGCGAAGGTAATACGGATTCGGCGTCACGATGTCAGCATAGCTCCATGTTGCGTAGTGCGTGCCCGAGTATCGGATCGAGGTCAACACGCACTACGCGACACGCAACACCTCCTCGGCTATCCTGACATCGGCGAATTGAAAGCGTATA
>JBCCLD010000474.1:0-3090 GCA_039027055.1 Bacteroidota bacterium
CCTTCGTTCTGGAGCGGCTCGACGGACGCTGGCTGCTCGCCCACTGCCATTTCTCCGTCGAAGACGCACTCCTCGATCCGGGCGCGACGCTCGCCACGGCCCTCGAACGGCGCAACCGCGACCTCGAACTGCTCGTCGAGCGGCGGACGGCAGAACTGAACCAGTCGCTCGCCGACCTCACGGCGGCGCAGGCCCGGCTCGTGCAGCAGGAGAAGATGGCGTCGCTGGGCATGCTCACGGCGGGCGTGGCGCACGAGATCAAGAACCCGCTCAACTTCGTCACCAACTTCGCCGCGCTCTCGCGCGAGCTCCTCGACGACCTCGACGCGGAGGACGACCCTGAGGAAGCCGAGGCCTTGCGGGCCGACCTACGCGTGCACGCCGAGCGCATCGAGGCGCACGCGCGCCGCGCCGATGGCATCGTTCGGGCCATGCTCGACCACGCACGCACGGGCGAAAGTGCGCGCCAGCCGACCGACCTCAACGCGCTCGTGGACCAGCACATCGACCTCGCCTGGCACGGCGCCCGCGCCCGCGATCCGAGCTTCGCGGTGGAGATCGTCCGGGACTTCGATCTGGACGTAGGCGATGTGGACCTCGCCCCGCAGGAAATCGGGCGGGTGTTGCTCAACCTGCTCGGCAACGCCTTCGACGCGCTCACCGAGGCGGCGACACCGGAGGCCTGCGTGACCGTGACGACGCGCCGAGACGACAGCCGCGCCAACGACAGCCACATTGAGGTGCGCGTTAGCGACAATGGGCCGGGGGTGCCAGACGGTCTGCAGGCCAAGGTGTTCGAGCCGTTTTTCACCACCAAGCCGACGGGGCAGGGCATCGGCCTCGGACTGAGCTTGAGCTACGACATCGTGACGCAGGGCCACGGTGGTACGCTGGACGTGGAGCCGACGCCCGGTGGCGGCGCGACGTTCGTGCTCACGCTGCCGAGGAGCGTACCAGACGTGGACGAAGCTGGATAAGAGGCGAGCGTAGCTTGCGGCATGCGCTGGCTACTCCCTCTGCTCATCCTCGTCCCGCTGCTCGTCGCCCCACGGCTTGGCACAGCGCAGCCACGGGTGCCCGTAGGCGTCGTATGGGACGTCCCCGCCGACTCCGCCCAAGCGCTCGCCGACCTCGCGGCGATGCAGGACGCAGGCGTCCGTGTGGTGCGCACGGAGGTGGTGGAACAGGAGTTCGTGCTCGCTGCCGCGACTCGACGCGGCATAGCCGTCTACCAAGACCTCCCCATCCGCACGCTGCCTGCCGTTCGCCTACGCGACACCCTCGCCTTTGCCCAGCGTACGCTGGCCGAGGTGCTCGCCCGGAGCGCGGCGCACCCGTCAGCTCGGCACTTTGGCCTCGCCGTCGGCAGCGACACGAGCGACCCGGCGGCGTGTGCCTACTTCGAGCAGCTCCAGCGCCTCATCCGCGAGCACGGGCCACCAGGGGCCACGACCTACTACGTCTCGCGCTTCGTGGACGACGATGTTTGCGCCGACGAGGTAGACGTGGTGCTGCTTGCCGCACTGGATGCCGACCCCGACGCCTTGATCGTCCGGTGGCAGGCGCACGCCGACACGCCCGTGGGGCTCGCGGTCGGCGCAGCGGTGCGGCCCAGGCGCGATGGAGGCCATGCCGTGCCCGCGTCGGCCGAGGCGCAGGCGCGAACCCTCGAAACCCACCTCCGCGCAGCGCTCGACGCCGAGCCATGGACCGTCCTCGTCTACCGATGGCGCGATTCCGGACAGGAGGGCGCGCTCCTCGCCACCAGCGTCAGCGCGACGGAATACGGCCTCCGCGACGAAGACGATCAGCCCCGCCCTGCCTTCGACGTGATGGCGGGCCTGTTCACGGGCCAGCAGACGCTCTTCGCCATCGACGCAGGCGTGGCGCCGGAGGGTCGTCGCCCAACGCTGCTCGTGATGGTCGGTTGGCTGCTCGTGCTCGCGCTGGCCTACCTCTACTGGCTCACGCCCACGTTTCAGGTGCTCGCTACCGAGCACATCCTGCGCCCGTCGATGTACCAGGATGCCGTGCGACGCGCGCGCGGCGTCGAAGGCTGGCAGACCGCGGCGATGGCCGGGGTGCTGGCGCTCGGGGTGGGCGTGATCTGGGTCATCGCGCTGCGGACGCTCGGGCAGACGGACGTGCTCGGACTGCTCGTCGCGGGCCTCCCGCCCAACGTGCTGCGGGGCCTCAACATGCTACTCCAGCAGTCGATGCTGCTCGTGGTGCTCGTGGGGAGCCTCTATGCGCTCACGCAACTCATCAACGTGGTGGCGATGGCCGTGCTCGCACGTGCCAACAGACTGCTGCCTGCGCAGGCGCTCACGCTGACCGTCTGGGCGCGCTGGCCGATGCTTGTGCTGCTTATCGCCGCGATGGCGCTGGCGTCGCAGCCGCCGAGCCTCGGCCTGGCTGTGTGGGCGCTCGGGCTGTTGGCCGTATGGGTCGTGGCGGAGCTGATCGGCCAGATCCGGGCGCTCGTGGACCTCGGCGGTGTGGCCCAGGTGCCACTGGCCCGCGCGCTCGGCTTGGGCTTTGTGGTGCCCTTCCTGCTGGGTTTGCTCACGCTCAGCTTCGTTGCCGCCGCCGCCCGTCCGGAGTTGGAGTTTCTTTGGCACCTGGTCACACGTAGCTAGTCCTCTGGGCGTCCTGGGGGTCAGGGGCAAGCGCCTTGGCTCATGGCCCGGTGCGTAGCTTAGCAGGCCTGCGGCGCGCACGTCTGCCCTGCCGCACTGCCTCACCGCCCCACTCTTGCGATGGATCGCCCGCCCCTGCTGCCCAAGGACCGCGTCAAGGCCCATCTCATGGATGCCGACGATCTCGACCGCACGCTCAACCGCCTCGCGCGGCAGATCGTGGAGCATCTCGACGACAGCCTGCCCGGCGGGGCCGCGGAGCCGGGCGACCGCCTCGCACTCGTGGGCATGCAGACACGCGGCGTGTTCCTCGCCCAGCGCCTCCGCGCCAAGATCGAGGCGTTCGAGGGGCTCACGCTCCCCTTCGGCAAGCTCGACGCGACGCTCTACCGTGACGACTTCCGCCGCCGCCTCCGCCAGCCCGTCGTCCAGCCCACCGACATCCCGTTCG
>JBCCLD010000475.1:0-3043 GCA_039027055.1 Bacteroidota bacterium
CGCCACCTTCACCGAGCCGAGGTCCGGGGCCACGACGACGAGGTTGTCGGGGAGCGAGTGGCGCACCTCCTCGAAGTACACGGCCGAGCCGTAGAGGTGATCGACGGGGATGTCCACGAAGCCCTGGATCTGTGCGGCGTGGAGGTCCATCGTCAGGATGCGGTCCACGCCGACCGTCTCCAGCATGTTGCAGCATACCTTCGCACCGATGGAGACGCGGGGCTGGTCTTTGCGGTCCTGGCGTGCGTAGCCGAAGTAGGGGATCACCGCCGTGATGCGGCTCGCCGAGGCCCGCCGCGCCGCGTCGATCATGAAGAGCAGCTCCATCCAGTGGTCGCCGGGCGCGGGCGTGCACTGGATGATGAAGAGGTCGGTGCCGCGAATCGACTCCTCGTAGCGGACGTAGATCTCGCCGTCAGAGAAGTTGCGGAGGCTGACATGCCCCAGGTCGCGCCCGTAGTCCTGCGCGATGGCGCGCGCCAACGCGGGGTTGGAGCGGCCTGCGAAGATCGAGACGGGCGGGACGGCGTGGGGGAGCATCGCTCGGTGTGGACGTGTGCACGTATGGATGTATGAACGTGAGGACGCGCTACCGAGGGTGGAGACAGGCCCACCTTCACACGTTCGCACCTCCATACTCAACGAGGTTGCCCGACCAGGACTCGAACCTGGAACCCCCACATCCAAAGTGTGGTGCTCTGCCAATTGAGCTATCGGGCAGGCGACGCGACCTCAGCGTGGGCGGCCGTCGTAAAGCCGCATGGATGTGGTGCGTACAGAGTCTCAAAGATAGGCAGCTTCAGGGGCGGCGGTCAACGCGGGACGCCGCGTCAGGCTCCCAGACGGGGGTCTTGCTCGGCTTTTCACCCGACAGGTCCGCTCGGGCGCGGCGCGGCGTAGCTTGCAGCCGTCCTCCTCCTCCTCTCGGCCCGCACGTGCTCGCCCCCCTCGACTTCAACCCGGCCTTCTACGATCCCGACGAACAGGACGCCATCGGCGTGCTCGGCGGCCTCGGCCCCTACGCGGGCCTCGACCTCGTCCGCGCACTCTTCGACGAGACGGAAGCCCACCGTGACCAGGACCACCTTCCCGTGACCCTGATCTCATACCCAGCGCGCATCCCGGATCGCGCGGCCTGGATCGCGGACCAGGATGCCACCAGTCCCATCCCGGCGATGGTGGAGGTGCTGCGCCGCCTCGATAATGCGGGCTGCGCCATCGCGGGCATCCCCTGCAACACAGCCCATGCACCGGTCCTGTTCGGCCATCTCACCGATGCGCTCTCCATCGAAGGCCGGAGCCTACAGCTGCTCCACATCATCGACGCGATCGTGGCGCACGTGGCAGAGGTGGCGTCCGGTGCCCAGCGGATTGGTGTGCTCGCCACCTCGTCGTCGATCCAAAACCGCCTACATGCCGTGGGGCTGGAGGCCGCCGGGCTTGACGCGATCCGCCCCGACCCTGACGTACAGGAGACGCTCGTCCAGCCCACGATCTACGACGGCACATGGGGCCTCAAGGCGCAGAGCCGCCCAACGGCGCGCGCGCGGCAGAACCTGCTCGACGCCACTGACCACCTGAGAGAGAAGGGGGCCGAGGCCGTGATCCTTGGCTGCACCGAGCTCCCGCTCGCGATCCCAGAACTCGAGGTCGCAGGAGTCCCGATGATCAACTCGACGCGGGCGCTCGCCCGGGCGCTCATCCGCGCCACGCACCCCGCGAAGCTGCGCCCCATGGTAGGTGCGTCGGTGAGCCCGTGAGCCGGTAGCGAGGCCGGGGCGAAGGCGCGCCGTACACTGCCACCACCCTACCTTCGGCCGACCTACCGAAGCGGGCTGGCATTTTCGCCACCGCTTCGTACATTCCGCCCGCGTCCTTTTCATCCGCCCCTGCGCTGCCTGTGGATCTTCGATACTGACCGCCTTCTCGTTCGGCCCTGGGTTTTTCACCCCTCCTCGCGCCCATGCTCAAGGAACAGAGTCAGTTTCTCCAACGCAGCCTCTTCGTTGCGGACCTCGCGCTGATCGCCCTCGGGTGGGTGATCGCCTACGCGCTACGCTTTGGTCTCCTGCATTCCGCTTCGCCTTACGCTCTCGACGGGCTGATCGCGGCGCTCCCCGTCATCAACGCTGAGGAGATCCCTAGCCTCGCCGCCTACCTAGGGTACCTCCCGGGCGTCTTGGCCATCTGGGGCCTCATGTTCCTGCTCTCGGGGCTCTACCGAACCCGCCGCGCCACGCGCCTGACGCTGGTCATCTACAGCGTCGCGCGGGCCGTTGCGCTCGGCATCGTGGCCTCGATCGCGGCGCTGTTCTTCTACCGCGCCTTCTCGTTCTCGCGCATCCACATGGTGCTCTTCGGCGTGACGACGGCCGGACTGCTCGTGGGGCTGCGGCTGACGATCTACACGGTGCTGCGGCGTGCGCGGCAGCAGGGCAAGAACCTCCGCCGCGTGCTTATCGTGGGTGCAGGCAAGGCAGGGCAGCGGCTTGCGCGGGCGTTCCGGCAGTATCCGTGGATGGGCTTCGAGGTGCTCGGCTTCGTGGACGACCGCGCCGAGGTCTTCGAGGAACCTCTGCCGGGCCGCCGCCGCCACGGACACGCCCCACAGCGCATCGAAATGCTCGGGCGCGTGGACGACCTCGCCGACGTGATGGACGGGCTGTGCGACGACGGCCAGCATGTAGACCTCGTCTACGTGGCGCTCCCTCTCAGAGCCGCCGACAAGATCGAGCCGATCGCTGCGGCGTGCTCGAAGCGGACAGCGCACATGTGCCTCGTGCCGGACCTCTTTCACCTCGGGCTGCTCGTCAACAGCCGCGTCTCGGACGTGGACGGCCTCCCGGTGATCCACCTCATGGACGAAGCGCCGTTCGACGGGCGCCAGCTCGTCAAGCGCACCCTCGACGTGATGTTCTCGGCGACGGTGCTGCTGCTACTCTCGCCGCTGTTCCTGCTGCTCGCGCTCGGGGTGAAGCTCTCGTCGCCGGGCCCGGTGTTCTACCGCCAGACGCGGATGGGGCTCAACGGCCAGACGTTCGAG
>JBCCLD010000476.1:0-3040 GCA_039027055.1 Bacteroidota bacterium
ATAGGTCCAGTCCTTGGGATGCCCACCAATGGCCATAGCCGCATTTTCTGCAGGCATTCCAAACGCATCCCAACCCATCGGATGCAGCACCGCATGGCCCGTCGCAATCTTGTACCGGGCAATCACGTCGCCGGTGGCCGGGTCGAGGACGAGGTGCACCGTGGAGCCGGACGGCGCCTCGACGTTGAGTTGCATCTCCAGACCCTTGAGGAAAGACCGCTCGGTGGACGGGCGTCGGCTGACTAGGCTGCGGCGCGTCTCAGCCTCAGGGATCGCGCCAGTCGAGTCGGCGAAGACGAGGAAGCCGATCTCCTCGGCCGGCCCGCTGGCCACGATGGGGATGAACAGCTCGCTGTCAGGCGTCGTCCGGGCATTGGTGCTCTCCAGGAAAACATTGCTGACCGGCCCGGTGAGCGAGAGCGACCCACTCGCGCGGATGTCGCCGTAGAACGGCAGCGCGTCGGACTCGGCGACGTTGATGATCTGCATCTCGCGGAGCACGCTTTGAAGCTCGAAGCTCCAGTATCGGTAGTCGTTGAAGAGGATACTGCCCTGCACGCGGCCCGAACCGCCCGTTTGGTCGGTGAGACGCGCCTCGCGGAGGTGGATGCCCTCGGCGTCTACATCCACCTCGCCGTCAAGCCCGATCGCGAGGTTGAAGCCGGGCACGCGGAAGCGGGCGTCGCGGACGTCAAGGTCGGCCTCGAAGAGCGGACGCGTGAGCGCGCCCGTGATGCGACCGGTGCCGGTGCCGACGCCTGCTGCACTGTTGAGGATGCGCGGGAAGAGCCAGTCGAAGAAGAAGAGGTCGACCTTGCGGAAAGCCACGTCGAGGTCATAGGCCCCGCGCGTGCGGGTGCCGTCGTCGGCGCGCCCAGGGAGCCGAAGCGTGCCTGTGATGTCGAAGTCGTTGGTGGGGAGGCGCCGCGCGTCGGGGGCCACCTGATCATCGGGGTTGGGCGCGAGCGTGAGGTCGACGGCGAGGTCGGTCGTGCCCGGCCGGAAGCGGCTGCGCAGGTCGATCACGCCGGCTGGGCGCCCGTCTAAGAGGAACGGCGCGATGCGAAGGTCGCCTTCCAGTTCGGGCTGGCCGAGCGCAGACGGGATCGCCACGTCGCCGTCGAGGCGGCCACCGAAGGGGCGCGACAGCCCCACAAAGCGGAGGACCTCGGCCAAGTCGAGGCCGCGTGCGGACACGTAGGCCGTGTCGGTGCGCGCGGGCGAAAGGGCGCCTGCGAGGGTGAGCTCCTGCTGCGTCACCGGGGCGACTGCACGACCTGGCTGCGCTGCCTTGCCATCCTGGGTGCCCACGCGCACCAGCGACAGGCCGTCCGTGACGATGGCGTCGGTGTAGAGATCAACGGTGGGCATCGCCGCGCCGGTCGCCGTCGCGAGCTCCCAGTGGAGCATGCCCGCGCGGAGGAATGCCTCGTCGAAGGTGACGCGCGTGGCCTCCGGCTGCACCTCGAAATCAAAGGCCACCGTCGCGTCGCCGAGGGCCAGCGAGTCGGGCTGGCGGCGGGCGGCGGCGTTGTAGAGCGGCTGTGTGTCCACGCGGAGCGAGCCGGCCCCGTCGTGGTAGGCGAACGCGAGGGAGGGTTGCGCGAGCATCTGGGCTCCGAGCCGCAGGCTGTCGGCCCGCGCGTCGAAGCTGAGGGTGGTGCGGTCGGTGAGCGTCGCGCCGTAGCGGCCGCGCAGAGCCGCGCGCACGGCCAGCCCCTCGGTCTTGAGCGGTCCTACCGCCAGCGCCTCGTCGCGCGCGGCCACCTCGAGCGCGAGGCTATCGGTACCGGCGTGCCCTTCGATGGTGAGCGCGGTCCCGGCGGCAAGCATGGGCAGGCTGGGCAGGAGCGCACGCAGGCTGTCGGGGCGGTGCAACGTAGCCGTCAGCTGCAGCGGACGTAGCGGGAGCGGGGTCGCCGGGGCGTCGGTCGTCACGGGCTCTGCCTCGGCGGGGTCGAACATGCGGGCTTTGCGCCGCTCTGCGTAGACGGTCCGCGCTACGGCCTGCTGCCAGTGCTGCCCTAGCACAACGAGGTCGCCCAGCCCGATTTCGCCGCCCAAGGTCACGTCGGCGAGGTCGCTGCGTAGCGCGAGGCGAGGGGTCTCTGTGGCACCTCCCGCGTCGTTGGGCGGCACGATGGTGAGCGTAAGCTGCTCCGTAGCCAGGCGGCGGAGGCTGTCGCCGAGTTGCACCTGGGCCTCCGCGAGGGTGGCGTCGAGGGCGGTGCGGAGGGTAGCGAGGGCGGTGCCGCTACCGTCGAGGCGCAGCTGCCCTGTCACGAGCGTGCGGGGGGCAGGCGCGTAGAACGCCTGCGCGTCGAGCGCGGACACGTCGGCCTCGAGGCGGTAGGCGAGCGCGGGCGTGCCGAGTCCGCTGACGCCGCCCGTCGCGTCGAGCACGCTGGGGCCCTCCCGTGCAAAGACGCGCCCCGCGATGCGGCCCCCACCGATGCGCAATGCCGTGGCTACCGTGTCCGCCGCGATGGCTCCGGCCCGCACGCCGGAGAGCGCCGCCTCGACACCCACAGTGGCGTCGGTGGAGTCTGCGATGGAGCGCACGGCGAGGTCGCCCGAGAGCGCCCCCGCCAGGTCGTCGCGCTGCAGCACGCCCCCCACGTCGAGACGCACTAGGGCGAGGTCGGCTTCCCAGACGGGCGATGCGCCTGGCTCGAGGGCGAGCGAACTCCTGGCGTCGGCGTTGCCGAAGGCGTTCATGCGGAGGGCGAGGTCGCCGTCGATGTCCCAGCGTCGGCCCTGTGGGGTTGGTAGCGCGTCGAAGTCGGCCGTTCCGCTCAGGCCGAAGACGCCCAAGTGGCGGTAGTCGGGCAGGGCGAGGTCAGGCGCAAGCGCCTCGATGTCGGTCTGCTGGAGGGTACTTTCTCGGAGTTGGAGACGTCCTTCCAGGGGGCCGTCGGCGCGGTCGGGGCTGCCCCAGAGGTCGAGCACCCCATCGAGGACGAGGCGGCCGTTGAGGTCGAGGCGCGAGGCTCCGCGCTCCACCCGCAGCGTGCGGAGATCGACGGCGTCCAGCGCGCCC
>JBCCLD010000477.1:0-2951 GCA_039027055.1 Bacteroidota bacterium
AGAAAACGCTCTGCGCGGGACCGTGCGCAAATTCTCCCGCCGCTTCCGGCACATTGAGGCGCGGCTAGCCGAGCAGGGACAGACGCTCGGCGCTGCCACGCTGGAAGAGATGGACACGCTCTGGGACGAAGCCAAGGCGCTCGAAGCGCATGGTGCCAAGTAGGGGGCTCGCAACGCAGAGGCGCTCGTACGATCCAATGTGGGCCTGCATCCAACGCACCGGCAATCGTGAAGCCTTGCCGAGAGGGCGAGATACGATGGACGCCACTCGGACGTTACCCGTAAGTTGGCCGCCCCACCCCTAGACTTGTATCGCTGTGGCAACGAACACCCGCTCTTCTCGCTCGAAACGCGCGCGCAAACGCGACCGCGCCGCCAAAGAGGGCGCCGCGCAGGACGGGCACGCCAAAAAGCAGGAAGGCTGGCGCGAGACGGTGCGCTTCTATGTGATCGCCATCGCGGTCATCCTTTTCATCCGGACCTTCTTCTTCACGCCGTTCCGCATCCCGACGCCGTCGATGGAGGACTCGCTCCTCGTGGGCGACTTCCTCATCGTCTCAAAGATCGGCTATGGCGCACGCACGCCAAACACCATCGGCGTCCCGTTCACGAACATCTATCTCCCTGGCATCGAGTTTCCCCAGGCGCGGCTGCCCGGGCTCGGCGGCGTGGAGCGAGGCGACATCGTGGTGTTTAACTACCCACCGAGTTCGACGGACGACCCGCGCTTCGGCACGCCCGCGGGCACGCCGATCGAACGTAGGCACCCGTATGTGAAGCGGGTACTCGGGCTGCCCGGCGACACGATTGCCGTGGTCGACAAGCTGGTCTACGTCAACGGCGAGGCGTATCCCCTCGAGGACGGGCAGCAGCACAACTGGCTCGTTGAACTCGCCCCAGGGGGCCGCGTGGGCGCAGCCACGCTCGACGACCTCGGCCTCGAACCTGTCGAGGCGTTCATGATGGAGCAACTCTACGGCCAGGCGCGCACCGACTCGACGTTTGGCGTAAACGGCTCGAGCGAGGAGGCCGCGGAGCTCGTAGCGCTCCCCGCCGTCGAAGCCGTCACCCCGCTGGTGATCCCGGACGACCGGGGGGAGAGCATTTTCCCTCGCAGCCGGACACAGCGGGGCCAGGCCGGCGTGAACCGCGATAATGTCCCGCCCCTCCCGATTCCCAAGGCGGGCGCGACGGTGCCGCTCAACCGCGAGACCTGGCCCTACTACCGCGCCATCGTGAATCGCTATGAAGGCCACACGGCTCGCCTGCTGGCCGATGGCACCGTGGAGGTCGATGGCACCGTGCAGCCCACCTACACCTTCGAGCAGGACTACTACGTCGGCATCGGTGACAACCGCGATAACTCCGAAGACAGCCGTTTCTGGGGGTTCGTCCCGCACGACCACGTGATTGGTGAGGTGAAGCTCGTGTTCCTGTCGTTCGATACTGAGCGGTTCTTCCTGCCGCGTGTGACCCGCACCTTCCGTCCCGTACGGTGAGCGGTGCCATGGCAGAGGAGCCGAGGCACGAACCAGGCCTTCCAGAGGCTGTGCACCTAGGTGCTCACCCAGGTGCGCACCCAGCTCGAGGAACGCCATCGAAGAAGCGGGGAGGGTGGCTTCGGCTCATCGTCCTCGCCCTGCTCGTGGCCGTCGTCCTCCGCGTGTTTGTGCTGGAGCCGTATCGCATCCCAACGCCGTCGATGGCGGGCACGCTGCTCCCAGGCGACCACGTGCTCGTCTCAAAGCTGCACTACGGTCCCCGTCTCCCCATCACGCTCGGCGTTCCCTTCGCCGAGTGGACGTGGGATGGGGTGGAACTTCCTGGCTGGCGATGGCCTGGCTTCAGCGACGTGCGCCGTGGCGACGTGATCGTGTTTAACCAACCACGTCAGCCTGGCCCTATTGACCAGCGTATGCCGTTCGTGAAACGCGCCGTGGGACTGCCAGGCGACACCATCGCAATCGTCGACAAGCAGGTGCAGGTCAATGGCGTGCCCATTGTTGAGCGAGGCGTCATCCAATATGACTGGATCGTAGAACTAGAAGACGACCGCGCTCGGACGCTCGACGCGCCAAGCTTAACGAGTCCCCCTGAGGGACTCGGACGTGGTCGCTTTCGGATTGCTGCCACCACGGAGCAGGCCGACGTCTTGCGCGGTCGAGAAGCCGTGGCCGGCGTCGAGATGATCCGGCAGCCGCAGGGCGCACGGGGTGGTGTGTTTCCCTTCGGCAGTGGCAACACGCTCGACTCCTACGGGCCGCTCTTCGTGCCCCAAGCAGGCAACTCGGTCCCGCTCACCGACGACACCTGGCCTATGCTGCAGGCCATCCTCACCGAGTATGAAGGCCACAACGTCCGACGGCGACCAGACGGTGCGTTTGAGGTAGACGGCGTCACACGGTCCACCTACACGTTCGAGCAAGACTACTATTTCGCGTTGGGCGACAACCGCGACCAGTCGAGCGACAGCCGAATCTGGGGCTTTGTGCCCCACGACCACGTCATCGGAAAGGCCGTCCTCGTTCACACGTCGTCGGGGCCGGATGGCGTTCGGTGGGATCGTGTAGGCCGATGGATCAAGTAGGCGGCCGTTCTTGACGGGGCACACGGCTGCACCGATTAAGGCAGGGCGCAGAGGAGTCGATACTGTAGTGCCGGCCTCCGTACGTCTGCACGCCTTCGACTGGGTATGGCCCGCCGCCGCTCCCGTACCACCCGCACCGCCCGCCGAGGCTCGCCCGGTGAGTCCATCGGCGCGTTGCTCATCGCGCTGCTGGCGACGCTGCTGCTGCTTTTTACGCTGATGCCGTCGCTGGCTCCCTAATGCATAGACAACCGGTCTTTTGCGATATCGAAGCCATGTACGGAAGCCGCTAAGGTAGTTCCCCTCCTGGACAGAGCCTGCCCTCGCGAACGCGGGGGAGGGGACAGGCGTGGTTGACCGAATC
>JBCCLD010000478.1:0-2925 GCA_039027055.1 Bacteroidota bacterium
GTGAAAACCTACCCCTGTCGGCCTAGACAGGGGGAGTTAGAGGGGGTAGATCCAGGCCAGCACCGTGCGGCATCGGAGCGCAATGCTCGACCACCCCCAGCCCCTCCCCCGCGTTCGCGAGGGCAGGCTCTGTCCAGGAGGGGAGCTCTCATGGCTTATGTACTCTGCTATCAACGAATCGAAAATCGAACATCAAAAACCCAAGATCGCCTGCAGCAGTGCGGGCAAGACTTCGCCGGATTGGCCGAGCACGGTCTCGTCGAGTTGGAAGGCGATCTCGCTCGGCTGGATGTTGATCTCGGCGACGTAGGCCCCGTTGCGCTTCGCCTCGATAGGGAGACCCGCTGCCGGGTAGACCGCGCCGCTCGTGCCGACGGAGAGGTAGACGTCGGCCTGGCGCGCAGCCAGGTAGGCCTCCGCGTAGGCGTCGTGCGGCAGCATCTCGCCGAACCACACCACGTCGGGGCGCAGCAGCCCGCCGCAGGACATGCACCGCGCCGTCTCGCCTTTCTCGATCACCGCGAGGTCGTGCTCGCTCGCGGGCGTCTCGCAGTCGATGCAGTAGATCCGCCGCAGGTTGCCGTGCAACTCGGCCACGTTCTGCGACCCCGCTTGGAGGTGCAGCCCGTCGACGTTCTGCGTAGCGAGGTGGAAGTGCCGCTTCGCCTGCTCCAGCTCAGCGAGCGCGTAGTGGCCGGGGTTGGGCGCGACGGAGCGGATGATCTCGCCGCGGTGGGCGTACCACCCCTGCACCAGTTCGGGGTTGCGGAGGAACGCCTCGACGTTGGCCAGCTCTTCGGGCTTGAACTTCTGCCACAGCCCGCCGGGGTCGCGGAACGTCGGCACGCCGCTCTCGGCGGAGATGCCCGCGCCGGTGAGCACCGCGACGCGGTCCGCGCGGGCGAGGCGTTCGACGAGACGGTCGGAGAAGGACATGGGGGAAGGCAGAAGGTTGAAGTTCGAAGGTGGTGGTGTTACGAAGCGTCGGAGTTGGGTGTGGCGGTGTCGCGGTGGGGCGGTGTCGCGGGGTCTTCTGGGCGTGCGGCCTCGCCGTCTCCCCTCTTCGCCGTCTCCTCGTCTCCCTGCTTTGCCGCCTCGCTCTCAGCCGCTTCCTGCTGCGCGCGGGCGGCGATGCGGGTCTGGATCTCGTCCACGCTCTCCGTGGCAGCAGTGCGGTCGGTGGTGCGGGTGGCGGCGTCGGGGGTGGCGCGGGCGAACTTGGCGAGGTCGGCGCGGCGGAGAAGCACGCCGAGGCGCAGGCGCGTGGCCTCGTCCACGTTGGGGTGGCCGTCGAGGGCGGTGAGGAGCTCGCGGGTGGTCTGCTCCTGAGCAGGGACGCCGAGGGCGCGCGTGAGGTAGGTCCGCACGGCGTTCGAGAGCGCGGCGTAGTAGGCGGGCACGGCCTCGGAGTCGGTGAGGTCGAGCTCGGCGGGGCGGAGCGCGTCGAGGCGCTTGCGGGCCTGGGCGTGCGGCGGCAGCGGCGGAGCCGCGAGACCAGGGCCACGGTGGCGCGTCCGCCAGAGCCACACGCCGAGCAGGAGGAGCAGCGCACCCACGAGCAGCGCCACCCACAGCGGCAGCGGCTCGGGGAAGGCGAGCGCGGGCGCGAGCTGTAGCGGCGCGGTCAGGCTGTCGGGCACGACGGAGCGCACCGGCAGCACCTGCGTCGGCACGTCGAGGGTGACCGTGTCGGCGGCGGCACCGGTGCCCGCCACAAGCGCCACCGGAATCGGCCCGATGCGCGCCGCGTCCAGCGCGAACGTCGTCGCGAGGAACACCACGCTGTCGAGGCGCGCGCCGCTCGCGGTCTCGGCCGGCGGAAAACGACGGGCGGCCAGCACCTCCGCGTCGCCGAAAACGGCCGCCGGATCGACGAGGCCGTCCGCCCCAAATGTGTCTGACAGCGGCGGCAGGTCGGGAAACGCCACCCGCGTCGAGCGCCCGTGCTCCACGGCCAGCCCGATCTCGAAGCGCTCGCCCACCGTCACGCTGTCAGCCGCCACCGTGACTCGCACCTGCTGCCCCCACGCTACTGACGCTCCACTCATGAGCACGACGATGCACAGGCCACCACGGACCACGGACCACAGACCACGGACTACTTCCCTCATCGCTCCCGATTTCTGCGGCGGAAGAAGGCCACGAGCGGCTCGACGTAGTCCGCGTCGGTCGCCACCTCCACCGAGTCGATGCGGGCGCGGCGCAGCGTCTCGGCGATGCGCGCCTGGCGGTCGGCGGCCTGCGCGGCGAAGCGCTCGCGTGCCCGGCGGCTCCGCGTGTCGATGGTGACGGGGCGGCCCGTCTCGGCGTCGGTGAGGGTGAGCAGGCCCACGTTGGGAAGCGCGCCCTCGCGCGGGTCGCGGAGGTGGACGGCTACGAGGTCGTGCTTCTTGCTGACCGTTCTGAGCGCGCGGCTCGTCGGCTCATGCAACTCGCCCGGGAGCAAAAAATCGCTCAGCAAAAGAACGATGGCGCGGCGACGCAGCGCGTGCAGCAGGTGGTCGAGCGCCGGGCGCAGGTCGGTGCCGCGCGCCTGCGGCTCGTGGACGAAGAGGTCGCGCACGAGCCGGAGGACGTGCTGGCGGCCCTTCTTCGGCGGGATGAACCGCTCGACGCGGTCCGAGAACAGCAGCAGGCCCACCTTGTCGCTGTTCTGGAGCGCCGAGAAGCCGGGCACGGCGCATACCTCGGCGGCAATCTCGCGCTTGGCGCGGCCCACCGACCCGAAGTCACCCGAACCGGACACGTCGACGGCCAGGATGAGCGTCTGCTCGCGCTCCTCCTCGTAGACCTTCACGTGCGTCTCGCCCGTCCGCGCGGACACGTTCCAGTCGATGGTGCGGATGTCATCGCCGATCTGGTAGGGCCGCACCTCGGCGAACTCGATGCCGCGGCCCTTGAACGCGGAGTGGTACTCCCCGCCGA
>JBCCLD010000479.1:0-2909 GCA_039027055.1 Bacteroidota bacterium
AGACGTAGGACGCGCTGCGGCTGCGGTCGAGCGTGTAGAACACGGGCACATCCACGGTCACACGGTTGCCGTCGAGGGCCGTGATGACGCGGTTGAAGACGATGTCGTCGTCGCCCGGGGCCCAGGCCGGGTCGAGGTCCACGCCGCCGCCGTCGATGGCGTCGAGCCAGGTCTGCGTGCTCGGGTGGACGAGGATCAGGTTGTCGCCGACCGACAGCGCCGAGGCATCGGCGACGGTGAAGCTGCGCGCGCCGACGGGGACGCGCTCAGACGTGACGGCGGTGCGGGTGCCGCTCACCTCGCCGCCCCAGAGCGTGTTGCGCCGCGCGCCCACACGGAGGAAGATGCGCTGTGCCGGTTCGTTGCCGGTGACGCGCAGAATCGAGGCCAATGCTGGGTTGTCGCCGCTGCCTACGCCGCGCAGTACCACGCCGCTGTGCTGGAGCCAGAGCTGCCCGGCCACGTCGTAGGTGCCCGCCGCCAGCTCCACCGCGCCTCGGAAGCCGTCGGCCCCCAGCGGCCGCGCCCCCGCTTGGTCCATCGCCGCCTGGATGCGGTCGGTGTCGTCGCCCGGCCCCGGCGCCACGGTCACGACGGTCGGCACGTCGGGCAGTGGGACGAGGCCGCCGCGGTAGCCCGCGTGGCTGAAGTCGGGGAGGGCGAAGCCGTCGGGGTCCGCCGCGTAGGTCAGGCGGCCCTCGGAATCGGGCGCGGCGAGGGGGGACGACCAGGGCTGTGCCACCACGGGCACGGCGAGCAGCACGCCGAGGAGCGGTGCCGCGCAGCGAAGCAAACGTCGGAAGGGCATCGGGGAACGCGGTGAGGAACGCGGGAGGGCGCGACGTGTGCGGCAGGCAACATACGTTCACTTTGCTGTCAACCAGAGCAAAACACGGGCAAACAGCCCGAAAACAAGGGGCAACTTCCGGGCCAGGCGTCCCGTAGGGCGGTGCTCGTCCGCTGTCCGTCCCTTTGCTGCCGCCTCCCTGTCGTCTCGCCGCGCCATGCTCTCGCACTACCTCAAGACTAGCCTCCGCGCCTTCCGCCGTACTAAGACGCACACGCTGGTCAACCTGCTCGGGCTCACGCTCGGGCTGCTCTGCGCGACGCTCATCTTCCAGAAGATCCGCTACGAGGCGAGCTTCGATCAGCACCATCCGAACGCGGAGCGGACATACCGCCTCGTCCACGAGAGCACCCAGTTCGGCGACACGGGCCACCAGCGCGGCATCCCCTACCCGTTTGCCGAGACGTTCCGCGAGGAGATCCCCGAGGCCGACCGTGTGGTGCTGATCGACCGCAACTTCGGTCGCCCGGTCGTCGCCATTCCGGACGAGCAGGAGGGCGGCGAGGCCAAGCGGTTCCGCGAGGAGCGCGGCCTGGCGTTTGTGCAGCCCGGCTTCTTCGACCTATTCGACTACGACTGGATCGCGGGCGACCGGACGACCGCGCTCGACGGGCCCTACACGATCGTGCTCTCGGAGACACTCCTGGCGAAGTACTTCGGTGACGACGCGGTGCCCGCCGACATCCTCGGGCGGATCGTCACGTTCGACAACGCCTTCGACCTCACGGTGACCGGCGTCGTGACCGACCCCATCGAGACGAACTCGCTGCCCATCCACGGCGCGATGTCGGCCAACCTCGGCGAGGAGCACACGCGCATCACCGACAACTGGGGCAGCATCTCGTCAGGCGTGCAGACCTTCGTGCGGCTCCAAGAGGGCGTCGACCCGGAGACGGTCAACGCCAAGCTCGTCGACTTTGTGGATCGCCACTTCGAGCTCGAGGACGACGCGCAGCTGACCTACTTCCTCCAGCCCCTCACGTCGCTCCACTTCGACGACCGCTTCGGCAGCGAGTATGGCGGCATCACCACGCCCGGGGAGCTATACACGCTGGGGCTCATCGGCCTGCTGCTGCTCCTCACGGCGTGCATCAACTTCGTCAACCTCAACACGACGCTCGTCTTCCGGCGGGCGAAGGAAGTCGGCGTCCGTAAGGCGCTTGGCGGCACGCCGCGCGAGATCCGGGGCTACTTCATGACGGAGACGGCGCTCTTGACCGCGGTTGCGCTGGTGGTGGCGCTGCTGCTCGCCAACCCGGTGCGCCTCCTCATCCGCGACTTCTTCGGCGAGAGCGCGGTGATCAACCCCTTCACCGACCCGGTGCTCTTGGCGTTCGTGCTCGGCGCAGGCGTGCTCCTCACGCTTGCCTCAGGCCTCTATCCGGCGTGGATGATGAGCCGTCTGCGCGCGAGCGAGGTCGTCAAGGGGCAGGTCAGCGCACCGGGGGGCTTCCTCTCGGTGCGGCGCGGCCTCGTGGTGGTGCAGTTCGCCATCTCGCAGGTGCTCATCATCGGCACGCTCGCGGCAGTCTACCAGACGCAGTACCTCCGCTCGGCTCCGCTGGGCTACGACACGAGCGCGGTCGTCGAGTTCGAGGTACCCGATCGGGAGGTAGACCTCGCCACGCTCGCCACGCGCCTCGAAGCGCACAGCGCCATCGACGAGGTCACGTTCTCGAACTCGGGCGCCACGTCGGGCAGCACCTGGGCGGGCAACTTCCACTACGAGAAGGACACCACGCGCCTCGAAAACAACGCGCAGATCAAGCTCGTCGAGGAGGACTACCTCCGGACCTACCGCATGCCCCTCGTGGCCGGGCGCGACTTCGTCCGGGGCGACAGCAGCAGCTTCATCATCAACGAGGCCCTCGCCGAGCTGATGGGCTACGAGAACCCCGCCGACGCGCTCGACACGCCGATCGACATGTGGAACTGGGAGGGCGTGGTGACGGGCGTCGTCCGTGACTTCAACACCAACTCGCTCCACCAGTTCCACATGTCGATCGGCGTGTCGAGCGCGTCGGCGGGGTTCTCGTAGCCCATCAGCTCGGCGAGGGCCTCG
>JBCCLD010000480.1:0-2883 GCA_039027055.1 Bacteroidota bacterium
GCCGGCAACCCCCTCTGTCTCCCCCTGACCAGGGGGAGAACTTCTTGGGTAGCCTCTCAACGCTACTGAACATCGCTATACCGAATCCGGCTGAAAACTTGCGACCTTGTCATGCTGAACTTGATTACTGGCGTGAGCCTGCGGTTTCAGCATCTCAGCGATGCCTCGAAACACCCCAATCGCCATGGATTGGCTTCGCCGGCCTTCGGCTCTGAACCGAGTTCAGGATGACACCATCACAACTCGTCAAGCGGACTTGGTATAAGCCCATCTGGTGACGACGCGCGAGGCGGTATAAACTACAATTTAGGATCGTTAGGACACATAGTACGCATCCTGAAGTTCCTATCAAACAACAGGGTTCGCGTAGCCCTTGAGAGGTATGTCGTCGCCCTCTACGCGGCAGCCTCGGCCAGCTCCTCGTCGAGGTTGTACTTCTTTCGCTTCTCCCAGAGCGTCTTCTTCGAGATCCCCAGCAGGCGGGCCACGTCGGCGTAGGACGAGTTCGAGCGGACGGTGAGGATGTGGCGGATGTACTCGTGTTCGAGGTCTTCGAGCGAGCCGCCGGAGCGGAAGCGGAAGTAGCCGTCGGCGTCGTCCGTGTCGAGGCCGTCGGCCTTGAGGAGGATGAGGTCCTTGGCCTCGATCTTGGTGCCCTTCGTGAAGATCATCGCGCGTTCGAGCACGTTGCGCAGTTCGCGGACGTTGCCGGGCCAGTCGTGGGCGAGCAGCTTCTCCTCGGCCTCCGTCGTGAAACCGTCGACTTCCTTGTTGAACTCCTTCGAGAAGCCCTTGACGATCTCGCGTGCGATGATGAGCAGGTCGCGCCCCATCGTGCGCAGCGCCGGCAGCTTCAGCGAGACGACGTTGATCCGGAAGAAGAGGTCCTTCCGAAATTCCTTGTCGGCGATGCGCTCTTCGAGGGCCGCGTTGGTGGCGCAGATGATGCGCGTCGAGACTTTGATGTCGTCGACGCCGCCCAGGCGACGGAATGTGCGGCTCTCCAGGAAGCTGAGGAGCTTCGCTTGGAGGGGCAGGCTCATTGAGTCGATCTCGTCGAGGAAGAGCGTACCGCCGTCGGCGATTTCTAGAAGGCCGGGCTTAGCGGCGCGTGCGTCCGTGAACGCGCCCTTCTCGTAGCCAAACAGCTCCGATTCGAGGAGGTTGTCCGGCAGCGCGGCGCAGTTGATCTCCACGAAACGGCCCCCGCTCCACCGCGAGGTGTAGTGGATCGTCTTGGCGATGAGGTTCTTGCCGGTCCCCGTCTCGCCGCGCACCAGGACGATGGTGTTCGGGATGTCCTTGAGCGTGTCGATGGTGTCGCGCACGCGCTGAATCTCGTCCGACTTGCCGAGGATCTTGCTCGCCGAGTGCTTCCGGCGACGCTGCGTGCGGATCTCTTTGAGCTCCTTCTTGTCGCCGTAGAGGTCGAGCGCCTTCCCGAGGAGGGCGCGCATCTCTTCGAGGTTGACCGGCTTCGAGAGGTAGTGGAACGCCCCGAGCCGCATCGCCTCGACGGCGGTCTGCACGGACGACTGCGCCGTAATGATGATGACCGGCAGTGCGAGGTTGCGGGTGCGCAGCTCGTCGAGCAGCTTGATGCCGGAGATGTCCGGCATGTGCAAGTCGGCGAGGATCAGGTCAGGGACTTTGCCGTCGTCGATCTCGTCGAGGACGGTCGTGGCGCTGGTAAAGGAGGTCGCGTCGTAGCCGTCGCGGTTCAAGACCGTGGCGAAGAGTTCGCCGATCTTGGGGTCATCGTCCACGATGAAGATGCGCTTCTTGCTCATCGGAAGCAGAGGGAGTGCGTTGGAGGGAAGGTGTGGACGGTGGCATGAGTGAAGGGTGCAGCGCCGCTAGGGACGCAACACGGACAGCGCGCCCGGCTCGATGGTGGTGGTGAGCCGGACAGCACGGGTGGTCAGAATCTCGCCGTCGGCATGGACCGGCAGCGGCGACTCGGAGTCGAGGGTAACGGAGGCGACGCGGTCGAGCGTGACTTCCTTGGCGGTGGTGTGCCTACCGCGCATGGCGCGAGGCAGCAGTTGCAGCGCGCGGCCCGCCGTGATGCCGCGCAGCAAGCAAAGGTCGAGGTGGCCGTCGTCGGGCTGGGCGTCGGGTGTGAGGCGGAAGCCCCCCCCCACCGACCAGCCGTTGCCGATGGCGAGCAGAAAAAAGGGACCGTCGAACCATGAGGGATCGACCGAAGGCTCTTCGTTGGCACCTGCCGTGGCCTTAGCGAGTGCCCTGGCGGTGATGCGAACACGGGGGTTGGTCCATGAGCGCAGCCCTTTGAAAACGCCTGCGAGATAGGCTGCCTGCCCAGGGAACTGTTTGTAGCCCTCGGCGAGGACCGCCACACGCGCATCGAAGCCGATGCCGACGGCGTTTACGAACGTGTGCGCGTGCTCGGTCCCGTCGTCGTCGGTCCATGCAACACGGCCGAGGTCGGTGGCCTGCGGCTGCAGAAAGGGAAGCATGCGCGCGGCCTCGTCCATCTTCGTCGGTAGCTCAAGCGAGCGAGCGAAGTCGTTGCCCGTTCCAATGGGGACGATGCCGAGCACCGCACCTGTGCCCTGAATTCCAGCAGCTACCTCCTGGATCGTGCCATCGCCGCCGACGGCGATAACGCGTTGTCCCGGCTGTGCGGCCTCCCGAGCGAGCACAGTCGCGTGGCCGGGATGCGACGTGACGTTCACCTCGTACGCCACGCCCAGGCGCTGGGCGAGTCCGTCGAGCCGACCACGGAGTCGGCCCGCCCGCCCGTGGGCGGCGGCAGGATTGAGGATGAACGTGTACGGCATTCAGGGTGATGGGGCGTCACAGGGTGATTCGGGAGGGCGGAAGAGAGCGAAAGCAGGTCCCCGTGGCGCGGCCCATTAC
>JBCCLD010000481.1:0-2880 GCA_039027055.1 Bacteroidota bacterium
CCCACCGTGCCCGTGCTCCAGTCGGCGGTGACGGCCTCGCCGCCCTCGGGCTGCGTGAAGCCCTGCGCCCGCCCGCCCAGCCAGTCGACGACGGCCTTGGGCGCAAGCGACTCGTTCGGCCCGCCGACCGTCGGGCAGCCCTGCGAGAGCCCCGTGCCCGGCGACGACGAGTGGACGACCGCGAATCCGCGTGGCACCCACGTGTTGATGTGGCTGCGCGCGATGCCTGGTCGCGCCCGCAGCGGCACGTCTGGCCCGACGTTGCGCGGCGGCGGCACCTCGCCGATCTCGTGCTCGACGTTCCAGAACAGCCCTGGCTCGTTGCCGGCCGTGCCCGCGAAGTAGGGGCTCGTCTCGTAGACGACGGGCACCTTCAGGTCCTCCGTCTCGGTCTGCGCGGGCCGCACGACGGCCACATGCACGCGGTCCAAGGCGCCGTCGCCGTCGGAGTCGAACTCCGTCTCGACCCACAGCTCCTCGCGGATCCACGCCTCGGCGTCTTCGAATGCGGGGACGACCTGCGCCTGGCCGTCCTCGAAGCGGGGACCGGCCTGCCCCCACACGGGCGCGGCAAGCGTGAAGAGGGCGATGGCAAACGGCAACCAGCGCATGGGGCTACGGCTAGGTGACAGAGACGAGAACCCCAACGTACGACGCCGGGCGCTCACCCCGCGCCGCCTGCGCCGCAGCGGTAGAGCGCCGCCGCGTCGAGGGTGTCCGGCGGCTGCGCCAGGGCGTTGAACGTGCCTCTGACCGGGAGGGCCTGCCGGTCGGCGGCCCCGGATCGCGTCGGGACGAGCGTGTAGACCTCCAGGGCGAACGTCCCCGCGACCTGCTCGGGGCCGGTCGTGAGGTCGAGGGTGCCTGCTGCGGAGCGGTAGGGGCTGTCGAAGAAGACGTTCGTCCGGTAGCACGCGACGAACGCGGTGTCGGGCGCGAACGCTACCTCGGCGATGTCGGCGAACGTGTACGCGCCGCTCGTCGGCACCATCGCCTGGGCAAGGGCGAGGTCTAGGTAAGTCGTGTCCCGCACCAACGAGTCCGGGAGGACGACGCTCTCGAAGATCGAGCGGAGGCGGAGCGCCAGCACGGGCGGAGCGCCCGGCGTCTCCACGACCGAGAACGCGGCGCTCCCTTCGAGGCGCTCGTAGCCGCCGCCCAGCAGGCTGCCCACCTCGGCCGCGAACGTCCCCGCATTGCCCAGGTCTGGCCCGCCGTCGTCGACAACAGGGTCGTCTAAGCCCGCACGGCCGCACCCGGCGGCGAGGAGAGCGAGGAGCAGCCAATAGCGCATAGGGTCAACAGCTTGGGGCGGAGCGGAGGCCCCCAACGTACACCCGACCGCCACCGTCTGACGCAACCTCGTCACGTAGCGGCGACCCTACCGCTTCGGACCGTGATGCGGCGTGCTCAGGTGACACTGCCCGCGGTGGGCGGTCTCTGCTATCTGTCGTGGCCAACCATCACGACCGGTGGGCCTCCTGACGAGATGCGGGCGGCGTCGGCCGCGACCTCCTGCATGCCTGCCGTGCTTCTCGCTGCTTGCAGCGCCTCGGGCGAGTCGAAGATCATCGTGAAGAGCTGGTAGAAGGGCGCGGAG
Organism: Bacteroidota bacterium; assembly: GCA_039027055.1. Lineage (GTDB taxonomy): Bacteria > Bacteroidota > Rhodothermia > Rhodothermales > Rubricoccaceae > JBCBEX01. The sequence continues at coordinate 1,601 of JBCCLD010000481.1, forward strand.
CCGTCGGGTGAGGGGAAGAAGCGGGTCACCGTGTAGGGCTGCTCGCCCTCCGGGATGGCCATCTTCTCGCGCAGGAGCAGAAGATGCGCGTCGTAGTCCGCCTCGAACTGCGCCACGTCCGTGGGCTGCGGATACAGGACCAGCAGCTTGACTTCGGTGGACGCATCGTCACCAGCGAGCAGCAAAGACGCCTGTGCGTCGCGCTCGAACAGGCTCCCCTGGGCCACGAGCACGAGGGCAACGGCGAGCGTTGCGGTCACGATTCCAACGAGACGACGGGAGACGAGCATGCCAGTGCTGGATTGATGAGGGCTGGTAGTGAGGCCCTGGCAACGTAGACTTCGACGCGCAGGCAAGGCAAGGGCGCGCTCATGCTACCCCTCTCTGGGATACGTCTGTGTTAGGTCGAACAGGAACCAAGTGGCCTCCCACAGACCATCGCCGACCTCTCCTTGGGGGCAGTACGGGTACCAGACCTTGTGCTTGACGCTATCCAGAACGCCGGCCCCTCGCTCAAAGCGGGACCCTTCGAGCAGGAATGTCGCCCCGTGCATGCAGACCACGTCGTCCTTCTCGAAAGGCGGGTCTTTTGCCCAGAAGCCGAGTTGCTCCACGAGACGCGACCAGCGTTGCCACTCCGATTGAGACATCGGCCGCGATGTGGTGCGATCAATCTCGCCGATGTCGTCACCCCACGGCCCGAGCATACGCACAGCTGAAACCACCGGAGACTGACCCCGGCTCGCGACGACTCGCACCAAAACAGCTCTAGAGAACGGCTGTAGATACAACACCTGGTAGGCCTCCGTGTCTTTATCGAGGTCAACCAGGTACCACGAATCCGCCGCTCGGAGATAGCCCGCGAAAAGGCCACACGAGATATGGTTCGCGTAGCGTACACCGGAGTCGAAAGCCTCCTTGCTGTATGCGTGAACGACCCCCGCCGCGAGCGCAGACTCGTACTCCTGCGGCGTCATGTCGAAGCAGACCGGCAGCGTAGTGAGGCGGCCCGCTCCAGGGTCTCGTGCTACCTCGTTTGCGGAGCAGCTAGACAGCACGACCAGTAGCAGCATCGACGCGCATGTGCTTGAAAACCTGGGGTGACATGCTCTCGCTGAGGTAGCTGCACTCATTCTGTGATGTAACAGGGGTGTTGGCAAGCTGATTCTAGCCTAGAATGGGCGATTCTGTTATGCTCGGGCCCCCGCCTAGCAGAGCACGCCGATCAAAGCACCGCGATTCGGCAACACCGCGCAGGGCCTCGCAAAATCGCGTTGGAA
>JBCCLD010000482.1:0-2875 GCA_039027055.1 Bacteroidota bacterium
AAGAAGGGCATCGGCCGCACCTCGGCGCCGAAGGGCACGCTCCAGAACATGCTGGAGTCCATAGTCCTCTACGTCCGCGACGAGATTGCCGTCCCGCAGCTTGGCAACAAGGCCGACAAGTACATGCCGTACCTGCTGACGGTCTTCTTCTTCATTCTGACGTGCAACCTGCTCGGCCTGATGCCCTACGGCGCGGCGGCTACGTCGAACATCGCCATCACGGCGGTGCTGGCCTTCTTCACCTTCGTACTCACGCAGATGGCGGGTACGAAGGATTACTGGATGCACATCCTGTGGCCTCCCGGTATCCCGGTGCTGATCAAGTTCATCCTGATCCCGGTTGAGATCCTGGGCATCTTTACGAAGCCCTTCGCGCTGGCCATCCGGCTCTTCGCCAACATCACGGCGGGCCACCTGGTCATCCTGAACCTGATCGGGCTCATCTTCATTCTCGCCGCCCTCTTCGGCCCGGTCGTGGGCTTCGGCGTCGCAGTGCCAAGCATCCTGATGACGGTGTTCATCTACGCCCTGAAGGTGCTCGTCTCGCTCATTCAGGCCTACGTCTTCACGATCCTCTCGGCGCTCTTCATCGGGCAGGCGGCGGAGGAGCACGATCACCACCACGACGAGTCGCACGCGCACGACGCCGTGCACCACGCTTCCGCGCCCATCGTCTCGACGAACGGATCGACGCAGGAGAAGCAACTCGTCGGGGCCCCGGTCTCGGCCTAGCGGCCCACGAATACCTCAGCGGGCATCGCGCTCGCGTTTGTCACCCTGATCCCTCAAACCCCCTACCCCAACAATGGAAGGACTCGCATTTGCCTACCTCGGTGCTGCCATCGGCGCCGGTCTCGTTGCCATCGGTGCCGGCATGGGCATCGGCCGCCTCGCCGGCTCCGCCCTCGAAGGTACGGCCCGTCAGCCTGAAGCCTCGGGCGACATCCGTACGACGATGATTATCGCCGCCGCTCTCATCGAGGGTGTGGCACTCTTCGGCCTCGTCGTCTGCATCCTCGTCGCGCTCAAGGCCTAAGCCTAGCGCGACTGAGGACCCCAACGCGAGTGTGGGAGCGGCAGGCTGGAACGTTCTAGCCTGCCGCTCACCCGCCTCACCCCATCCCCTGTATTGACCTCGTTCCGATGATTGCGACTATCCTCGCTGCTGGTGGACTGCTCTCCCCGAACGCGGGGCTGATCTTCTGGATCGTCATCGCGTTTTCCATATTCCTCTTCATCGTGGGCAAGTACGCCTGGGGGCCGATCACGTCGGCGCTCCGCGAGCGTGAGGCCACCATCGACGAGTCCATCACGCGTGCCGAGAAGGCGCTCGCTGAAGCAAAGGCCATGCAGGCCGACAACGAGAAGCAGCGCCGGGAGGCCGAGCGCGAAGCCCAGCGCATCCTCGCCGAGGCCCGCGACGACGCCCAGGCCCTCCGCGAGCGCGAGGCCGACAAGACGAAGGCCGACATCGCGCGCATGCAGGAGCAGGCCAAGAAGGACATCGAGAACGAGAAGCAGCGCGCCATCGGCGAACTGCGCCAGGAAGTCGCCGGGCTCGCCATCGGGGCGGCGGAGAAGATCCTCCGCGAGAACCTCGACGCCGGCCGTCAGCAGAAGCTGGTCGACGCCTTCCTCACCGAGATGCCGCAGAACTAAGTCTGGAGGTTTGAGCGTGTGGGCCCAGAAACGTCCACACCTTCACACGTCCAAACGTTCACACCCCGATCTATGAACCCCGTCGCTCGACGCTACGCGCAGGCGCTCTACCAGGAGGCCGAGGCTCTGGAAGCCAGCGCCGCCGGGTCGGTCACGAAGATCGACGCCGACGTGCGCGACCTCCGCACCAGCCTCGCCGACTCCCGCGACCTGCTGCTCCTCTTCGAGAGCCCCGTCATCCCCAACGACAAGAAGACGGTCGTCGTCGAGAAGCTCCTCACAGGCAACGTGCAGCCGCTCACGCTCAACTTCGTGAAGCTGCTCGTGCAGAAGGACCGCGACGGGCTGCTCCCCGAGGTGCTCGACGCCTACCAGGCCCTCCGCGACGAAGTCAACGGCGTCGTAGAAGCCGATGTGCGCTCCGCGATGCCGCTTTCGGCCAAGGAGACCGAGGCCCTTACCAAGACGCTCCAGCAGCGCACCGGCAAGAAGGTGCGCCTCCAGGTCCGCGTCGACGAAGCCCTGATGGGCGGCATCGTCGTCCGCATCGGCGACCAAGTCTACGACGGCTCCGTCCGTCACCAACTCGCGCAGCTCCGCGACCAGTTCGCCCAGCGCGCCTACGTTTCGATGAACTAAAGCGTGTTTCAGTTTTGCCGTGCTGCCGTTTTGCAGTGCGATAGTCGATTCAAGACCACGGCAAAACGGCAACACTGAACCACTGCAACACTCCTTCCCCCTATGGCTACGATTCGACCGGACGAAGTCACTGCTGTCCTCCGCGAAGAGCTGGGCGGCTTTTCCAGCGAAACCGACGTCTACGAGGTCGGCACCGTCCTCCAGGTCGGCGACGGCATCGCGCGCCTCTACGGCCTCTCGAACGTCCAGGCGGGCGAGCTGATCGAGTTCACCGAGACGGGTGTCACCGGCATGGTGCTCAACCTCGAAGAGGACAACGTCGGCGCCGTGCTCTTCGGCGAAGTCGACCAGGTGAAGGAGGGCCACGAGGCCAAGCGCACCGGCCGCATCGCCTCGATCAGCGTCGGCGAGGGCATGCTCGGCCGCGTGATTGACCCGCTCGGCAACGCCGTTGACGGCCGCGGCCCCATCACGGGCGACCTGCTGGAGATGCCGCTTGAGCGCAAGGCGCCGGGCGTGATCTACCGCGAGCCGGTCACCGAGCCGCTCCAGACGGGCATCAAGGCCATCGACTCGA
>JBCCLD010000483.1:0-2866 GCA_039027055.1 Bacteroidota bacterium
CAGGCCGAGGGCATCATCCCGGCTCCCGAGGCGACGCACGCCGTCGCCACAGTGATCCGCGAAGCCGAGCGCTGCAAAGAGGAGGGCGTCGAGAAGACAATCCTGTTCAACATGTGCGGCCACGGCCACTTCGACCTCGCGGCGTACGAAGCCTACTTCTCGGGCAGCCTCGTGGAGCACGAGCTGACCAGCGCCGATGTGGAGGCCGCCCTCGCCAAGCTCGATACGCCTGTGATCTAGGGGGCGCTCGCGGGTCCTCCGCTGGCGCTCGCTTCGCTCGGCGACGGGGTCAGCCGCTCGCTTTGGGTCTTGGGACGCGCTTCGCGCTGTGGGTTTTCGGGACGCCTCTCTTTCCGCATGTAGGTCAGTGCATGTTTAGACGCCTTTTTTGGAACGTGGAGGAACGGCGGCTGCGCAGCGGCTGGCGGCTGATCTTTCACCTGATGATGGTGATGGTTGGGACGCTCCTGCTCGCGCTCGTGCTGGTGCCCGTGGGCGGGTTGGAGCCGAGCGACACGTTCGCCGCAGCCATCGGCATCACCGTGGCGACGTGGGTCGCGGCCCGGCTGCTTGACCGCCGACCGCTGGCCGACTTTGGCCTGCGCATCGACGGGGCGTGGTGGACGGACCTCGGGTTTGGGCTGCTGCTGGGCGTGGTGCTCCAGGGCAGCATCTTTGCGCTGGAGTATGCGCTCGGCTGGGTGACGGTCACGGACACGCTCGTGTCGAACGGCTCGGGCGGACTCGCGGTGGGTATTGGCGGGGCGCTGCTGACGTTTGTGCTGGTCGGGTTCTACGAGGAGCTGCTGTCGCGCGGGTACCACCTGACTAACCTCGCCGAAGGCTTCAACGTGCCCATCCTGGGACCGACAGGCGCGGTGATGCTGGCGTGGATCGTCTCGTCGGCAGCGTTTGGTCTGGCGCATGCGGGCAATCCGAACGCGACGTGGGTGAGCACGACGAACATCAGCCTGGCAGGCATCCTGCTGGGCGTGGGCTACGTGCTCACGCGTTCACTGGCTATCCCCATCGGCCTGCACATCTCGTGGAATTTCGCGCAGGGCAATATTTTCGGCTTTCCTGTCAGCGGCACGGATGCGGGCGCTACCATCATCGAGATCGAGCAAGGCGGTCCGGCACTGTGGACGGGTGGTGCGTTCGGTCCCGAAGCTGGGCTGCTCGGCCTCGTGGGGATGGGCGTAGGCATCGCGGCGACGCTGATGTGGGTGCGCCTCCGCTACAGCGCGCTCCGCATCGACACCTCGATAGCCGTTTATGCCACCTCTTCGACAGATGCCACACCGGATTCAGCCTCGGAGAATCTCCAAGGCGAGATACCCGAAGGCGCTCTGGACTGACGCCCCGTGGGATGACCCGCCGAGCATTGCTGTGCCGTCTCTGCCAGGCGTCTTTGCGTGGGAAGCGCTATATTTCAACGCTTATCTCCAGCGGCTCATCCGCAAAAAACAGGAGGTCGCCACTCGTTCTAGCGCTGAAAAGCACCCTATGCCTCCTTCCGAACAGCCAGATTCGACCGAGAACGTGCTCGACGTGGCCGAGCAGTTGTTTCTGGAGCGAGGGTACGCCGGAACGCGCGTGCGCGACTTGGCCGATCGTCTCGGCATGAAGCCCGCCTCGCTGTACTACCACGCACCAGGCGGCAAGAAGGAGTTGTGGGACCGTGTCCTCACCCGGGCCTTGACGCGCCACGAAGTGCAGCTGCGCGCCGCCGCCGATGCGTTCGAGGGCGACATCAGAGCCCAGTTAATCGCGATGGCGACCTGGCTCCTGTCGCAGCCTCCTGTCAACCTTGTGGCGTTGGCTACGTCGCGCGTCTACGGTGCCGAAGCCGGGCAAGAGTCGGCGAAGCTCATGGGGCGGATGGAGCAGTCCTTGCTCAAGCCCGTGGGCGACGTCTTCCAGAGTGCGCAAGAGGCGGGCATCCTGCGGGTAGGACCGCCCAATCTGCTGTCGGGGATGTTCGTCGCGGCCATCAACCCGCTCAAGGGGCTGGCACAGGCGCGGCGGCTTGACCGTCCGGTCCAGGATGTGGTTGAGGATGTGGTAGATGTCATGCTCCACGGCGCGTTGCTCCCCGAATGACAAGAGCTCGTGACGCCCGGAACGGGAAAGAAAACACCAAGGTTATGCAGACTAACTAATTTTAGGTAGTCAGTATAGAACGCCATGACCTCCCGCTTTCTCCCCTGCTTTGCTGTCCTCCTCGCGCTGCTCAGCACCCTCCCGTCGCACGCGCAAACAATCACAGGCCGCGTGCTCGACGCGGTGACGTTGGAGGGGCTGCCCGGCGCCAACGTGGCCGTCCTCAACGCCGACGAAACGCTCTTGACCGGAACCGCCACCGATGCCGAGGGCCGATTCAGCATCGACGACCTCGCTCCGGGAGCCTACACGCTCCGGGCCTCCTCCCTCGGGTATGCCGCCCAGACGAAGACCGACGTGGTGCTCCAAGTGAGCCGCGCCACCTTCGTTGAGTTCGTGCTCCAACTTGCCGCCGTAGAAACGGGCGAACTGGTGGTGACCAGCGACTTCTTCGAGGACGCCACCGACTCGCCCGTCTCGGTGCGCTCGTTGGGGCCGGAGGAGATCCGCCGGACGCCAGGCGGGCAGAACGACATCTCACGCTCGCTGCTCTCTCTCCCAGGCGTGAAGACGGGCGTAGACAACCGCAACGACCTGCTTGTGCGCGGCGGCGGCCCCAGTGAAAACACCTACATCGTGGACGGCATCGAGATACCGCAGATCAACCATTTTGCCACGCAGGGCGCCACTGGAGGCGCGTTAGGGCTGCTGAACGTCGACTTCATCCGCGAGGCCACGTTTTACACGGGCGGCTTCCCCGTGC
>JBCCLD010000484.1:0-2865 GCA_039027055.1 Bacteroidota bacterium
ACACGTCGATCTTGACGCACCCCCGCAGCACCAGACGGCCGCGCTGCACATCGCCGTAGCGGACACCGGCATCGGGATTCCCGCCGAAAAGCTCGACGAGGTCTTTGGCTCGCTCTCGGCCCAGAGTTCGCCGCCCATCAGTCCGATCAGATGACCGCTGATGGCGAGACCGAGGCCGGTCCCGCCAAACTGCCTCGTGGTCGAGGCGTCGGCTTGCGTGAACGAGCCAAAGACCTCGTCGAGCTTTTCGGCGGGAATCCCGATGCCGGTGTCCGCTACGGCGATGTGCAGCGCGGCCGTCTGGTGCTGCGGGGGTGCGTCAAGATCGACGTGTACGGAGATGCCGCCCCCAGGCGTGAATTTGACCGCATTGGAGAGCAGATTGGTAAGCACCTGCCGCAACCGGTAGGCGTCGCCCACCAGCGATGTAGGCACGTCTGGATCGACGGTGTAGCCGAGGTCGAGGCCCGCTCGGGTAGCCGCGACGGTGACTACGTCGAGGGCGTCTTCGATGAGGGTGCGGAGCTGAAACGGCTGGGTCTCCAACTCGACATGCCCAGCCTCGATCTTCGAGAAGTCGAGCACGTCGTTGATGATGCTGAGCAGCGCGCTGCCGGACGCGTGGACCACCTCGATGTACTCCTGCTGCTCGTCGTCAAGGGGGGTCTCGCGAAGCAACTCCGTCATGCCGAGAACGCCGTTGAGCGGTGTACGAATCTCGTGGCTCATGTTCGCGAGGAACTCGCTCTTGGCCAGCGTCGCAGCCTCTGCGGCTTCCTTCGCATCGTGGAGAGCTTCCTTCGCGGCGCGCGAGGTCGTGATGTCACGAGAGATGCCCACAAGCCCCGTCACCGCGCCGCTGGCATCGAAGATCGGCACCTTGGTGGTGGAGAGCCAGCGCGTCTCCCCGTCCACCTCGAACAACTCCTCCTTGTCGATGACAGGGGTACCTGTGCGGACAACGCGGAGGTCGTCCTCCAGCACAGCGTGCGCGACCTCCCGTTCAATGGGAGCGTCTACGTCCGAAGCCCCCAGCCCGTCCTCGGGATGCTCGTACCCCAGAGCCTCGGCACTAGCGACGTTGCGCAACGTCGCACGTCCATCTAGGTCCTTCGCGTAGATGTGGTCGGGCACCGTGTCGATGATGGCGCGCAGCAGGCGCCCTTGTCGTTCGGCGTCGTTCACGGCCGTCGCTGCGTAGGTGGCTGCGGGCCTGAACACGAGCCAGCCGAGCATGAAGAGCACTACGAGCGTCGCCGCAAGCAGGACCAACTCGATCCACCGGGCCTGCTGGTTCTCGACAGCGGTGCGTTCCGCAAGACGAAAGACGATGCGGTCCATCTTGGGCAAGAACGCGGTCTCGGCGGCCATGGCAGCTTGAGTGGCGTGCCAGGTCGCCGCCGAATCTCCCGCTGCGAGGGCGGTCATCAGCATCGCCATGCTCTGCTCGATGCGGTCTACCTCCTCGGTGAGGACATCCAAGTCGGCATAGAGATCGGGGTCCTGCAGCCCGGCCAGCTCAAACTCGGTATCGCCGTCTAGCAAGCCCCGGTGCACTTGAGCGAACAGCGCGGTCTCGGCTTGGAGTGCGGCGACGTTGGTCTCCATGGCGACCGCGGCGGCGACGGCCTTCTTGGCGAGGCGCTGGCTCAGCATCCGTTGGCGTCCCGCCAGGTTCACTTCCCGCGCGTTGTTAAGGTGCTTGGCGAACTCCGTCTGCACAAACACCTGCTCCGTCACGGCCAGCACCGCCATAAGCGCCAGCGCCACGACATAGCGACGCGTGAGCAAGCGACGGATCTGAAGCGAGCGAGGAGGGAGCATGGGCGACGAGATAGCCAGGCCTGGATACAGGCGCACACGGCCCGTCTTGCCTATTCAAGTCCACATTTGGCCAAGAACCATGCCAATATACTTAAGAGTCTGGCCGTAATAGTGGAAACAGCAGCACGTCGCGGATCGAGCTTTGGTCGGTCATGAGCATCGTTAGGCGATCGATGCCGATGCCGATGCCCGCAGTGGGCGGCATGCCGTATTCGAGCGCGCGGAGGTAGTCCTCGTCGATGGTGTTTACGGCCTCGTCGTCGCCGGCTGTAGCAAGGCGCACCTGGTCCTCGAAGCGGGCGCGCTGGTCGAGGGGGTCGTTGAGTTCGGAGAAGGCGTTGCAGATCTCCTTGCCGTTGACGATGCCCTCGAAGCGCTCCACGAGGCCCGCCTCCGTCCGGTGCCGCTTGGCGAGCGGGCTGAGCTCGACGGGGTAGTCGGTCACGAACGTTGGCTGGATCAGTTTCGGCTCGACGAACGCGCCGAAGACCTCGTCGATGAGCTTGCCCGCGCCCATCGAGGCGTCCACGTCGAGGCCGAGGTCCTTCGCAGCGGTGGCGAGGGCGTCGCGATCCAGCCCGCGGAGCTGCTTGCCGGTGTGCTCCTCGATCAGGTCGAAGATGGGGCGGCGGGGCCACGGGCGCGCGAACGAGAGCGTCGTCGTGGTGCCGTCGGCGTTCGTGACGGGCACGTCGGTCGAGCCGTGGAGGGCGACGGCAATGGCTTCAAACAATTGCTCGGCGAGGTCCATCATCCACGCATAGTCGCGGTAGGCGACGTAGAGTTCGAGCATGGTGAACTCCGGGTTGTGGAAGCGGCTCAGTCCCTCGTTGCGGAAGTTCTTGGCGATCTCGTAGACGCCCTCGAAGCCGCCGACGATGAGGCGCTTCAGATACAGCTCGTCCGCGATGCGCAGGAAGAGCGGCATGTCGAGCGTGTTGTGGTGCGTCGTGAAGGGCCGCGCCGCCGCGCCGCCGTAGAGGGGCTGCAGCACGGGCGTCTCGACCTCCACGTAGCCGCGCCCGTCGAGTTCGTCGCGAA
>JBCCLD010000485.1:0-2850 GCA_039027055.1 Bacteroidota bacterium
ACGATACGGCGCGGTTGTGGGATGTCGCCACTGGTGTCGAAGTGCGCTGCTTCGAGGGGCATGCGTCAGCGGTCGAGGCAGTAGCATTTGCAGAAGATGACCGCCGCTTGATCATCGGTGGTATGCAGAACGAAATAGCCAGCAGGTACATTAGTCTATTGCAGTTATGGGAAATCGAAACTGGCATCGAAGTACGGCGCTTCGAGGGGCATACAAGTTCGGTCTGGTCGGTGGCGTTCTCCCCGGACGGGCGCACCGTGCTCACGGGGAGTTACGATGATGCAGCGCGACTGTGGGATGCTGCCACCGGTGTCGAAGTGCGGCGCTTCGAGGGGCATGCGTCAGCGGTCACCTCAGTGGCATTCTCCCCGGACGGGCGCACCGTGCTCACGGGGGGAGGCGACCGTACGGCGCGGTTGTGGGATGCCGCCACTGGTGCCGAAGTGCGGCGCTTCGAGGGGCATACGACAGCGGTCAACGCGGTAGCATTCTCGCCAGACGGGCGCACCGTGCTCACGGGGAGTGCCGACGATACGGCGCGGTTGTGGGATGTCGCCACTGGTGCCGAAGTGAGCCGCTTCGAGGGGCATACAAGTTCGGTCTGGTCGGTAGCATTCTCCCCGGACGGGCGCACCGTGCTCACGGGGAGTGGCGACAGTACGGCGCGGTTGTGGGAGGTTGAGAGCGGGCGGCTGATAGTGTCCCTTTTTAGTCTCCGTGGAGGGGGGGCTGTTGTCCTAGACCCTCAAGGTCGCTTCGATGGTTCCTCCGACGTAGCCATGCGTCGAGCCTTACACTTCGTCGTTGACACCCCCACCGGCCCCGAAGCCATCGGCTTCGACCAACTCAAAGACCGCTATTACGACCCCGGCCTCCTCGCCAAGCTTCTCGGCTACTCCGACGAGCCCCTCCGTGACGTTCAGGGCATGAACGAACGCGGTCTCCACCTGCCTCCGGAAGTCCACCTCACTGCCCCCGAGGACGCCCTCGCCACCGGCCAGCCCGTCACCCTCACCCTTATCAACCGGGGCGACGGTATCGGAGCCGTGCAGGTGCTCCTCAATGGCCGCGAGGTTCTCGCCGATGCCCGCCCGCGCGGGGCCGACCCTGCTGCGGATAGCCTCACGTTAACGCTCGACCTTTCTGGGCACCCCTTTCTACTACCGGGTCAGGACAACACCATCGAAGTGAGTGCTCTCGATGGCGAAGAGGGTTACGTCCGCAGCCGCAGCGGCTCGCTCGTGCTCCGCGCCCGCGAGGACGCTGACGCCGAGCCGCCGTCGCTCTACGCGCTCGTCGTCGGCACCTCCGACTACGCCGGGTACGACCTCGACCTCCGCTTCGCTGCCAAAGACGCTGCCGACCTCGCCACCGCACTGGAGGTCGCAGGCGGGCGGCTCTTCGGTACGGACCGGACGCAAATCCGGCTCCTCTCCACCGAGCCCGGCGAACGTACGCCCACGAGCGCCGAGATCCGCGCCGCTTTCTCCGAGATTGCTGCCGAGGCGACCTCGCGCGATGTACTCGTGGTCTACCTCGCCGGCCACGGCGTCGCCGACGACGCCACCGACGACTTCTACTACCTCACTCGCGACGCGCTCTCCAGCACGCTCACTGACCCCGCGCTCCGTGAGGCCGTCGCGCTCTCCGGCGCAGAGCTCACCGACCTCATCCTGAGCGTACCCACCCAACGGCAGGTCTTCATCCTCGACGCCTGCTACTCCGGCACCGTCGTGGCACAGCAACTCGCCGCCGCCCGCCAGATCGACGGCGAGACGGCGCGCATCCGTAGCCTGGATCGGTTGCAGGACCGCACCGGGATGTTCGTGCTCGCAGGGAGTGCCGCCGATGCCGTGAGCTACGAGGCGAGCCGCTACGGGCAGGGCCTCCTGACGTACAGCCTACTCATGGGCATGCGCGGGGCCGCGCTACGTGAGGGTGTGGAGGTGGACGTAGCGACGCTCGTCGGCTACGCGCAAGACCGCGTGCCAGAGCTCGCCGCCGGTATTGGTGGCATCCAGCGCCCTCAGGCGTTTGTGCCAAGCGGTGGGTCGTTCCCGATCGGACAGGTGCTGGACGAAGACCAGGCCGCGATCCCGCTGGCCCTGGAAAAGCCGCTCGTGTTGCGCGCAAACCTCACCCAAGAAGGCACCCGCTCGCGTGACCCGCTCGGGCTGACGGGCCTCGTCGACGAAGCGCTACGCTCAGCGTCGGCACGTGGTCGCGAAGCCCCGCTCGTGTTCGTGGACGCCGACGCGTTTGCTGACGCCTACTACGTGGGTGGCCTCTACGACGTCGAAGGGGACCAGGTGACCGTCGAGGTGGAAGTCTACCAGGGCGACGACAGCGGCCCCGTCGCCGAGGTCACCGGAACAAGCGCAGACCTGTCAAGTCTCGCCGCCGGCGTGCGCGACGCCGTTGAGCGCTTGTTGCTGGGCATCGAGTAAGCCAATCCGAAGTCGGCTCCGTTGCCGTTCCACGCACGTTGGGTCGTCATCCTGACCGAACCGGGCCGGGAATGCATGCACCGTCCAGCCCTCGCCTCGTCCCTGCATCGCCATGAGGGGTTTGTGGCGAGCGCCCACCAGGTCATGCGTTTGACCTAGACATGAAACGTAGACAGGACGAGGTTGAAGCTCGTTTTCCAACTCAGCCTCAACCTCCCATGGCCATCCTCGAACGCGGCATCCTCGGTGGCGGCCGCAATGCTGTCGGTACCGTCGTCATGAGCCGCTGGCGCGGCAAGGACGTCATCCGCGCCCGCGTCAGCCCCACCAACCCCCAGACCGCCGCCCAGGTCGAGCAGCGCGACCTCTTCGCCACGCTCACCCGCGCCGGCTCCAGCCTCAT
>JBCCLD010000486.1:0-2839 GCA_039027055.1 Bacteroidota bacterium
CGCCCGCAGCCTGCACGGCGAAGTCGGCCTCGAAGCGCACCACCTCGCTCGCAGAGTTGGTGATCTCGCGGTAGCGGTAGGCAACGACGAGGTCGTTGAAGTCGTAGTCGCCGGTACCGGGCCAGAGGTCTTCGAAGGCGACGGCGCCGAAGACGTACTCGCTAGGCGAGAAGCGCTCGAAGGCGAAGTCGGCCTCCGTCGGGAAGTCGTCGAAGACGTCCGGCACACCGTCGTTGTCCTGGTCAGCGTTGTAGTTCGGACCCGTGGCGCAGGGCAGGAAGTCGAGGTCGTTCACGCCGATGCTCATCTCATGCACCGTCTCGAACTGGCCGGAGAGGCGGTCCACCCGGTAGAGCGTCGTGCCGGCGTTGAGGTAGATTTGGCCCTCTCCGTCCACGGTGCCGCCGTTGATATTCTTCGGGAACGTGTTGATGAGTTCAACGGCGGTCTTCGACGTCGCGTCGTTGTCGTCGATGCGCCACATCTTCTTTTTGGCGGCGTAGTAGACCGACCCGTCGACCGTGATCATGAGGTCGCCGGAGTTGGTGTTGTCCACGCCGGGCACGCTCCACTGCTGCACTTCGGCTCCGGTGGAGACGTTGATGCTGCGCAGCACGCGGTTGTGGAGCGTGTAGAGCGTGCCGCTCTGCGGCTCAAACGCGATGGCGTTCGACTTGGGGGAGTCGCCCACTTCGGCGAAGCCCTGCGTGGTGAGGTCGTAGCTGTAGAGCTTCTGGTCGTCGTTGCTGTCCTTGACGGTGAAGTACATCATCTGCCCGATGGGATCGATGGCCATCCCGGCCGTCCCGAAGGGCAGCGTCGGCAGCGTCGTCTCGGAGAACGTCTCGTAGTCCACGAGGAAGTGGTCGCGCGAGCCGTTGACCGCCACGAGCGACTCGGTGCAGGACTTGGCCCCGCCGTTGCTCTTCCCGGCGAAGGCGTGGCTCGCCTGGCCGCCCGCCACGCTCACCTCTGTCTCCGACACGTCGCCCGCCGCGTTGCGCTTCACCACGAACCGCGCCGTCGCCGCGGGCACGGCGAACGGCAGCGTCGTCTGCCCGCTCGCCTCCGCCCTCGCCGCGCCGCGGTAGTGGCGCGCCCCGTCGGTGCCGATGCGCCACACGTCGTAGCGCGTCGGGACGCCGGCCTCGGCTTCGGTGAGGGTCAGGCCGACCTGCTGTGTGGTGGCGAAGTCGAACGCGGGCGCGGCGGTGATGCCGCCGAGCGGGCCCTCGCTAGCTGGGTCAGTGAGATCGGCGCCGTCGAGGCCAGGTCCTGCGGCGTCGCAGGCAGCCAGGGTGAGAGCAGCGCCGCAGGCGAGCGCCCAGCCGCGCACAGCGCGCGGCAGCGTGAAGCGGTACATCGAATCGTGGGTGAGTGGTGCCCAGCATAGGGGAGCGCTGAGCGGGTGGTTGGTGTGCCCATCCCTACTCCGAATACCGTACCGCCTCGGGCTCCCGCCCATCGAACCGGTGCGGGTCGCCTGGATTCCGTGGTTGAGACCCATCAATGCAACGCTGCGATGGCACACGTCCCACTTGAACGAATTCACGACTGCCCCCTCGCAGCGACTAGACGCACCCTTATCGTTTCAATTCCATGCACTCGCATAGGCATAATGTATGATATTCGTACATGCCTGTGCTTTTTCTGACCGACTCCGGTTATGTCTTGCGAGGAGGTCTTGGGAGGAGTTTCAGCTGGGCGCGCGGCCGTGCGCAGGCCTATCTGTTGGGCTCTCATACCAATTCCGCTTGCAGAGTTGGGTATGAACGTGTGGACGGTTGACCGTGTGGACGAGGAGAACCACCTTCAGAGGAGAACCACCTTCACACGTGGACGCGCGCATGGGACATCCGCGCTGCCTACGTTCACACCCAAAGCCGGCCTCGAAGTTGGGGACCCATCGCAACGAGGCTTCCGGATTTGGTATCACCTTCCGCCGTGTGCGTCCTGTTCCCCGACTCGTCTCGCACGTCTGGGTCGCCGGTCTTCCCCCCTGATCGCTAGTGCTGCGCCCTCCAACGCAACGAAGCGCCGAGGTCATCCGACCCCGGCGCTTCGTGTCCGATCACATCTTCGATACCCTACTCCATTCCGAAGAGGTGGCTCGGAGTTCTGTTGGCCGACCCGTACCAGTCCGGGAAGCTCGCCCCCCGCGACTGCACCCAGTCCACGAACCGCGGGTAGCCCATCGTCAGGTCCCGCTTCTCGATCGGGTGCTCGAAGCCCTCGGCGAGGTGCAACGCCCACGGCAGGCCCGCCTCCGTGCGGTAGGTCGAGCCCGTGCCCACGTTGGTGCGGTCGTGCGACGTGCCGAAGAGCGTCGCGTCGGCGAGCGCGGTCGGGGCGGCGTCGGGGAGGTGGACCTCCAGGCCGCGCTGGTCGGTGCGGAACAGGAACGGGTTGTACGGTGCGTTCATCAGTAGCGACCCCTGCAGCGGGGTCGTGAACTCCATGAGCACGTTCACTGTGTCGCTGGCGAGGACGGGTGCCCCAGCCTCGGTGTTGACGAAGCCTGACGCGCCGGGCACGATCGCCTTAGCGTCGGCGAAGGGGATGATGACGGCGTTGGTGTGGCCCGCCTCGACGCCGTTGGCGGCGAGGGTGACGGTCCCAGGCTGGCGGCTGTAGGCCACCGACTGGACGTTGGAGGCCGCCACGGGCAGTTCGACGCCGAAGCCGTTGGTGAAGCCTGCGCCCGCAGCCTGCACGGCGAAGTCGGCCTCGAAGCGCACCACCTCGCTCGCAGAGTTGGTGATCTCGCGGTAGCGGTAGGCAACGACGAGGTCGTTGAAGTCGTAGTCGCCGGTACCGGGCCAGAGGTCTTCGAAGGCGA
>JBCCLD010000487.1:0-2784 GCA_039027055.1 Bacteroidota bacterium
AGTCGATCGGCTGGCACCTACTGCAGTTCCTATAGCCGAAGGATCACGTGCTGCGCATGGACTTCCACGAGATCACCCGCGAGGCCATCGAGCGCGCCGTGGAAGAAACGCGCGAGATCGACCACCGGCTCGTGGACGCGCAGGAGACGCGCCGCATCCTCGACCGGCTTGTCGGCTACACGATCTCGCCGCTCCTCTGGAAGAAGATCCGCCCGAAGCTCTCGGCGGGCCGCGTGCAGTCGGTCGCCGTGCGCATGCTCGTGGGCCGCGAGCAGGAGCGCCTCGACTTCATCCCGGCGGGCTATTGGGACCTGAAGGCCACGCTCGCGCAGGCCAACAAGAATGGGGGTAGTCAAGCGTTCGAGGCGAAGATGACGCACCTCGGCGAGGAGCGCCTCGCCACGAGCCGCGACTTCGACGAGAACACCGGCACCCTCAAGGACGGCACCGACGGCGTGCTCGTCCTGCAAGAAGCCGACGCCCGCCGCCTCGCCCAGGCGCTGCCCGGTGCCGACTGGCGCGTCGTCGACGTCGAGACGAAGGAGCGCACGCGCAAGCCCGCCGCGCCGTTCATCACCTCGACGCTCCAGCAGGAGGCCAACCGCAAGCTCGGCCTCAGCGCCCGCCGCACCATGCAGGTCGCCCAGAAGCTCTACGAGCAGGGCCACATCACCTACATGCGTACCGACAGCCCGACGCTCTCGGGCGAGGCCATCGGCGCGGCCCGCGCGGCCGTGGAGAAGCGCTACGGCACGAGCTACCTCAGCCCGAGCCCGCGGCAGTACGGCGGCAAGGTCCGCAACGCGCAGGAGGCGCACGAGGCCATCCGCCCCGCCGGGACCGCGATGAAGACGCAGCGCGAGCTCGGCCTCACGGGCCTCGACGGCAAGCTCTACGACCTCATCTGGAAGCGCACCGTCGCCAGCCAGATGGCCAACGCCAAGCTCCTCGCCACGCGCGCGGACATCACGGCCACGGCCGGCGACGAGGTCGCGACGTTCCGCGCTACGGGGCAGACGGTGTCGTTCCCCGGCTTCTTCCGCGCCTACGTCGAGGGCTCCGACGACCCCAACGCGGCGCTCGACGACCGCGACAACCCGCTGCCCGAACTCAGCCAGGGCAACACGCCCGCGTGCCAGGACGTCGAGGCGGTCGGCCACGAGACGCGCCCGCCCGCGCGCTACACCGACGCGACCATCGTGCGCGCGCTCGAGTCGGAAGGCATCGGCCGCCCGTCGACCTACGCCTCGATCATCGACACGATCATCAACCGCGGCTATGTCCGCCGCCAGGGCAACCAGCTCATCCCCACGTTCACGGCGTTCGCCACGAACAACCTGCTGGAGCAGCACTTCAGCCGCCTCGTGGACAGCGAGTTCACCGCGCGCCTCGAAAACGCCCTCGACGACATCGCCGACGGCGACGCCCAGGCGCGGCCCTACCTCGACGACTTCTACCACGGCGACGCCGGCCTCGAAGCACGCGTCACCGACGGCCTCGACAAGGTCGACGCGCGCGGCGTCTCCACGCTGGAGCATTTCAAGTGGACGCCGTTCCTCGTCCGCGTCGGCAAGTACGGCCCCTACGCCGAGGGCGCCATCGACGGCGAGACGCAAACGGCCTCGCTGCCCAACGACATCGCGCCCGCCGACGTGACGCGCGAGACGCTCGAAACGCTCGTCCGCGAGTCGAACAGCGAGCAGATGCTCGGCATCCACCCCGAGGCCGACCAGCCCGTCTTCCTCAAGTCGGGCCCCTACGGCCCCTACGTCCAGCTCGGCGACGACGAGCAGGAGGGCAAGCCGAAGCGCACCTCGCTCCCGAAGGGCCTGGAGCGCCGCGACGTGACGTTCGAGATCGCGCAGAAGCTGCTCGACCTCCCGAAGACGCTCGGCGCGCACCCGACCGACGGGGCCGACATCAAGGCCAACATCGGGCGCTACGGCCCCTACGTGCAGCACCACCGCACCTTCGCCTCGCTCAAGAAGGAGGACGACATCCTCAGCATCGAGCTCCCGCGCGCGCTGGAACTGCTCGCCGAGAAGACGAAGAAGAACGAACCGCTGCGCACCCTCGGCACGCACCCCGACACGGGCAACCCCATCGAGGTGTTCGAGGGCCGCTACGGCCCCTACGTGAAGCACAAGCGCACCAACGCCACGCTCCCGAAAGGCACCACCCCCGACGAGGTGACGCTGGAGCAGGCCGTCACGCTCATTAACGAGAAGGCCGCGAAGAAGGGCCGCAAGAAGGGCGGGCGCAAGAAGAAGGCGAAAGCGTAGCGGAAGTACGAGGTTAGAAGTTTGAAGGGGGAAGTGGTCATACAGACGCCACTTTCGCATTCGTGTCATCCTGAACTTGATTCAGGATCTACCCAGAAGCATGGACCCACGCGCTTTTGCCACGCTCAAGCAGTTCTTGCTGCGGATTCCCGCTATCGACGGAGCCATCGGCACGGACGACCAGGACGGGCTCTGGTGGGTCAACTTCCGAATCGACCTTCAGCACCCGCTGGCCTGGCACGTCGTCCAGGAACTTGGGTGCGTGCTGAACTATCTCTCGCTTCGGGAGCGGCTCCCAACCGTGTTCATGCCCGTGTAGCCCGCGCCGTACCTCAACGGTGGTCCCGATGACTACCTGTCGTGGGTCATTGAGACCAAGGATGCGCCCTTCCGACCCGGCACCTGCGCCAAGTGGCTCGAAGGGCGCCTTCCTCAGCCCGTTGAGGACGAGTCTGCCTGGCCCGATTGAGTGCACCGGGCGTGAGCAGCACGGCTACCCCAG
>JBCCLD010000488.1:0-2776 GCA_039027055.1 Bacteroidota bacterium
CCCGGAGCGCCCGGAGCGCCCGGCATAGGCGCATCGCCGACCGGTACGTACCCTCGTCTACGTAGTCGCCCAGTACGTGCGCGAAGGGCGCTATGGCGTCCGTCGACGATACAGACGGCGATGCGGGGGAACACTCCAGCATCAGAGGTCGGGCGGGAGGAAGGTGACGGGCCACGCCGTCCGCGTGCTGGACGTGCGCACCAGGCGGAAGACCGCGCGGGACTGGTCGGCGTGCAGCGGGAGTTGAATCGGGGCGTAGCCTGGGCACGCCACGGTGACTACGAATGGCCGCGCAGGCGCACGCAAGCGGAATCGCCCCGACGCGTTGACGCGGACTGCCCGGGGTGCGCTCTCAACAAGCACCGCTGCCCGAGCGAGGGGCCAGCCCGTCTCGGCATCGACCACCCACCCAGTCACTTCGCGTACGCGGGGCTGTTCCGCTGCCTGTTCTGGCGCGGTCTGGGCGTGGGTGGTGACTGTCTCCGCGGGCTCGGATCCCGGAGACGGATCCTGCGAGGTAGGCTGCGCGAAACCGCATGCGGCGCTACCGACCAACACGAAAGAAATCAGCGCGGCGCGATGGAGCAACGAGGTGCAGCGCCGTTTAGTGAGCCGCGTGGTGGTGGGGGACACGCGCATGGGTGGGTGGTGCCCAGGTAGGGGCGGGTCTTGGCGTCAGCAGTGTCGCGAGGAGTCTGTGGCATCGGAGCCGAGCGTGTCGGCGATGAGATCGTCGAGTTCGAGCATCGCCACAGCGCCCCGCACGAGGTCACGCAGTTCCTCGATCTCGTCGGGCGAGAACACCAGGCCCACGTCGCCGCTGGGTGTGTGGAGGTGGAAGCACCGGTCACCAAGGTGGAAGCGCGGGTCCTCCTGGGGCTCAAGCCGATCCAGGAGGCGGCTCAACGTCCGCAACCCATGCGGGTCGTTGGCGAGGATCACGGGCCCAAACGCCACGTGGTAGTAGGGGCACGACACGCACCGAAACACGACGCCGTTCTCAGTCTCAAACAGGGGGTAGAATACTCCAGAGCGGTCCATAGCGCAGGGCGGGATTTCAGGAAAGGGCGTCGGTGATGAGGTCGTCGAGTTCGAGCATTGCAGCGGTACCAGCGAGCAAGTCTTGCCACTCCTGTAGCGCCTCGCGTTCCAAGAGGAGACGTACCTCCACAGCCGTTCCGGGGGGCGTCACGCGGATCACGCCGAGGCTGCCCACCTCCCAGTGCGCGGTGCACACGGAGGCTGCCTCGCGCACCAGCGCTTCTAGTTCGTCGGGACGAAGCCGAATGTGGGTCTGACGGAAGACGATTTCGAGGTGGTCACAGCATCCGCAACGGAGCACATGGCCGTGTTCGGTGTGGTAGAGCGTTTTCGTGTGAGCCATCGTGAGGCGAGAGCGGAGAGCGAGAAGAGCGACGAGAACGGTAGAGAGACGAGCAGCGAGAATGCGTTAACTCGAAGGCTGGGACGCCAGCCAGCGGAAGAGAGCATCAGACACAGCGAGCGCAGGCCTTGCTGTGCGCGGGGTCCCGTAGACGTTGGTCAGCACGACGACAGCCGTGTCGTCATGGGGGCGGTAGCTGAGGCAGGCGGAATAGCCGGGCACGAGGCCACAGTGCTCGAGCGTTTCGGCAGCCCCCGCGCCCTGCACCTCCACGGCGAGGCCATATCGGTAGCCCTCAGCGCCTGTCGCGAGGGCGTCGGCCGACGACAGACGGGAGGCCGACACCAGCACGGTGTCTCGGAACGCAGCGTCGGTGAAGCTGCACAAGTCAGGTAGCGACGAGCGTAGGTCTCCTGCTGCCCCGCACTTCGAGAGGGCATCGCCGGATACATCGTGAAGCGAGTCGCCTCCCACCCGCCACGTACGCCGCCCTGTCGCGTCGCCAAACTGGTTGATTGTGTGGCAGTTGGGGCATCCAGCTTGATTCGTGGCCAGCATGCGCAGCGTTGCCCGCTTTGCGTCCGCAACAGTAGGCAACGTGCGCGACAGGGGCGTATCGAGATCGATCAACCCACCTGCGGCCAAGTGCCGCGTAGTAAGCCCCACGAATAGCTTCGAGGTGCTCCCGATGCAAAACGGTGTCCCGGCATCGGCAGAACGACCTGTAGACCAGTCGACCAAAACTAACTTCTTTATGAACAGCTTATCAGCACCTTGATAGACGCCCACGGCGAGAGCCGGCGTGCCGACCTTCATGCGGAGGTGCTCGACAGTCTCGGCGAGTGGCTGAGTCGCATCGGCCTCAAGTGGAAGCTCGGACATGAGCCCCGACTCCAGCGCTAGACCAGCGCCTATCCAGACCACCGCGGTTGCCATGGCGATCCAGGCCAACAGGGCAGCAATGACAGGAGCGCGCTCGATCATGAGGGATGCGTGAGCATGGGGGATGCGTGAGCATGAGGGATGCGTGGGCATGAGCGCCGCATCGGACGCCCGCAACGTGGTGGGAACGAGTAGGGCGCTAGTCGCCCGAAGGCAGCCGGTCGGCCGTTCGGATTCGCGCGTGGACCATGGTCCCCATATAGAGATCGCGGAGCGGCTCGATGAGACTGAGCAACCCCATCAGGCGCCACCGCAGCCGGAAGCCCTGCGTGTAGTCCCGACGTGCCACGACCTGGATGCGCGGGTGCCAATCCTCAACCTCGTAGACTCGGTCGTAGTCGAGGTACCACGGCATGGCGGGCATCGTGAACGCACCGAACTGAGCCTCCCCAAGCATAGCCTGCTCGGAGAGATGCTCCGGGATCACGTCGAAACCGACCTCGGCCACGC
>JBCCLD010000489.1:0-2758 GCA_039027055.1 Bacteroidota bacterium
CCGCACCGCCGCCGCCGCGAGCGTGAGCGCCCCGAGCGCCGCCGCCGTGCCGCCGACGAAGAACGCCGCGTTGCGCCACGAGCCGAGCTGCACGTACGCGAACCCGACGACCGCCGCCACGAGCACGCCGAGCGCGAGCCAGCGCCACGGATCGCGTCGTGCCGAGATGGGAACGGCATCGGAGCGAATGGCGCGCAGCGGCGGCACACGGCGCACGGCCAAGAGCGGCAGCAGCGCAAACAGCAGCGCCACGCCGAGCCCCACCGCGAGGCCCTGGAAGACGGCGGGCCACACGAGTGCGATCTCGACATCGACGGGCAAGAACGCGCCGAGGACGGCAGGGAGGAAGTATTGCACCCCCACGCCGAGCACAGCCCCCAGCGTCGCCCCGGCGAGGCCCATCGCGGCGGCCTGCAGCGCGTAGACGGCTAGCGCCTGCCCGCCCGTCGCGCCGAGGCACCGCAGCGTGGCGACGGTGTCGAGCTTCTGGCGGATGTAGACGTGCACGGCGCTCGCCACGCCGAGCCCGCCGAGCAGCAGCGCCACGAAGCCGACCAGTTCGAGGTAACGCCCGAGGTCGCCGAGCGCCTCGCTCCACTCCTGCTCCACGCTCGCGAGCGTCTCCACGTCGAGGTTGCGCGCACGGAAGCTCGAAGCAAAAGTCTCGCGGGCGCGCTCGGGCAGCGCCTCGTCGGCCTCGGCCCCGTCGAAGGCCAGATAGCGAGTGTAGTCCACGCGGCTGCCAGCGGTGAGGAGCGTCGGGTCGAGGCTCTGGTAGGGGAGGTAGACGCGCGGCCCGACGAGCTCGGCCATGTCGGTCTGCCCCGTCACGCCGTCCACGCGCCCGGCGACGCGGTACGTCCGCTGCCCCACCTGCACGGAGTCGCCGACTTCGACGCCGTACTGCAGCATCAGCGACGCGGCCACGAGCGCCTCGGCGCGCGGCTGAAACACCGCGAGCGCGCTGTCGGGCGTCGTCTCGATGGAGCCGTAGAGCGGGAACGCGCCCTCGACGGCGCGCACGTTCACGAGCCGCGTCCCGCCGGCCAGGCTGTCGCGCTCCGGGGCCGGAAACAGCGCCATTGACGCGAACGAGGCCTCGCCCGCTTGTCGCCCCGGAAACGCCGCGAGCACGGAGTCGACCAGCACCTCGCCGTCGTCCGAGAACGGCTGCCGCGACTCGATCTCGAGGTCGGCCCCGAACAGCTCGCGCGCCTGCGCCGTCACCGACGCCTCGACGTTGGCCCCGAACGAGCGAATCGCCACGAGCGCCGCCACGCCCAGCGCCATCGATGCGACAAAGAGGAAGAGCCGCCGTCGCATCCGTCGGCTGTCGCGCCACGCGGTGTTGAGGATGAACATGGGGGTGCGATGTGGGAAAGGGTGTAGCGCTACACGGGAGTCTGAGCGCTGAGAAAAGGGCGGAGGGAATGCAAAAGGAAAGATGCAGAAGGCAGAAAAGGGAGGCGGGTCGGGGCGTTGTCAGCCACCATCAAGGCTGGAAGTGACATCGCCTTCTTTGCCTTCTCACTTTTGCCCTTCGCATTCCAACGAAGAGCGTGCCCAGTGCGATGGTCGCCTAATCCACTCCCACACCCTCCATCGGGCTCACCCCTTCCACCCGCCCCGAGCGCAGGCGGATCACCTGTTCGCATCGGTCGGCGAGGCGGAGGTCGTGCGTGACGACGACGAGCGCCGTGCCGCGCTCGCGGTTGAGGTCGAAGAGTAGGTCCTCGATCCGCGCGCCGGTGCCGTCGTCGAGGTTGCCGGTGGGCTCGTCGGCGAAGAGGATCTGGGGGCGGTGGATGAAGGCGCGGGCGAGGGCTACGCGCTGCTGCTCGCCGCCCGAGAGCTGCGTCGGGTAGTGATCGAGGCGGTCGCCGAGGCCGACGCGGTCGAGCAGCGTCGCGGCCTCGCCGGCGGCGCCGCGCACGCCCTGGAGTTCGAGGGGCACCATCACGTTCTCGCGCGCCGTGAGGGTGGGGAGGAGACGGAACTGCTGGAAGACGAAGCCGACGTGGTCGCGGCGGAGCGTCGCGCGGGCGTCCTCGCTCAGCGCTCCGAGGTCCTGCCCCACGAGCCGCACCGTGCCCGCCGAGGGCGCGTCGAGCCCGGCGCAGAGCCCCAGCAGCGTCGTCTTGCCGCTCCCCGACGGCCCGACGATCGCACAGGTCGCGCCGTCTTCCACGGTGAAGCCCACGGCGTCGAGGACGGTGAGCGCGCGGCCCGCGTTGGTAAAGGTTTTCGTGAGGCGGTCGGCGTCGAGGACAGCCATGCGGAGAGGCGGCGGTGGGAAGGGCACAGGAGAGGGGCGGGCGATGTACGCGGCACCCCGGTGCGGGATTCGAGCAGGAGCGCACGCCCTGAGAGGGGACGCACAGCGAGTCGTGGTTCAGCGCTTCCGCCGACAGTTCTGCACCGGCAGGCGTAGCAAGCGGCCCGAACCCGACGCGTAGCGGGGGGCGCTTGCTACGCGTCGAGGCGCGGTACATCAACGGTAAGGCAGAGCGTGGCTAAGGACTGGCCTGACCAGGCACTTAGGCGCAGGGCGCGCACCCCCATCCGTGGATACTACGCGTCCGGTAGGCATGTTATATTGCGACCTAACGATACCAAATCATAGAGTTATACGGATTCGGCACGAGGGTGTCAGTATACTGAGCGCGCACCAACGCCTCTCCCTCATGTATCTCCGCTACGACACGCTCATCGCAGAGACGCCGGATCAACTTGCCCGCCTGGAGCGCCAACACCGACG
>JBCCLD010000490.1:0-2729 GCA_039027055.1 Bacteroidota bacterium
AAGAACTAGTATCCAGATTTTGTTTTTTGCTGTTGACTTTGCTCTCGATCTAACCCACAACTGCCGAGGCAGCGTGAGCCGACGAGGGCTCGCTATGCTTCCAATCTCTTCAAAGAACAGGGCCGAAGCGCCAGTGCATCTTGCAGCACTTTTGTTTCGAGCGCGTCCTGCCAACATACGAATATCAACAGGGCAGCGTCAACCCCTTCACAAACTCTCAAACTTGGGAGCGTAGTCGTTGTGACTACTGGATCCAGGGCGGATTCCGCATCGTGCGCCGCAACGCGCATTTTAGCGGAGGACAGTCAACATACAAACTCTCGGCTGGACGATCAAGCTTTTCGCTCGGCTTCTGCTTCGTTTCATGAAGCGATGGGCCATATCCACACGTCGTTTGTCATCGACCAAAGAACAGGCCTTCGATGCCGGCCTCGCAGATGCGAGCAGAGGACGCAAGCCGCGCCGCCGTTTCTCGAAGGGCGGCCATGATACAGACCCTCCTGCCGCGGGTTCAAGCTTTTTCGCGGCTTCAACTACGCTTGATCGAACCGTCTCCGTTCGTTGACAATCTCCCGAGGCGCATCCGGATGGAATCCAGCAGCATGCCTTCAGACGGGTCCCTGAGTGGAGGTTGTGTGCAGTCGTGCGCCCCAGCCTCAACGCGTCTGAACGCTCCCATCCAGAGAGCAGCGTGCCCGTAGTTTTCCGCCTCCACCAACCCACTCCCTCATGCGCGACCTCCTCGCTTCGCTCCGCCGACGCCTCGCTGATGGCTGGCGCTGGCTACGCCCGGTGCTCGGCCAGCGGCGCCTCTGGCGTACAGTCTTCCTGTTTATTGGCAGCGTGGCGGTGTTGGGGCTGCTGGTCAACTTCGTCGTGATGCCGTTCTACACGCGGCAGGGCGTGCAAGTCGAGGTCCCCGACGTGCGGACGATGACGCTGGCAGACGCAGAGACCCTGTTGCGAGGCCGTGACCTCGAGCCAGCGATGCGGGCACAGCCGTTCAACCCCAACCTGGACCCCGACGAGGTCGTGGATCAGGACCCGAAGGGCGGGCGCGTGGTGAAGCCGGGGCGCACGGTCTATGTCTACGTCAACCTCACGCCCTCGGAGCGTGTGCGCGTGCCAGATGTGATGACGCTCTCGGAAGGACGTGCCCGCGCCGCCATCCGAGCCGCAGGCTTGCAGATCGAGGCCGTGCGCGAGGACGACACCCCGTCGCCCTACGAAGGCACCATCGTCCGGCAGCAGCCTACGCCTGGAGCTGAGGTACTCATCGGGACCGGCGTGACCCTATACACAAGCCCCGGCCCAGGCAACCGCACGGTGACGGTGCCCAACGTCATCGGCTTGCAACCCGACGAGGCACGGCGCTTCCTCGAAGACGCGGGCCTCTTCGTCGACCCGAACCGCTCCGTGGCGGGCACGATCACGTCGCAGCGTCCGGACGCGGGCGAGGCCGTTCCTGAAGGCACCGAGGTCCGGCTCTCCGCCATGGACGACGACGGATAGTAGGAAGGCTGAAGTTCGAAGTGAGAAGGATGAAGTGGGATCGCTGACGCAGAGAGGGTACTCCTTGGCACACACCGGAATGGCCACCCATCGAGGGACACATCGTCCCGACGACGTTGCTCAGGCGACCTCGTGCTCACGTCTTGACGGCGTGAGCGCAAGCGCACGCTCGGCGAGCAGCAGCAGCAGAGCCAGCGCTAGCGGAATCTGGAAGCGCTCGGCGTAAGTCTCGAACCGCTCGTCGGCGGCCACGGCCACGACGGCACGCTCCAGCCGGTCGGCTACCTGCGGTAGCTCGCTGGATGCCCGCGCGATGCGAAAATAGTCCCCGCTACCCGCGAGGTCGCGCAGCACCGCCTCTTCGAGTTGCGTCTGCACCGTGTTGCCATCGCGGTCGGTCTTGTAGCCCACGAGCCGCCCCCGCCGGTAGAGCGGGATCGGCGCACCCTCCGTCTCGCCGATGCCCGCCGCGTAGACCTCGACGCCCGCGGCGTCCATCTGGGCGAGGCCGTCGGCGAGGCCCCCCTCGTGCTGCTCGCCATCCGACACCACGAGCAGCGCACGCGGTCGCGGCGTGCCGGATCCGTCCTCGCTCGCCACGTCGAAGGCGCGCCGGGCGAGCCGAAGCATCCGCCCATAGTCCGTACCGGGCGTCGGGACGAGGTCGGGGTTGGCTGCGTCGAGGAAGAGGCGGATTGCGCCGAAGTCGGACGTGAGCGGGGCCTGGATGAAGGCATCGCCTGCGAAGACGATCAGACCAACGCGCGCGCCTCGCAACCCGTCGAGCAGTTCGCGCAGCTCGTACTTCGCTCGCTCCAAGCGACTCGGGGCCACGTCCTCGGCCAGCATCGACGCGGAGACATCGAGCGCGACGACGAGGTCGAGCGACTCCTCCTGCACCTCGCGAAGTTGCGTCCCGTAGCGCGGCCCCGCTAGTGCCACTACCAGCAGCACGAGCGCCGCGACGAGCAAGGCCGCTCGCCACCGTTGCCGACGGGCACGACACGCCGCCGTTGCCTCGGGTGTCGGCAAGCCGGGCATCACGAGGTCGGCTCCGTCTGGCTTGACGCCGAAGAATGCCCGCAGCGCCGCCGCTCTCGTTCGCGCTGCCCGCCAGAACAACCACATGGCCACCGGCACGGCGAGCAGCCACCAGAGCGCGTCGGGGTGGAGGAAATCCATGCGGGGAGACGGGGAGACGGGGAGACGGGGAGACG
>JBCCLD010000491.1:0-2718 GCA_039027055.1 Bacteroidota bacterium
CGGTGATGGCTTCCTCATCGCGGCGCACGAGGGCGCGCTGGTAGAGCTGGTGCCCTAGGCGGGTGAGCGCCGACTCGGGAACCGTGCTGCTGAAGTCGTTGGGCATGGGAAGCGGAGGCGCGACACGGCTCGGGGCGTGTCATGGTGAGACCCGAAAGCGCGGGGCGGTCCTGACGAGCGTCGGGAATCGGGCCGCAGCGGCGGTAGGGAGGGGGTACGTGGGGAGGTTCGTGGAGTTTACAAACGCTGTTCCAGTCGAGGTTTCCTAAAATGAGCCCGGGCTCACTTTTTTAGGAGTCGCGTTTAGACGGCCTCCATGGTATAAAGGGGGAAGTTCTGGCAGAGCATAAACACCTCGCGGCCGACGACCTCGCGGAGTTGCTCACTCTCAGGACGGGACAGCACCCGGTCGATCATGTCCGCGACCTGCTCGAACTCGGCGACGCCGAAGCCGCGCGTGGTCATGGCAGGCGTCCCGAGGCGGATGCCGCTCGTCACGAACGGGCTCTCGGGGTCGTAGGGGATCATGTTCTTGTTGACCGTGATTTCCGCCTCGCCGAGGAGCGCCTCGGCCTTCTTGCCCGTCAACTCGCGCGAGCGCAGGTCGATCAGCATGAGGTGGTTGTCGGTGCCGCCCGAGATCACGTCGTAGCCGCGCTTGGCAAACACCTGCGCCATGGCCTGTGCGTTCTCAACGACTTGGCGGCTGTAGTCCTCGAACTCGGGGCGCAGCGCCTCGCCGAACGCGACGGCCTTGGCGGCGATGACGTGCATGAGCGGGCCGCCGAGCACGCCGGGGAAGACGGCGGTGTCGAGCACCTGGCTGATCGTCTTCGGCTTGCCGCTGCGGAAGGTGCGGCCGCGCGGGTCCTCCACGTCGTTGCCGACGAGGATCATGCCGCCGCGGGGGCCGCGCAGCGTCTTGTGCGTGGTCGTGGAGACGACGTGGGCGTGGGGGAGCGGGTCGTTGAGCACGCCGGCTGCGATCAGCCCGGCCGTGTGGGCCATGTCCACCCAGAGGAGTGCGCCGACCTCGTCGGCGATCGCGCGCAGCGCGGCGTAGTCGAAGTCGCGGCTGTAGGCGCTCGCGCCGACGGAGAGCATCCGGGGCTTCACCGCGTGCGCCTGGTCGCGGATCTTGTCGAGGTCGATGCGACCGGCAAGCGGGCCGTCCTTCTCGACGCCGTAGAAGTGCGCGTCGTAGAGGATGCCGGAGAAGTTGACGGGGCTGCCGTGCGTGAGGTGGCCGCCGTGCGCGAGGTCGAGGCCGAGGAGCGTGTCACCCGGCTCCATGAACGCGAGGTAGATCGCGTGGTTGGCCGTCGCGCCGGAGTGCGGTTGGACGTTCACCCAGTCGGCGCCGAAGAGCGTCTTGGCGCGGCTGCGGGCGAGCTCCTCGGCTTGGTCCACAAACTGGCAGCCGCCGTAGTAGCGCTTGCCGGGTAGGCCCTCGGCGTATTTGTTCGTCAGCGGCGAGCCCATCGCCTCGATGACGGCCAGCGAGGCGAAGTTTTCAGAGGCGATAAGCTCCAGGCCGTCATTTTGGCGGTCGATTTCGCGGCGAACGATGGCGTAGAGGTCGGGGTCCTGGGACGCGAGGTGCTCGAACGTCATGGGGTGCGGGAGGGTCGTCGTGCGGGATACCGGGACAGATCGCCAAGATACAGCGGTCTGGGCGCGACGACTATCCAAAATCGCTCCCAATCGTTCCGCCCGCGTGGTGGAAGCCCGCACGTTTAACGCGGGCTTCCAAACGCCCACCCCGCCACGTTACTCGTCTGTCTCGTCCTCGCGCAGCGACGCGGGCCGCTGCAACTCGACAAACTGCGTGGCGATGCCGAGGAAGACCCACGCCTCGTCGGGGTCGTCGCCGAGTTCGAGGGTGTAGCGGCTGGCGAGGAGGTAGTCGTTGCGCTCGGTGGCGCGGTCCACGAGCGCCCCCGCCGCAAGGCCGCCGAGCGCACCCGCCCAGCCGGGGCCGTCGCGTGTGATCTCGGCTGCGACGGTGTCGCCTGCGAAGTCGGAGAAGTCGTCCATCGTCGGGTTCGAGAGCGCCAGCAGCGCCGCGATCACGACGAGAAAGAAGAAGGTGCGCATGGTGGGGAGAGGCTGTGAGCCGTCGGCTATCAGCTATCGGTGTTGGGAAGAGGGCCTAGCTGACAGCCAATACCAGATGCGAGAAAGCCCTGCGCCTTGCCTATTTCTCTCACCGTTGTCATCCGGGACTGGATCCGGGATCTATACGATGCACCGAATGGATTCCCTCGGTCGCGGGAATGACGCCGAGGTGAGTTTGCACTGTTGTTTCTCGGAAATAGTACAAGAGCCGTCAGCTCCTCAAAACGTCATCGCGTAGACGAGGAGGTTGGTGCCCATGCGGAGCGCGGCTTCCCGCTTCTCCGGGGGGTTCTGGTGCACGTCGCCCGGCTCCCAGCCGTCGCCGAGGTCGGACTCGTAGGAGTAGAACACGGCGAGGCGGCCCTCGTGGAACAGCCCGAACCCTTGAGCGGGCTGGCCGTCGTGCTCGTGGATCTTCGGGAGGCCGTCCGGGAAGACGAAGTGTGAGGCGTAGACGGGGTGGTCGTAGGGCACCTCCACGAAGTCCTGTTCGGGGTAGACCTTGCGCATCTCGCGGCGGATGGCCGTGTCGAGGCCGTAGTTGTCGTCGATGTGGAGGAAGCCGCCGCCGTCGAGGTAGCGCCGCAGCCGCCGTGCCTC
>JBCCLD010000492.1:0-2665 GCA_039027055.1 Bacteroidota bacterium
TCCCTCTCCTCGTTCCCCCACCTTCTCCCATGGCTCTTTCTGTTGGCGACGCCGCCCCCGACTTCACGCTCTACTCCGACGGCATGGAAGCCGTCACCCTCTCCGAAGCGCTCGGCAACGGCAACGTGCTGCTGCTGTTCTTCCCGGGTGCCTTCACGAGTGTCTGCACCACCGAACTCAACACGGTCAACAACGACCTCACGACCTACACCGACGCGAGCGTTCAGGTCTTCGGCATCTCGACCGACTCGCCGTTCGTGCTCCAGGAGTTCAAGAAGGCGAACAGCCTGACGTTCCCGCTGCTGACGGACCACAACGCCGAGGTGTCGGCGCTCTACGGCTCGAAGTACGACAACGACTTCACGTCGATGAACTTCGACCGCATCTCGAAGCGCTCGGCGTTCGTGATCGCGCAGGACGGCACGATCCGCTACGCCGAGATCACCGCCAACGCCGGCGTGCAGCCCGATTTTGAGGCGATCCAGGGTGTGGTAGCTAGCCTCTAGCGCCTTGCCCTCAATCTGTTGCGTGTTACGTATTGCGTGCTTTCTTGCCCAACACGCATTACGCAACACGCATGTTTTCGACACGTCTTTCGATTGATATGATCGACCAGATTCAAGCCAAGGCCAAGGCCCTCAACAAGCGTATTGTTTTGCCCGAGGGCGAGGACGCCCGCACGCTCCACGCGATGAAGTGGATCGTAGACGAGGGGCTCGCGCAGCCGGTGCTCCTCGGCAACCCCGACGTGGTGCTGCCGCTCGCCAAGCAGGAGGGCGTCACGATCCCCGACCACGTGCCGTTCATCTACCCGGCGGCGTCGCAGCACCGGGAGGCCTTCGCGCAGACGTACTACGACCTCCGCAAGCGCAAGGGCGCGACCGAGGACGAGGCGCACGCCGCCGTCGCCGACGAACTCGTGTTCGGCGCGCTGATGGTCCGGCACGACCTCGTGGACGGCTCCGTCTCCGGCGCGGCGCACCCGAGCCCCGACGTGATCCGCGCCGCGATCCGTATGATCGGCGTCGGCGAAGACTCGGCGCTCGTGTCGAGCTTCTTCCTGATGGTGATGCCCGACGGCCGCGTCTGCACGTTCGCCGACTGCGCCGTGAACGTGGAGCCTGAGTCCGAGCAGCTTGCCTCCATCGGCCTCGACGCGGGGCGCGCGCACCAGCAGCTCACGGGCGAGACGCCGCGCATCGCCTTCCTCTCGTTCTCGACGATCGGCTCGGCGGAGCACCCCGACGTGGACCGCGTGCGCGGAGCCGTAAAGCTCGCCCGCGAGCGCCGCCCCGACTGGACGATCGACGGCGAGTTCCAGTTCGACAGCGCCTATGTCCCGAGCGTGGCCGCCCGCAAAGCGCCGACCTCGCCGCTCCAGGGCGACGCCAACGTGTTCGTCTTCCCGAACCTCGCGGCGGGCAACATCACCTACAAGGCCGTCCAGCGCACGTCGGGGGCCGAAGCCATCGGACCGATTCTCGCTGGCCTCGCCAAGCCCGCCAACGACCTCTCGCGCGGGGCCGACGCGGAAGACATCGTGAACGTGGTGTGCATCACGGCGATCCAGAGCGACTAGCGACTGGGGACTGGCGAATAGCGGAACGACTACGGCGAGCTTTTTCGCTTGCCTCACGCTCCCAGTGCGGCTTGCTTCTTCGACCCACGACCCACGACCCACGACCCACGACCCACGACCCACGACCCACGGACCTTGACCGCAGCGCTCCTCCAGTTCGACCCTGCCTACCTCGACGTGGCGGGCAACCTCGACCGCGTCGAGGCGCTGCTCGATGGCGTCGATGCCGATCTCGTCGTGCTACCCGAATTGTTTGCCTCGGGTTACTTCTTCCGCTCGCTTGACGACGCGGCGAGTGTAGCCGAACCAATTCCAGACGGGCCGACGACGCAGCGGCTACAGCAATGGGCTGCCGCATCGGGCGCGACGTTCGTAGCGGGCCTGCCGGAGTTGGGCGACGATGGCGAGCGGTACAACTCCGCCGTCGTCGTGCGCCCTGACGGCTCGACGGAGACGTATCGCAAGGTCCATCTCTTCTACCGGGAGAAGGACTGGGCAGCCCCCGGCGACCTCGGCTTCCGCGTCTTCGACGCGACCACTCGCGACGGCACGCCCTACCGCCTCGGCGTGATGATCTGCTTCGACTGGTACTTCCCCGAAGCCGCCCGCTCACTCGCCCTACAGGGGGCCGACGTGATCGCGCACTCGTCCAACCTCGTGCGCAAGGACTGCCCGCGCTCCATGCCAATCCGTGCGCTCGAAAACCATGTCGTCACGATCACGGCCAACCGCATCGGAACCGAGTCCGTCGGCGACGAAACGCTGACGTTCATCGGTCAAAGCGTGATCTGCTCACCGGAAGGCCATCCCATCGCTAGCGCCGGGCGCGAGGAGACGGCGGTGCTCACGGCCGAGTTCGACCCCCACGCCTCGCGCGAACGCCAACTCACGGCGACCAACCACCTCTTCGGCGACCGCCGGCCGGAGGTGTACACGCTTGGCGGGTATAGCGAAACGCAGAGGCTTTGATAGCTCCCCTCCTGGACAGGAGGGGCTGGGGGTGGTCGATCATCGAGCTTCGGTCGGCAATCCCCTCTGGCTCCCCCTGACCAGGGGGAGAACTTCCTAGGTGGCCTCTCAACGCCA
>JBCCLD010000493.1:0-2663 GCA_039027055.1 Bacteroidota bacterium
CACCCTCACACCCTCACACCCTCACACCCTCACACCCTCACACCCTCACACCCTCACACCCTCACACCCTCACCATGCTCGTAGCCGGAAACTGGAAGATGCACACCGACCTTGAAGGCGCGCTCACGCTCGCGCAGGCCGTCGCAGAAGCGGTCGGCGAGCCGCAGGACGGCGTCGACGTCGCAGTCTGCCCACCTGCCCCGCTGCTGCTGGCCGCCCTCGATGCGCTGGGGGAGTCCGACGTGATGCTGGGCGCTCAGACCATGCATGAGGCAGAGAAGGGGGCCTACACCGGCGAGTCGTCCGCGTCGATGCTGACCTCAGTGGGCTGCGTGTTTGTGATCCTAGGCCACTCGGAGCGCCGGCAGTACTTCGGTGAGACCGACGAGGGAGTGGGACGCAAAGTCAAGCAGGCGCTCGCCCACGAGCTGGTCCCCATCGTGTGCGTCGGGGAGACGCTCAGCGAGCGCGAGGCTGGCGACGCCGAGACGGTCGTGCTGCGCCAACTCACGGGGGCGTTCGCCGACCTCGACGACCTGCCTGTCTCCGACGCCGTCGTGGTAGCCTACGAACCCGTGTGGGCCATCGGCACGGGGCGAACGGCCTCGCCCGAGGATGCCCAGGCGATGCATGCGTCCATCCGTGCCTGGATGGCGGAGCGCTTCGGCGAGACCGGCACCGACGTCGAGCTGCTCTACGGGGGCAGCGTGAAGCCCGCCAACGCCGCCGACCTGTTCGGACAGTCCGACATTGACGGAGGCCTCATCGGCGGGGCTAGCCTCGACGCCGCCTCCTTCGCCGCCATCGTGCGCGCTGCCGAAGCGGCGGTCGATGCGGACGGATGAGCTGCCGCTTGGCCGCTACTCGCGGGCGCCTTCCCTGGCTGGGCGTCTTCGTGCTGCTGCTCGCGGCGTGCTCAGCTCCAGACCAACTGGATGGAGCCGATGCCGGCCGCACCCTTGTCTACAACGCCGAAGAACCCACCTTCGACCTCGACGCCCGGGTGCGATTCGCTGGGCAACCCGCTTCCGACGACGCCTCAGCCCCGCATGTCCCAGACCTGCACGTCCCAGCCCTGCACGTCCCAGCCCTGCACGTCCCAGCCCTGCACGTCATGGTGTCGCTGGACCCGGCGACCCTTGTAGCTGAAGCGGACGGGATGGACGGGGAGCGGCAACGCGTCCGCTACCAACTCGCCGTGGTGGCCCGGGACGCGGAAAGCAACCGCGTCCTACGCGAGCAGGTATGGACGGACACCCTGCGAGCTGGCTCGCCCGAGGCCGTCCGCGCACTACCGCTGGTGTTGCATGAGACTGAGCTGCAGCTAGGCCCCGGCACCTACCTGCTGGAAGCGCGACTGGACGACCTCAGTGCCGAGAGTGAAGGCGTGCGCCGGATGCGGATTCAGGTGCCAAGCGACCCCCAAGCCCCACGCCTAGGGCGGCTGGTCGTCGCGTCGAAGCAGGCTGGGCGTTGGGTCCCCTACCTGGGGCGGTCCATGGCCGTGTCGCCTGAGTCGCTGCACGTGCGTGCGGAGGTTGTGGGAGAGGCTGCGGAAGTAGCCTTACGCATCGAGCAGTTGCCCAGCGACACAACGGTAGCGCGCCCACCCCACTGGCTCGCACCGTCGAGAGGTTCTGTGGTATACCAGGGCGTCCGAATGAGCGAGCCAACGGTGGTGCACGACATGGTGCAGGCCCATACAGGTGGTGCGGCAGCGCTTTCGTTCTCGGTGCCTCCGCTGGTACCTGGCCTCTATCGCCTGCAACTGCAATGGCACAACACTGAGGGTGGCAACGAGGAAAGCAGCCAAGGGGAGGGAGCACCCCAGCGAGTCGACGCAGAGCTGTCAGTGCGCCATTTGGCCGTCTTTGCACCGGGTCATCCCCGCGTCGACTCTGTGGAACGCCTGATCGAAAGCCTCGCCTACCTGGCCTACGAGCGCGAGCGTGCCTACATCCTCGACGGTGACACTCCAGAGGAGCAACGCCGCCGCTTCGACGCGTTCTGGGGCACGCTCCTCGGCGACCGACGCGTGGCGGCGAATGTCCTCAGGCTCTATTACGAGCGGGTCGAAGAAGCCAACCGGCGGTTCTCAACCGTAAAAGAAGGGTGGAAAACCGATCGGGGGATGCTGTTTATCCTGCTCGGTCCCCCCACGTATGTGGAGCGCGAGGCGCAGAGGCGCACCTGGTACTACGGCAGCGGATTGCGTCAGGACGCCTCGGCCTTCACGTTTGTCGAAGTAGACGATTTTGGACAACCCCCAGGATGGCAGCCCTTCCAACTGCAACGGCGTGCGGCGTACGAGGCGGTCTGGGCGCAAGCACTTCGCCGGTGGCGTTCCGGACGTATGCGGTAGTGGGCCTGTAGTGCAGAGTCTACACGAAGGGGCAGGAGCGTGTAGGGGTCGGTGCAGCAAGCCCGTACCTGAGGGGATTGGGTTGCAGGAGGGTGTTCATTTTGAAGAAAATTACAAGAGCCTCGTCTCAGATGGGTGCGGTTCGGGCTTGCCGGGCATTAGGGCTGAGCAGCATCGGCAGAGGAGGTGAAAAAGAACCGCCCTGCGGAGGGTAGGAAAAAAAGTGCCTATCATGCATTGTCGTGACCTTCGCGACAACGAGTGCGGCTCTTCGAAGCGCCTCTGCTACGCGTAAATCCCG
>JBCCLD010000494.1:0-2617 GCA_039027055.1 Bacteroidota bacterium
GGAGGAGGGCGAGGGCCAGCAGGGCCCCGCGCGAGCAGTAGAGCACGGTCATGGGCGGATGGGCTGAGCGGAAAGGCATACGGAGAAGGGAGTCCTTCGAAGCAGCACGCGACGAGAGGTTCCTTCGTCCAGACAGCACCTATGCCATGGCCTATGCCCAGTCGGGAGCCTGGGACCGTCCACCTAGGCCGTCGCCACGCGGCCCTGGTTGGCGCGCTGCGTCCAGTCGGCGGCCCCTTCGCCAGCCGGGACGAGCGGGTCGAGCCCGGCCACGCCCTCGATCACGCTGATGACGCGGGCCTCCGCCTGCGCGACCCAGTCGCGGAACGGCTGCGGGTCCGTCGTGTGCGTCGGGAGGTAGTCCATGAACTGGTCGAGGTCGAGCGACGGCGCGGTGATGCCGCCGCCGCGCTGGACGGCGTCGAGGGCGTTCCACCGCTGCTCGATGTGGCCGCGCACGGGCACCATGAAGAGCGGCTTGCCGAGGAGCATGGCCTCGCTCACGGACTCGAAGCCGGCCGTGCACACGACGCCGCGGCACCGGGCCATCTTCTCCAGGAATTTGAGGCCGGAGAGGTGATGGAACGTCAGTGCGTCGTTGTAGGCCCACTCGTCGGGCTTCTCATAGCGATCCCAGAAGCAGTGCAGCTTCACGTCCGGGTTGCGGTCGCTCCACGCCATCAGGTCGTTGCCCATCGACGCTTCGAGGAGGTAGACGAGCAGGAAGTCCTCCGGATCGTGAGCCTCCACGAGGTCGAACACCTCGTCGCGCAGGATCGGCGGGACCACCGCGATGCCCTCAGCCTGGAGGTCGTTGGCGTGGTAGAGCGAGAGACCAATGCGGGCGGAGGCCCCCATCGACGTGAAGCGGGTGTAGATCTGCGCGCCGCGCCGTGCCGCGGCATTGCCCGTGCCAAACGGATAGCTCGGGTGCAGGAAGAGGAACTGGTGCCCGACCGTCACGATCGGCACCTCCGGTTGGTAGAGCTTCGTGTAGAGCCCGGTCAGCCCTTCGTAGAAACTCACGATCACGTCCGGCTGCTCGGCCCGCACGACCTCGTCGATGGTCTTGAGCGAGCGGCGGTAGGGGACGAGGCGCTTCAGGTTATACCACACCGTCGGCAGCATCCGCACGGTCGCGTCGCCGTCGCCGGTGACAAAGTTGGGGCTGTCGAAGCAGGTGATGGGCATCGCCATGCCCTCCTCGAAGAAGGTGGGCACGACGCGGCGGTCGCTGCGCCCCACGAGCGTGTGGACGACCTCGTGGCCGTGCGCGGCGAGCATCTGGCGGACGGCCAGCGCCTGGGTCATGTGGCCGCGGCCTTCACCCTGCACGATGAAGAGCACGCGGAGCGAGCGGTTGTAGGAGGTACGATGCGTCAAAACAGGACCTCAGAAAGCTTAGGGGTGCTCGCCGAGCGGGCACCAGGGACCGAACCTAGAGGGTACAGTCGTCCGGCCAGACACGGGAGAGCAGTGTGGGAGAGTGGAGCGGTGAGCGGGGGTGCTCACGCCGCCGGTTCGGCGGGCGGCGTCTCAGAAGCCGCGAGAACGGGCACGTCGGTATCGAGGCCATCTCCGGCGGTGTGAGCAGGGCGTTGTGCGCGGTTGCGGAGGGCGCGCACCTCGTCCGGCATCTTGGGCGTGCGCCGCGTCAGGAGTTCGAGCTGCCCGTCCTCATGTTCCGCGAGGGCGGTGCAGGACTCGACCCAGTCCCCGCAATTGGCGTACAGAACGCCGTCAATAGGGCGGAGTTCGGCCTTATGGATATGTCCACACACGACACCGTCGACCCCGCGCTCGTTCGCGAGCGCCGCCACGGCGTCCTCGAAGTCGCCCATGTACTGCACGGCTTTCTTCGTCTTGCCCTTGAGGTAGGCCGCGAGCGACCAGTAGGGCATCCCGAACGTCTTGCGGGCGCGGTTGACGGTGGTGTTGAGCAGGAGCGCGAGCTCGTAGGCACGCGCGCCGAGCTTGGAGAGCCACGGCGCGTAGCGGACGGCCCCGTCGAACTCGTCGCCGTGGAGGACGAGCAGGCGGCGCCCGTCGGCGGTCGTGTGGACGGCGTCGCGCATGACGTCGATGCCGCCGAACTGGAGGCCGACGTAGGCGCGCGCGAAGGCGTCGTGGTTGCCGGGGATGTAGATCGCGCGGGTGCCCTTGCGGACGCGCCGCAAGATCTTCTGCACGACGTCGTTGTGGAGCTGCGTCCAGGTGAACGAGCGCTTGAGCGCCCAGCCGTCGGCGATGTCCCCGACGAGGTAGAGCGTGTCGGACTCGTTGTGGCGCAGGAAGTCGAGGAGGAGTTCGGCCTGGCTGCCGCGGGTGCCGAGGTGCAGGTCCGAGATCCAGAGGGTGCGGTAGCGCATCCAGTGGGTGGTGGGAGATACAGACGGTCGACTCCCAAATCTGGCACGCGCGTGTAAGGGGATGATTACCGGAGTGCGATCCTTCTGTTACGGATCGACGGACCTGCGTAATACGGATTCGGCACGAGGGTGTCAGTATACTGAGCGCGCACCAACGCCTCTCCCTCATGTATCTCCGCTACGACACGCTCATCGCAGAGACGCCGGATCAACTTGCCCGCCTGGAGCGCCAACACCGACGCTCCCCC
>JBCCLD010000495.1:0-2617 GCA_039027055.1 Bacteroidota bacterium
CAACGTTCCGCTCCAACTCACGGTCACGGGCTACGACCTCGCCGACCTCACCGAGGGCACGGGCAACGCCGCCAACCGGGTGCTCAACCACCTGACCGTCGGCGACGAGCTGTATTTCGGCTCGGCGTTCATGCTCCGCGCAGGCTACAACGACCGCCTCCGCGACGAGCTCAACCCGCAAGGACGCTTCGACATCGCCGGGGTGGGACTCGGCTTCGGTCTCAACATCCGACGCGTGGGCTTCGACTATGGCTACTCGGGCTGGTCCGAGGTCGGCGGGCTCCATCAATTTTCGCTGCGGACCCGCCTCTAGCGGCTCTTTTGCGGCGATTGGCAGCCCTCGACGCACGTTGGGTTCTCGGAACACGCACGCTGGCGTGGGCTTTGCGTGGTCCCCCTGTCTCGCCCGAGCACGCGGATTCGCTTTCGTGGTGCGTTCGTAGCTTGGGTTCGCTCTCCCTGACTTATCCTGCTCTCGACCATGCGCGCCTCCCACCATCCGCTCGCGGTCCTCACGCTCTTCGCTCTGCTCTTAGCCGTCGGCTGCGGCGGCACTCGCGGAGCCTCCGACGCCGACGACCCAACTGTCCCTCCCCCCAACACGGCGACCGACACCGGCGCGGCCTTCGACATTGAGGTCGGCGAGTCGCTCACGCTCAACCAATACGGGGACCGGATCGTCTTCAACCGCGTGGTGAGCGACAACCGGTGCCCCGAGAACGTCGCATGCGTGCAGGCCGGCAAAGCCCTCATAAGCGTCACCTACGTTGCGGAGGACGTGGCCTCCACCTATACGATGGAGATCCCAGGCGGCGTACGCCCGACCAGCCGCGAGGGCACCCACCTCTGGGTCGAGAATCGCGGCTACCGCTTCACGTTCCTAGGCCTCGGCCCCTACCCTGGCTCCGAAGCGCCTGCAGACATGCCGAAGACCGCGACGCTGAAGGTCGAGCCCGTGACGCTGGTTCGTCCAGGCGGCTGAGGCGCCTGAAGCCCGCTCAGGTCAACTGCTCGACGAGCGCCTGGTGTTGAGGGACGGCCTCTAGCATCGCAGCACGGTCGGCCATCTCGAAGTCGGCAAAGTCAAAGCCGGGTGCGACGGTGCAGCCCATCAGCGCGTAGGCTGCGCCCTGGTCCACGGTCGCTCCGAACCAGACGCCGCCGGGCACGACGTGCTGAGGGCGCTGCCCAGCAGCGAGGTCGAGCCCCAGGTGCAGGGCTTCGTACGTCCCTGCCTCCGTCAGCGTGTGGATGGTGAGCGGTCCGCCCGCATAGAGGTGCCAGCCTTCGTCCGCCGTGATGCGGTGGAGGTGGGATACGTCCCCTGCGCGCAGCAGGAAGTAGATCGCGGTGGATGCCGCGCGCGGGTGGCCGTGCTCGCCGGTGACCGCATGAGCGGCGCGGTACGTCTCGCGGAAGAAGCCCCCCTCCGGGTGCGGAAGGAGGCCAAGCGTGTCGATCCAGGTCTGGGCAGCGTGGTGCATGGCGGCAATCTACCGCCGCCCAGACCCCGTGCGTCGATCAAGACCGCACCTATGCCACGCGGCGCAGCACAGGGCGTTCGACGATGCGGAGCGTGTGCCCGTCGCCCTCAGGTTGAGCGGTGGGGGTCGGTGCCGGGTCGATGGGCGTCGGGTCACTGGGTACGGGACCCCGCTGGGCGGCGCGCCAGCGCATAACGCGTTGGGTGAGCATCTGCCGGCGAACACGG
The DNA here is from genome assembly GCA_039027055.1 of Bacteroidota bacterium. Taxonomy (GTDB): domain Bacteria; phylum Bacteroidota; class Rhodothermia; order Rhodothermales; family Rubricoccaceae; genus JBCBEX01. Next base: position 1,712 of record JBCCLD010000495.1, read on the forward strand.
CGAGCACGCAGCCGCTGAGCGCGGTGCAGGATCGTGTTGAGTTGGAGCCGCAACCCCTCCACCGTCCGTGGCCCGATGCCGTCGAGCGCTTCGACGCGGCCGTCGAGGAGCGCGCGTTCGAGCGCGGCAAGCGACGACAGGCCCAGGGCGTCGACGAGCCGCCGCGCAAGGTCGGGGACGATGCCGGGCACGCTGCGGAAGAGCGCCTCGGGGTCGGCGACCTCCATCAGGCGGTCGTAGAGCCGGATGCGGCCCGTCTCGATGTAGTCGGCGAGGTGGGCGGCGAGGTTGAGCCCCACGCCGTCGAGCGCTTCGAGCGCCTTGGCGCCGCCCGCGGCGTAGCGCACGACAACCGGCTCGTCCTCAGCGCGGAGCGACTCGGCGGCCTTCAGGTAGGCACGCACGCGGTAGGGGTTGGGCTCCTCGATGCGCACGAGGAGTTCGGCCATCGCGCCGAGCACGGCGGCCAGTTCGTCGTTGGAAGGCCCAAGCGGGGCGGGCACAACGGGCTTCTGAGCAAGAGAAACAGGCGTCATCATGGGTGTCGTCAAGGGTCGGTCCACAAGATGGGGTGGATACGAACCCAAGGTAGAGCACCATAGTGACAGCATTCTGTCACACTAGATCCGGCTGTACACTTTCGATCTTGTCATGCTGAACTTGATTCAGCATCTCGGCGATGCAACGAAACGCACGAGTCGTCAGAGATCCTGGATCGAGTCCGGGATGACAAGCATCGCGGGATGCGGTGAAGGCGTGATACGATGCCCTCCCTGTTTTCGATAACGATGCGCCCCCAGCTTCTCCCATCCTCACCGTCCCCATGACCTCCCGCTGGCATCAGATCGACGCGCTGTTTGAGCAGGCTCTGGATCGGCCTGTGGCAGCGCGGGCAGCATTCCTGGA
>JBCCLD010000496.1:0-2556 GCA_039027055.1 Bacteroidota bacterium
ACGACGGGCCGCGCGAAGTGGAAGGCGATCTGCGCGACGCCGCTCTGCGTGGCCGAGCGGTAGGGCTGCACGACCAGGTCGGCGGCGGAGAAGTACGCGGCAACCTCGGCGTCGGGGATGTAGTCGGCGTCGAAGCGCACGGCATCGCCCGAAGGCGCGGCGCGCTCGCGATAGGCGGCCTCGGCCTCGTAGAACTCGCCCGCGACGACGAGCCGAGCCTCGGGCACGTGCTCCAGCACGCGCGGCATCGCTTCGAGGAGCACGTCGAGGCCCTTGTAGGCCCGCACGAAGCCGAAGAAGAGCAGCACCGGTGCCCCGTCGGGCAATCCCAGTCGCCGGCGCGCCTCGGCTTGGGGGAGCGGATCGCCGAAGTGGTCGTAGACGGGGTGCCTCACCTGGCGCACCGGCGTCTGCGCCTCGACCACGCCCAGCCGCGCGAGGTCGACGCGGACGCTGTCGGACAGGACAACGAGGCCGTCGGTCGCCTTCAGGAGGTAGCGCATCAGCGCGTGGTCGCCCACGCGCGGCTCGTGTGGGAGCGCGTTGTGGACGACGGCCAGCACGCGCGCGCCACCCCTGCGCACCTGCCGCGCGATGGTCCCGAACGCGGGCGCGAAGAACGGCATCCACTGCATGAACACGACCACGTCTGGCTGCCAGGCCCGCAGGTGCCGCGCCGTTCGCCACCACGACCGCGGCCCGACGCTGTCGAGCAGGCGCGTGGCCTGCGGCTCGTCGTCCCTGGAGGCTCCCTCGGCGTACTGCGTCTTGCCCGGGAAAAGAAGCGCCGGATACTGCCGCGTGAACGTGACCACCTCGACCGCGTGTCCGCGGGCGCGCAGCCGCCGGGCGGTCGAAACAAGGAAATGGGCGATCCCGCCTCGATACGGCGGGGCTGGGCCCACCAAGGCGACGCGAAGGGAACGATCAGGCACGCTGGTTCAGTGGGGCCAACGGGTACATTGGGGTGACGAATGCGCCGCATGACTTGGGGGCCAGAGCCGGGGCATCGTTCTATCAAGCAGGCTGGAACGCTCTCGTATCGCTGCCGCTCTCCCAAATGATCCGCACACCCTTGGCGCGCACCCTTGTGGCTGCGGCGCTGCTCGCTGTCTCCGCGATGTTCGTCGCCGACCGCGCGACCGCCCAGTCCGTCCAGGACCCGGTCACGCTGACGTTCCTCGACCTCCCGACGGCCCCAGCGCTCAACGCGCTGGGCGGCACAGGCGTGGCCGAGGCGTTCGGAGACCCGCACGGGTTTCTCTACAATCCCGCGCACCTCGGCACCCTTGACGGCGAAGTGGCACTGGCGCTCTATCCGAGCGACGTGGACTGGCTTGGCCTCGGACTGGACGCGAGCAGCAGCGCCGTGGCGGGCGGCCTGAGCCTACGCGGGATCGGCCTACCCGCCACGCTGGGCCTCGGCATTGCGCGCACGACGCTCGACTTCGGCCCGCTGCCGGTGACCGAGACGGCCACGTTCGCGCCGCAAGACCGCTATACGGCGCTCGGCCTTGGCCTCGGCTTCGACCTGCCCGTGCAGGTACAGCTCGGGGCCACCGTTCGCTTCGTGTCGTCCGAAGAAGCGGCGGGCACAGACATCGATGGCGAGGTGCTCACGCGTGAGATCACGGGCACGACGCTCGACCTCGGTGCGCGGATCGACGCGCCGGTGCTGACGCTCCTCGGCGTGGCCCAGCAGGCTGACTTCCGCCCGAGCTTCGACCTCGCGCTCGGCTACACGCAGGTTCACATCAGCGCGGAGGCGGGTGGGCTGCCGCTACCGCGTATGGCGCGCCTCGGCTACGCCGCCACGTTCGCCCTCGACCACCGCGTGCGCTACGAGTCCTACCTCCGCTTCATCGAAGCCACGGTCTCCATCCAGGCCGAGCACCAGCTCACACGCATCCAGGACGACGGTAGCGTCTCCTACGAACGCCTCCTCGGCGACCTCAACGTGCTGGAGAATGCCCTCTTGGGACAGGGCAACGCCACGACCACCGCTCGGCGCGGGCTCCGCCTGACCTTCTTCGAGACGTTCGGCCTTCACTATGGCGGCTTCGACGGCTTCGGCTACGACGCGCGCCGCACGAGCGGTTTCGAGGTGCGCCTCGGTGGAGCCCTCCGCGTCTACGCACTCTCGACCGGCAATGAGCGCCTCGCCGCCCTCGCCGAGCGCTTCGACGTGCGCTTCTCGACGGCGACCTACTTCGCTGGAGCCCGCTCCGAGAGCCAGTTCGCTGGGGTCACCCTGCGGGCGCGGCTACCGTAACGACTGCGCGCAGGCACGGATCGATGTTCGTGCCCTCGGACTGCGTCGGTGTTAGGTTAGGCTTTCCCCTCTAACCGAACGCCTACCCTCCCATGCGACTCCTAGTTGTCTTCTTCTACGGACCGGGCACGCAGTTGGAGTTTCTCTCCCCCATCACGCAGTCCTTCACAGCCGTGAGTGCAGGCCTAATGCATAGACAACCGGTCTTTTGCGATATCGAAGCCATGTACGGAAGCCGCTAAGGTAGTTCCCCTCCTGGACAGAGCCTGCCCTCGCGAACGCGG
>JBCCLD010000497.1:0-2531 GCA_039027055.1 Bacteroidota bacterium
ATGGCAGTGCCGAGCGACTCGATATTGACCTGGATAGTCATGTTCTCAAGGAGACGGACAAGCTCCTTCGGCACTACGAAGCGCATGACCTGCCGGAATTCATCCGTGATTTGACAGAGATGGCCAATTCTAACGGTATCATCTACATCAAGAAGGAGGTCAACCGGGCGGATTTTGAAGTGTTCGTAGAGAACTTTGATGGCCCAACCGAGGCCGCCTTCACGTCCGGGCCCGCTGCCACGCACGGCGCGCCGGCCGGAGCGCCAGTGTCTGTCGTGACCGACCACGCCACACACAGCGCCGACCTCAACCCGACCCCGCCCGATGACAACCGCGACGCGCCGGTCGAGGTGCGCGTGCCTGCCGCGTCCTACCACGGCACTCACAACACCAACTCCGCTACGCCCACGCCCGACGCCCAACTCGACGTGCACGCCGTAGCCGAGACGCACGAGCCTGCCGAGAACAACCTCGCCACGCCCAACGCCACCTTCGCCGCGACCACGCCCGACGTACACATCGACGTAGCCGCCGCCGTCGTAACGCCCGTGCCTGCCGTGACCGACCACGCCACACACAGCGACCAACCCGCGGACACCCACGCCGCCCAACCCCGCCCTGTAGTGCAGACCGACGCCGAGTACCTCGCCCGGGACCACGACCCACCCGCCCCTGATCCTGGTGTGCCACCCGACCACCCACTCGCGCCGAAGACCCTCAAAGCTGCCCTGACAGGGCCCGACGCCGACCTCTGGTATGAAGCAACCCACCGTCAAATGCAGGCGTTCGCGCACCATCGCACCATGCGGCCGGTGGCCATCGGCGACGTACCCGACAACACGCCCTTCTACCGCCTTGGAACCACGCTGACGGTCAAGCGCAATGGGGTCCCCAAGGTGCGCATTTACGTTGTCGGCTCGGTCATCAACAAGGAACGGGCCATGGCTCCGTCGACCGAACCGTACGAAGCGTCGACCACGCACGTACGCTCGTCGTCACCGACCGCCAGCTACGACAGCCTTCACCTCCAGGCAGCGCACGCGGCACAGTACGGCCTGGTGATCTACCAAGATGACATCGACGATTTCTACCTGCTGCAGCCGAACGAGGCCCCGTACGCGGCGCGCTTCCCTCCCGGCATCATGCACTACTACGAGCACTTGTTCCAGGGCACCCCACCGTTCAATCCTCACAGTCACGTCATGATCGTCGAGGGCAACCTGTGGGGGCACCCCGACGCTGGCCGCATCGCCCACGAGGGCTTCGTACCTACCATCCTCGAGCTCGGCTTCCGTTCCACTCCCATGGACGCCATGATGTTCGTGATGCCAAGGCCGGCCCCAGCTGCTACGGCCACGCTCTGCCTGGTCGTCGACGACATCACCATCGCGTCCGACGAAGCGCACGCCAAAGAGATCATGGCCGCCATCGCGGCGCAATATCGCACCAAGGGCGCACACCCCGCCTCCGACGTTTGCAACATTCAGTACACGCGCCTCGTCGACGGCTACTCACTTGACCAAAATGCCTACGTCCAAGCCCTTCTCGCCAAGTACCTTACGCCGTCGACACCTACCGCGTCTACGCCACTCGAGCCCGGGTTCTCGGCGGGCCCCGAGGACCCTTTGCCGCAACGCGAGCGCCAGACACCCCCGTTCGACAACCCGCGTGTCGCCATCGGCGAACTCGGCTTCCTTCGCAACACGCGCGAGGACATAGTCCACGCGGTCTCGATCCTCGCTACTGCCGTCACCGCATGGACGCCCAAGCACGACCGTAATCTCGCCCGCGTCTTCCGGTATCTCAAGAAACACCCTCGCCGTCCGCGCGTGTATCGTCGCAAGCCGTTCCTACCGTTTGCACTCCAAGACGCCTACGCCGACTGCTCGTTCGCGACGGAGCTGCACCCTGGCACCACCGGCTGTGCCAAATCCCGCTCGGGCATACTCATTCGCATACTCGACACTGTCCTCATCGCTGTTTCCGCTCGCCAAACCGCCACGGCCCTCTCCACGACCGAAGGCGAAATCGCGGCCCTTTGTTTGGCGACCCGACGCATTCTTCCTCTACGCGCTACCATCGACCTCCTCAAGAACACCGGCATTCCTACCCCACCAACTGTTACTTGGGAAGACAATCTGGCTGCCGTTGCCGCCCTTCGCCGCCGCGTCGTTGCTGGCCGTCCCCGTCATGTCCGCGTTGCCGTATCCTTCATCATACCCGCGGTCGACGCCAAGCAGCTCACCGTTCGAGAAGTCCGCACTCATGACCAACTCGCGGATTTCCTCACCAGGAGTCTATCACACCCTCTCTACAAACTCGCGCTCGACCGACTCTCCATCCGCTCGAGCCCTTGACTGCCTGGGATTCTCCACTATGGATCGAACCCCCCTGTTTGCTGCAGCCCCTCCTCCTGCTCTTCCTCGAAATGGGGGAGTTGTGGTCCACCTCGAAGGAGTTGCCTCGTGCTGATTTTTTGCTTTCTGAACAGCCTTTAAGAACCTGGGAAAGTTGATAGGCTTTAGTAGATA
>JBCCLD010000498.1:0-2500 GCA_039027055.1 Bacteroidota bacterium
CCGCGCTGCACCACCCTGCCGACGATCGGGGCCCAGCGCGATGGTGTCGGCCTCCCAGCGCCACCCGTCGAGGACGCGAAAGCCGCCGACGGTCCAGCCCATCGCGGCATCGGTCGGCGGGCCGTTGAGCGCGTCGTAGAAGAAGCCCCCACGCGTGTCGCTCTGGACGGTGCTGCGGACGGCGAGCGTGTCTGCGGAGGCGTTGTCCAGCGCAGGTACCGGCACCGTGAGGTCGGCCAGCAGCGCGGGACCGACGTCCAAGAGCGCATCGGCGGGCGACGCCGCGTCGCGGCAACCGGTGAGGGCGAGCAGCAGGAAGAAAAAGATCGAAAGCAGTGTCACAGGCACACCGTCGACCACCCCTGTCCCCTCCCCCGCTTTCGCGAGGGCAAGACTCTGTCCAGGAGGGGAACTCCCGAAGCGCCATCCAGCAGCGTCCGAACCTTCAGCCCACACAGGAGCGAGTGCAGACACTCCACTACTGCCCTGCGCGTTTGCGGGCGCAGAGATCTGTCGGCTCGCTACGTGCGCTCGGGGTGACAAGAGGGTGGAGCTATCGCCAACGAAGGACAAAGGACGAAGGACCAACCACTAATAGACCGACTCGGTCGCGTTCGTGCGGTTGAGGAAGACCTGCGTGAACGTGAACAGGATCGCGAAGATGACCATCGAGAGCGCGGCGGCCCAGCCGAAGCGGTACATGTAGAACGCCGCCTCGTAGACGTAGGACACGAGGATGTGCGTCTGGTCGTTCGGCTCGCCGCCGTTCGAGACGAGCCAGACCACGTTCACGTTGTTGAACGTCCACACGATGCCGAGCGTGATCGCAGGCACCATGACCGGCTTGAGGAGCGGCGCGGTGATGTTCCAGAACTTGTCCCACGCCGAGGCGCCGTCCACGTCCGCCGCCTCGTAGAGCGCCGCCGGGATCGACTGCAGCCCGCCGAGCGCGATCACCATCATGAACGGGAAGCCAAGCCACACGTTGGTCAGGATCACCGCCAGGAACGCCTCCGTCGGGCTCGTCAGCCACTCGACGGCCGGGAGGTTCATGTACTTCGTGATGATGAGGTTGATCGCGCCGTACTCGTAGTTGAACATGCCGCGCCACGTCAGCGCGGTGATGTACTGCGGGACCGCCCACGGTAGGATGAGCAGGATGCGCCACGCGCTCTTGCCGCGGATAAACTTCTCGTGCAAGATCACCGCGAGGAAAACGCCCAACGCCACGTGGAAGAACACGCCCGAGAACGTCCAGATGATGGTCTTGAGAAGGATGCTCCACACGCGCCCGTCGGCGAGCACAGAGGCGTATTGTTTCAGCCCGATGAACTCCCAATCACGCAGGTGATAGATGTTCATGTTCGAGAACGAGATCGCCACGTTGTAGAGGAACGGGTAGGCGACAACGGTTAGAACAATGAGCGCCGTCGGGCCGAGCAGGAAGGCGAGGAACCACTTGAATCGCGTCTCCTCGCTCATGCGCGGCGGCTTCGCGCTCCGGGCTAGTCGCGCCCCGTCCGACTCGCTCGCGGCGAGCGCGGCGATGGCGGCGTCGCGCGCCTCTTCCTCCTGCGTACGGGCGAGTCCTTCTGCTGGCGCTTCGATCATGGGAGCGAGGGTATATGACTCTAGCTGCGAGGGGAGCTTTGACGAATCAGGCTGGCATGAGAGAGTCTCCCCTCCTGGACAGAGTCTTGCCCTCGCGAAAGCGGGGGAGGGGCTGGGGGTGGTCGAACGCCTCAGCGGGAAGCAGCCTCGTGATCAGAAGGGCTACCCCCGCCCGCTTCGCGGACTCCCCCTGTCCAGGGGGAGAGCTTTCAGTTCTGACCTGGGTAGCCCTCCTCATGAATCAAACGTGTCGGCGATCAGCTCTTCGGCTTGCTTCTGCATCAGGCGCGCACCCTCCTCGGCGGAGACGTTGCCGTTCATCACGAGTTGGTACGGCCCGCGCATGCCGTCCCAAATCTGCCGGAGCTGCGGCTCGGTCGGCATCGACTTGGAGACTTCGGCCTGGCTGAGCGACTGCTGCACGAACTCGCTGCTCTGCATCAGCACCGTGTCGCGGCGGACGGTCTTGAGCGTGGGGATGGCGAAGAGGTCGTGCACCATCTGGCGCTGCACCTCCTCGCCCGTCAGGTAGTCGAGCACGTCGAGGACGTAGGGCAGCTTCTCGTCGGTGACGGCGGCATTCACGGAGTAGCCGCGCGCGGAGACGATGGGCGCGGGCCAGATGCCGGTCTCGGTGTTGTACGGGATGCGCGCCATGCCGAAGTCGACGCCCGCCTCGGCGTAGCCGCCCCACGCCCAGGGGCCGTTGATGACCGCGGCGGCGCGGCCCTCCTTGAAGAGCGTCTCGGCAATGTTGTAGTCGCTCTCGCGCGGGATCACCTGGTGCTCGTCGCGCAGGTCGAGGACGAACTGGATGGCGTTGACCATCTCCGGCGTGTCGAGCGTGGGCGTGCCGCTCTCGTCGAGCATCCAGCCGCCGAAGCCGGAG
>JBCCLD010000499.1:0-2485 GCA_039027055.1 Bacteroidota bacterium
GGAACACGCGGGGCCCAGCACGAGGCTGAGCCGGTCGGTGCTCACGATAGCCACACATGTGTCTGGGCGGCCATCCCCGGCATCGGGGATTCCGCGGCGCGCCCGTTCTCGGCTAGGCCCGGTCGCGGCTAGGCCCGTTCGATGGTGACGGCGGTGCCGTCTTCCAGGTCGAGGAGGATCGTCCGCTGGTCGTCCGAGAGGCGGTACGCCTGGATGTCGTCGGGGAAGACCTCGGCGGGCGTGTCCATGTAGAACATCGCGTCGGCGACGACCTGCCAGTCCTCGGGCGTGAGCGCCACGAGCGCCGCGCCGTCCTCCTCGACGTAGGGGGCGTAGTTGATGACCTTGGTGAGGTGGTTGATCGCCTGCTTGACGTGAAGGCCAGGGTCCATCGAAGTGGGGAGGTGGAGACGTGGATAGGGCGTGGAAAACCTACGCGCAGGTTCGGCCCAGGCTCCGTGTAAGTTTCGAGACTGTCGCCCCTGCCCCACCGCCATGCACCTCGCCGCTCCTCCTCGTCTCGGCCATGTCTACGACCACGCCGACGACGCCTACCTCGACCTCGTCCGGCACGTCCTCGCCACGGGCGTGCGCAAGACCAACCGCACGGGCACGGACACGCTCTCCAGCTTCGCGGCCTTCTACAGCGTCGACCTCCAGGCGGGCTACCCGCTCCTGACGACCAAGAAGGTCTACTTCGCCTCGATGTGGCGCGAGGTGCTGTGGTACCTCTCCGGCGCCGACCACATCCGCGAGTTGCGCCAGCACACGAAGATCTGGGACGCCTGGGCCGACGCCGACGGCAACCTGGAGACGGCCTACGGGCGCTTCTGGCGGCGCTTCCCGATCCCCGCCGAGGGCGGCTGGCTCGGCAGTGAGGTGTTCGCCGGGCCGGACCACCCGAACGTCCGGCAGGAGACCGATGGCTCGCTGTCGTTTGACCAGATTGGCTACGTGCGCGACGAGCTGCGCCGCAACCCGATGAGCCGCCGCCTGGTGGTGAGCGCATGGCACCCCGCCAACGCGGCCGTGAGCAAGCTCCCGCCGTGCCACTACACGTTCTGCTTCAACGTGGAGCCGCGTAGCCAGGGGCCGGACCTGCTGCACTGCCACCTCACGCAGCGCTCGGCCGACATCGCCGTGGGCGTGCCGTTCAACCTCGCCTGCTACGCGCTCCTCACGCAGGCGCTCGCCCAGGAGGTCGGCATGGAGCCAGGCCGCTTCGCGCACACGCTCATCGACGCGCACATCTACGTGGACCACCTCGACGGACTGCACGAGCAACTGACTCGCTCACCGCGCGCGATGCCGACGCTGGCCCTCGCGAACACGCCGCTGGACGACCTCACCTTCGAGGACGCGACGCTCTCCGGCTACGACCCGCACCCCGCAATCCGCTTCCCGGTGGCCGTGTAGCTAGACACCCGTTCGTCTACCACGTGTGCTCAGATAGGCAGACTCTTGTCATCCCGGACTTGATCCGGGATCTCTGACGACTCGAGCGTTTCGTGGCATGGCTGAGATGCTGAATCAAGTTCAGCATGACAATTCTGAGTGGGTGTTGCCAAGGGTCAACGTGTCGCCGCGCGACGGTAAGACAACGTGTGAGCACGGTGCTGTCGGTTTCGGCGCGCACCACGTAGACGCCTGCAGGCAACGCCGTCGTGTCGAGCGTGAGCCTGAGCCGCTCCGAGGCCGCGCCGTCGTGCAGGCGCGCTACTGTGCGCCCGAGCACGTCGTACACCATCACGCGCGCCTCGGTCGCCGTGCCGACCCGTCGAGACCATCATAATTCCCACATATGAGCCTCGACGACTGATCTTCGTGAACGACTTGTCTCTACGCCGCCATACCCAGGCTCCATCGGTGCCCGTGAGGTAGATCGTAGAGTCACCGGCGATGGAGAAAGGCCGCACCTGCAAAGAGTCGCTGACGACCTCCCCGACGACCGGCTCCTCGCCCTGCGCCTGCACCGGCAGCGCTCCCCCCATCACAAGGAGCGCCGCGACACACACGCAGGCTGCTGCGAGGGCTCTCACGCTCGCTACCGAAATGCTCATGGCGGCTACCGGACGACCGTGAACGTCTCCTGGAACGGCTGCGTCCCGCCGGCCGTCGCCACGACCGCCTGCACCACGTAGACGCCCGGCGCAAGCCCACCCGTCTCGAACGCGAGCGCGTGCGTGCCCGCCGCGCGCCTACCCTCGGCCAGCACCGCCACCTCGCGCCCGAGCAGGTCCACCACAGCCACGCGCACCTCAGCGGTCTCGGGTAGCGCCAGCGGCACCGCCACGCTAGTCGCCGTCGGGTTCGGATACGGAACGCCTAGCACGAACGCCTCAGCGGGCTTTCCCGGCGCTTCTGCCTCGCTCGCCACCGCTACTACGCCTTCCTCCGAGCGCCACACCCCGCCGTCCGTAGCCAAGATCAGCCGACCCGCGCGGTCGCGCGCCACCTCCAGGATCTCATAGCCCCCGTAGTCCCC
>JBCCLD010000500.1:0-2445 GCA_039027055.1 Bacteroidota bacterium
CCCAGACGTGGGTACCGTCGTGCGCTTCGTGACCATCAAGCGCCAGGCCGTCGCGGACGAAGAAGAGACACCGCAGCCGCAGGCGCTCACGCTCGACGCCTACCCGAACCCCGTGCGCGGCACGGCTACGCTGGCGTACACCCTCCCCGAGACGGGCCGTGCGACGCTGGCCGTCTACGACGTGCTCGGTCGGCGCGTGGCCTTGGTGACCGATGCGGCGCAGGCGGCCGGTACGCACGTGGCGACGCTCGACACGCGACGACTGGCGAGTGGCATCTACGTAGCCGTGCTCGCGACAGAGGCGGGCCAGCAGACACGCCGCTTCACCGTGCTCCGCTGAGCCCTCAGCATCGCCAGACCGCCTTCACCCCACACACCTCCACCGTGATGTCCTTCCGGCACTTCCTCCTCCTAGCTGTCTGCGTTGGCCCCCTCTACGGACAGGCCAAGCAGCCCTCGACGCCGGCCGTGACGCCGACTGCGGTAACCACCGACTGCCAGGTCGGCGTCGCCGAGGCGGAGCTCGTGGTCGGCGATGTGCGCGCCAAGCTCTACAACATGGGCAGCCTCTTCTGGCGAGACTTTAACGACCCTGCCTACCATGTTCCAAAGGGGAGTGGCGTGAATGCTTTTTATGTGTTTGGCTTTCAAATGAGCGGGCTCGTGGGCACCGATCTCCGAGTCTCCGCGAATCGATACGGCCCCTTCCAATTCACCCCCGGCCCCCTCGATGGGGCGGGCAACGCCCCCGCCGACTGCGCCGCCTTCGACCGCATCTGGACCGTCACCGACCAGGACCTCCAACGCTACGACGCCACTGGCATCGCCTCGGACAACCTGCGCGACTGGCCTGCCAATCTCGGCGCTGAGGTCATCGACGGCGACGGCAATCCGGACAACTACGACCTCGCGGCGGGCGACCGGCCCCGCCTCTTCGGCACGCAGACCGCCTTCTGGGTCATGAACGACGTCGGCCTGGAACGCTCTCCATCTCAGAGTGAGCCCTTGAGCATCGAGGTCCAGGTCACGGCGTGGGCCATCGCGAGCGACGACCCCACGTTCGACCAAGCCACGTTCTATCGCTACCGCGTGGTCAACCGCAATCCGACCGCGATCAATGACGCGATCGTTTCCTTCTTCATGGACGGGAATCTAGGGTTCTACTGGGGCGATGACCTCTCTGGAAGCGACTCAGCGCGCAACCTCGTCTACATCTACAACGCCTTCAACGAAGACCCCAACGGACACGGCTCACCCACACCAGCGATGGGGATGCGTTTCCTGGATGTGCAGGCAGGCTCCGCAACAACCGACTACAACGGAGGCTGTGACGATAGATGCGACCCGCAATCTCCAGAGGAACACCGCTACTACCAGACAAGCCGCTGGAGAGACGGGTCCCCGCTTACCTACGGCGATACCGGATACGGAGGCACGACCCCGACGCCCTTCATCTATCCAAGCGAGCCTGGCACCTACTGGAGCATGCCCTGCTTCGACCCCGACTGTGAATACTCTTTTAACTCTAAGCTTCGCCGCTTGACCTTCTCCACCGTCGCGTTCGACCTCGCCGCTGGAGCGTCGCGCGACGTGACGTTTGCGCTGCCCTTCGCCTTCGGCACCCAGAACTACGGCCCCGTCGGCAACCCTACGGGCTCGGTCCAGGCGGTGAAGCTGGCGAGCGATCGCATCCAGGCCGCCTTCAACGACGGTTCGCTCTTCGCACCCGCCCCGCGTCCGCTCACGCTGGAGGCACCGACGCTGCTTACCCCGGCTGACGGCGCGCTCTTCCGCCTCGATGAGGACGAGAGCCTGCCCACGCTACGCTGGACGCCGGTGCCCGGAGCCGAGGGCTACCAGCTCACCATCGAGATCGACCAGGGGAGCGAGGTGGTAAAACGTACTACGTACACCACCGAGGCCGAACTCGTCTTCGACGAGATCGTCCCGGACAACACGACGTTCACCTACCGCTGGTCGGTCGAGCCCGACGGGCGCCTCCCCGACGGCACCCGAACGGCCGGCAAACGCTCCGAGACGCGCTCCTTCTCGCTCTACCGCTTCGTTCCCGGCATCGCGGGCGACAACGGCCAGGGCATCGTCGAGGTCGCGAGTGCCTCCGGCGGCGACCCGTGCGCGGCCACACCCGACGACCTGGGCTGCGCCGATGGTCTCGGCGGCAACACCGTCTGGCACGACACGGACGCGGCTGGCGACTACTATGTCTCGTCGGGGGGCTTCAATGGGCAACTCGTCAACGTAGCGCGCAACCAGCAGATCGTGGGCGAAGACGAGATCGAGCTTCGCTTCACCGCGGCCTGCGCCGAGCCTGGGGCTTGCCTCGCCGTCTACTACACCCCCGCCTCTGCCGACGGCGCAATCCTCAGCGTTCCGTTCGAGGCCTGGCACCTCGCCGATACGCCCGACAACCCCGCCGACGACACC
>JBCCLD010000501.1:0-2441 GCA_039027055.1 Bacteroidota bacterium
ATCCTGCTCTTGGCGTGCGTCAACTATACGAACCTCGCCGTCGCCCGCTCGATCAAGCGTGCCCAGGAGGTCGGCGTGCGCAAGGCGATCGGCGGCAAGCGGGGGCAGATCGTGGCGCAGTTCCTCGGCGAGTCGGTGCTGATGGCGGCGCTGGCGCTCGTGCTGGCGCTCGTCTTGGTGCACGCGCTGCTGCCGATGTTTGGCGAGCTCGTTGAGCGCCCCCTCTCGATCCCGTACACGAGCGGCTGGCTGGTGCCGGGCCTCGCGCTGCTCGTAGGGGCTGTCGGCGTGGTGGCGGGCAGCTATCCGGCGCTCTTCATGGCGCGGCTGGAGCCGATGCAGGTACTCAAAGGCACGCTCCGCGGCAGCCGCTCGCGCCCGCTGCTCCAGCGTGTGCTCGTCGTCGGGCAGTACGCCGCCTCGATCGTTCTCGTGGTGGGCAGCCTCGTGGTGTTCCAGCAACTGCAGTTCGTGTCGACGAGCGACCCGGGCTATGAGCGCGAGAACGTCGTCACGATGCGGCTGGCGGACTGGGACCTCCGCGAGCACGTCGCCGCGATTGAGGAGCGGTGGACGTCCGAGGCGTCGGTGATCACCACCGCCTCCGTGGGCCAGCTCCCGACGAACATCAGCTCGAGCACCAGCCTCGACACGTGGGAGGGCCACCCGGAGAGCCTGGAGGAGGACATGACCTTCTACCAGATGTCTGCCACCCACGACGTGCTCGACGTATTCGGGCTCGACCTCGTCGCGGGCCGCACGTTCGACCGCGCCATCGACCCCGACACGAGCCTCGTGCTCCTCCTCAACGAGACGGCGGTCCAGGACATGGGCTGGACGCCCCAGGAGGCCGTTGGCCGATGGATCAGTAGGAGCGACGAGCCCTACACCATCATCGGCGTGGTGGAGGACTTCCACCAGCACTCGATGCACCTCCCCATCGCGCCGATCATGATCCGGCTGGAGCCCTACTGGGTGAGCCACGTCACCGCGCGCGTCCGGCCCGGCGACTTCCCTGCCACGCTCGCCGCGCTTGAACAGCACGTGGCCGCGTTCACCGACTACCCCGTCGAGGTGCAGTTCCTCGACGCCGAGTTCGACGCCCTCTACCGTGCCGACCGACGCCTCGGGCAGACCTTCGGCTTCTTCACCGTCGTCGCCCTCCTCATCGCCTCGCTCGGGTTGTTTGGCCTTGCCGCCTTCGCCGCCGAGCAGCGCACCAAGGAGATCGGCATCCGCAAGGTCCTCGGTGCCGACGTCGTCGGCCTGGTGCGCCTGCTCTCGCTCGACTTCGTGAAACTCGTGGTGGTGGCGTTCTTCGTGGCGGCGCCGATCGGCTACGTGGTGATGCAGCGGTGGCTGTCGGACTTCGCCTACCGCATCGACCTCGGGCCGGGGCTGTTCCTCGTCGCGGGCGGCGGAGCGCTGTTCATTGCCTTGGCGGCGGTGAGTGTGCAGGCGGTGCGCGCGGCGACGGCCGACCCGGTGCGCTCCCTGCGCTACGAATAGGCCGCGTTGCGGCGTCGCAGGTCGAAGGGCCTGAGCCGCCCTGCGACCTTCGACCTCTGACCTCATGCTCAAGAACTACCTCCTCGTTGCCTTTCGGGGTTTGCGTGCCCAACGTGGCACGACGCTGCTCAACGTTGTGGGTCTGGCAGTAGGGCTCGCCTGCGCGCTCCTGATCGGGCTCTACGTGTGGCACGAGCTGAGCTACGACCGCTTCCATGCGCACGCCGACCGCATCGTCCGCGTGGCGAAAGACGAGCCGGGGTCGGACTTCATGGGGACGAGCCGGTACGCGCTCACGCCGGCCCCGATGGCGGAGGCACTGATGCGCGACGTGCCCGAGGTCGAGTACGCGGCGCAGGTGCAGGCCGCCGAGGTGCTTCTGGGCACGGACCCGGACACGCGAGGCTACCGCGATGGCCTCTACGCCACGCGCCACTTCTTCGACGTGTTCAGCTTCGACCTCCTCGACGGCGATCCGGCGACGGCGCTCGCCGAGCCCGGCTCGGTCGTCCTCACGGCGTCGACGGCGCGCGCCTACTTCGGCGAGGCCAACGCCGTCGGGCAGACGCTAGACGGGCGATTCGACGACGAGCAGGCCGGGCTTACCGTCACGGGCGTCGTGGCCGACCCGCCGAGCAACAGCCACCTCGCCTTCGACTTCCTGCTGGCGATGACGACCTCGGCGTACTACACCCGGACCGTCGAACGGGACCGCTGGGGCAGCAGCGACTACCACACCTACGCGCTCCTCCGCCCCGCCGCCACCAGCGACGACCTCACGCCTGCACTGTCTGCGTTCGCCCAGACCTACCTCGCGCCGCTCGACTTCTTCCGGGAGAACCCAGAGCGGCTGACGGTCTTCTTCACGCAGCCGCTCACCGACCTCCACCTGAGGTCGGACCTCAACTTCGAGCTGGGACCGGGCGGCAGCG
>JBCCLD010000502.1:0-2415 GCA_039027055.1 Bacteroidota bacterium
ACAGAATGGGGGGTCCACTCGTCACTCGATCCTACGGGATCGCGCTCCTCGTGCGCCTTTCGGAGACGCAAACGGCGTCTCGTGAGCACCTGACCCGATCAAGGTCCACACGCCCTAGCAGGCTCCTGACTTTTTTGACGATGCGGCGTGATCTGTTTTGCGGGCAGACCGCGCTAGAAGGAAGCGGGCCCTACCTCTGTGCGCCGGGTTTACCCTACCGCCCGGCCTTCCCCACCACGCCTTTTCCCCTTCGATGACCCACCTCGCCCTCGGCGATGTGCACGGGTGCTTGCGTACCCTCGACGCGCTTCTCGACCGGCTCGCGCCGCCGTCGGACGTGCCGATCGTGTTCGTGGGCGACTACATCGACCGGGGGCCGAACTCGCGGGGCGTGCTCGACCGGCTGCTGCGCCTCGAACAGGAGCACCCCTGCGTCTTCCTGCGCGGCAACCACGACCAGATGATGCTCGACTTCGTGGCCGATGCCGACCTCGAACTGTGGCGCATCAACGGCGGCCTCTCGACGCTCGCCAACTACATGGAGCGCGACCGCCTCCGGATCCCGGACGCGCACGTCGACTTTTTGCAGCGGACGGCGCTCTACCACGAGACGGACGGGTTCGTTTTCGTCCACGCGGGCCTGCGCCCCGAACTGACCATCGCCGAGAACCTGCGCTTCGGAACCGCGGAGACGTTCCTCTGGGAGCGCAGCCACCTCAACGCCGACCTGAGCGGTTGGGAGAAGACCGTCGTCTGCGGTCACACGCCCGTCTCGACACCCATCAACCAGCCCAAGCTCATCGATATCGACACGGGCTGCGTCTACCACCACCGCCCCGGCTACGGTCTTCTCACCGCTGTGAAGCTTCCCGAGCGCGTGTTCGTGCAGGTGCCGTTTCAGGAGTAGGCGTCAGGTGTGAACGTATGCAGGTGTGAACGTGTGAAGGTGCAGACGTTCACACTTGGACACGTTCATACGTCCACACCGGCGATAGCCGCTAGCATCGCCCGGTCGGCGTCGGTGAGCGGGACGTTGCGGCGCTGCATCACGGCTTCGGCAACGCGGAGCGCCTTGTCGAGGCGATAGCGCACGAGGCCGCCGTCCTGCCAGCCGCCCCACGAGAAGCTCGGGACGCGGCGCGGGGCGAAGCCGCCGCCATAGAGGTTGCACGACACGCCAACGACGGTGCCGGTGTTGAACATCGTGTTGATACCCGCCTTCGAGTGGTCCCCCATAACGAGGCCGAGGAATTGCCTCCCGCTCGGCAGGAACGTGTCAGCGACGGCGTCGAAGAGCGTCACCTGGCCGTAGTCGTTGCGGAGGTTGCTCGTGTTGGTGTCTGCGCCGAGGTTGCACCAGCGCCCGAGGTACGCGTTGCCGAGGTAGCCGTCGTGGCCCTTGTTGGCGTACGAATGGACGACGCTCGCACTCACCTCGCCGCCGACCTTGGACCAGGGCCCGACGGCACTCTCCTCGATGCGGCTCAGCATCTTCAGTTGCGCCTTCTCGCCGAGGTAGAATGGACCCTTGGCGACTGCGCCCTCGAAGATCGTCGCGCCAGGTCCGACGTAGACGGGCCCATGCTCTGCCGTGACGATGGCACCGGGCTTGACCGTCGCGCCTGGTGCCAGATAAATAGCGTTGGGGTTGACGAGCAGCGCTCCGTCGTGGACCGTGGCCCCGTCATGGCCGCGATGGCCGAGTGCCTCTACGTCCTGTGCGATCCGACCGCCCACGTCGTCGAGGAGGTCCCAGAGGTACGTGACCAACTGCGCGCCCGAAATGGTCTCTGTGGCGGTGCCTTCGAGGTCGTCCATTCCAATGGCATCGCCTTCGAGGAGCGTAGCCGTCGGGTTGGGCAGCCAGGCCGCGACGAGCGTGTCGCCTTGCACAAACGCGCGGGCCGGTTCGCCGAGCTCCGCCGCCGCCCGGAGTCGTTCGAGCAGCGCCCCCGGCTCGGGTCGATAGCGTGCGTTGACGATCAGCAGGCCGCCGTGGTCGTCGGGGAGCGCGTTGACGGTAGCGTCGGGGTGCTCCTGCGCGGTCACGTCGGCGACGAGTCGACGTGTGTGAAGCACCACGCCATCGTGTGGGAAGGCCGCCCGCTGCGCCTCGAAGAGCGTGCGGATGCCGAGCCGGAGGTCGCCTGCCGCGCGCGTGAGCACGAGCGGTTCGAGGTGGCGAACGGCGGCGTCTTCGAACAGGCAGAGGTGCACGGTGCGGGGTGTGGACGGGTGCAGGTGTGGACGGGTGAACGCCGACAAGATCGCACGACCTAGTGCATGGACAACCGGTCTTTTGCGTTATCTGAAGCCATGTATGGAAGCTGCTAATGCAGTTCCCCTCCTGGATAGGAGGGGACAGGGGTGGTTGACCGAATCAGCTACCCTGTCACGTCCAAAGCCGAACGCGCA
>JBCCLD010000503.1:0-2380 GCA_039027055.1 Bacteroidota bacterium
AGGTGCTCACGAGACGCCGTTTGCGTCTCCGAAAGGCGCACGAGGAGCGCGATCCCGTAGGATCGAGTGACGAGTGGAACGCAGCGGAGGCCGAACGGAGGCCGTGAGCACCGATCAGACCGATTGTCCACACGCCCTAGCTGCAGACCGCGCGAGGAAAACGAGGTCATGCCTCCGTCGTCGGTCAGGATGCGCTGCGTTCGACTCTCGCGCCCCAGGGAAGCAAGTCCACCGGCAAACTCGACGCCGAGATGTAGCACAAAGACAGCGTGCCGATCCACCTGCTTAATAGGGGGCGCGTACGCGAAAGCGCGCGGTGGCGATGGCGTCGAGCAGGGGGCGACACGCCTGGAAGGCGTAGTTGTGCGTCCCCACCCACAGCCTCACCTGCCGCAATCTGATAGCGCCCCGTCTCGACGTCAGTTCGATGAGGCCTTGAACGAGAACGTTGGGGGCATCGACGTAAACCGCGTCCCATCGGTGTATCCTGAGGTAGGCCCCCCTATCATGACCTCGCCTTCTGACACTAGCGCCCCACACCCCGTCCGCATCGCGATGTGGTCGGGGCCGCGCAACCTCTCGACGGCGCTTATGCGGTCCTGGGGCAGCCGCGCCGACACCACCGTCGTGGACGAGCCCCTCTACGCGCACTACCTCGCCACGACGGGCCTCGACCACCCGGGGCGGACCGAGATCATGGCGAGTCAGCCGACCGACTGGCGCACCGTGGCGGAGCAGCTATTGGGTCCCGTCCTGGGCGGTGCGCCGATCTATTACCAGAAGCACATGGCGCACCACCTGCTGCCAAGCGTAGAACGCACCTGGCTCGATGCGCCGAGCTTTCGCCACGTATTTCTGCTGCGCGAGCCCGCCGCTATGCTCGCCTCGCTTGTGAAGGTGCTCGGGCTAGACGTACGCGTGGAGGACACGGGGTTGCCGCAGCAGGTCGAACTGTTCCAGCGCATCGCCGAGCGTGACGGAAGCCCGCCGCCCGTCGTCAGCGCCCGCGACATCCTCGCCAATCCCCCCGCGATGCTCCGTATGCTCTGCCAAGCACTGGGCGTTTCCTACGACGCAGCGATGCTCTCCTGGGAGCCAGGGCCCCGTCCAACCGATGGCGTGTGGGCCAAGCACTGGTACGCCGCTGTTGAGCGCTCGACTGGCTTCGGCCCGCCCCGTGCGGAAACCGCGCTGCCACCGCCCGGCTGCGCGCCCATCCTCACGGAGTGCGAGCGGTACTATGCCGAGTTGGTGGCGTTCAGTCTGAGGCCGTAGGTACTTCCGCGAAAACCTTGCCGCTGCGGCGCACGTCAAGCGGTTCCGTCTCCGCGCAATGCCAGTCCTCCTTCGTCTTCGAAGCCTTCTTCCGGTCCGTAGTCGCTGAGGAACAGCGCAAATTCGCCGCCGCCTTCGGTGCCTTCTAGGAAAAAGGCCCCCGGGATTCCTACCTCAGTCGCCCCATCAATGGAAACGGTGGCGGTGGTCTGAGGGAGCTCCAGTCCATCCACTGGCGTGGTGCCGTCGCTTGAGTCGCAAGCTAGCGCAGCAGGATTACGAAGGCGAGCGAAAAGGACAGCGGATACGAAGAAGGCTGTCGCATGAGATGAGCAGGCTAGCTAGAAAGGGCGCTGGAGCGACGTAGAAGAGGCACCGTTACGTTCGAGAGAACAATACGGTGCCTCTAGTATTGTGCTGCGCCGAAAATCGATCCGAGGACCCCGGTCGGCTTACCCGATGAGCGCCACGCCATCGGCGACGAGCGCGTCGGCTTCGTCTTGGGTGGCCGCCTCCGAGTAGACGCGCAGGACCGGCTCGGTGCCCGAGGGGCGAAACATCAGCCAGCCGCCGTCTACACGGAACTTGTAGCCGTCGATGGTCTCCGTCTTCACGACGGTCCGCCCTTTGATTGTGCTTAGGCCCTCGTCGTTGAGCCTCGCCAGGAATGCCTGCTTCTTCGCCTCGGTCGTGTGGAGGTCGTTGCGGCTCTGCCGGTGCTCGCCGAACTCGTCGAACAGCTCTTGGACAAGCTCCGAGAGGGTCGCGCCGCGCTTGACCATCATTTCCACGACCGTCAGGCCGATGAAGAGGCCGTCGCGCTCGGGGATGTGGCCCTTGATCGCCATGCCGCCGGACTCCTCGCCGCCCACGAGCACGTCGCGCTCGACGATGATCGGGCCGATGTACTTGAAGCCGATGGGCGTCGTGACGGCCTCCAGCGCGTAGGCGTCGGCCATCTTCTGGAGCATGTCCGTCGTCGAGAACGTCTTCACCACGATGCCGTCGAGGCCCTTCTCCTGGGAGAGATACTTGACGAGCAGCGCCAGGATCTTGTGCGAGTCGACGAAGGTGCCGGTCTCGTCGTACATCCCGATGCGGTCGG
>JBCCLD010000504.1:0-2338 GCA_039027055.1 Bacteroidota bacterium
CGCGACGAGGTCACCGACGAACCACAGCACGACTTCCTCGCCGTCGCGGTCGCCGGTGTTGGTGACGGTCACCGACACAGTTACCTCGTCATCCGCGCTTATCTCCGTGGCGGAGAGCGTGAGGTCGCTGTAGGCGAACGTGGTGTAGCTCAGGCCGTGGCCGAACTCGTACTGCGGGTTGTAGGTCGGCTCGTCCTTGTTGTTGACGAACTCCTCGCCGGGCGTGCGGTCGTAGAACAGAAACGACCCGGTGTAGCGCGGATAGGTGAAGGGCAGCTTCCCGCTCGGGTTGACGTCGCCGTAGAGCACATCGGCGAGGGCATCGGCCCCGAACGTGCCGGGCTGGTAGCCCAGCACGACGGCCTGGGCGACGGCGACGGACTCGCGGATGATGCGCGGGCGGTTCTGCAGCAGCGCCAGCACGACGGGGGTGCCAGTCTGGGCGACGGCCTCCACGAGCCGGGTCTGCGCCTCGGGGAGCCGAAGGTCGTAGATGGTCCCGATCTGCTCCACGGACGGCAGCTCGGCGATGGCGATGACGGCCACGTCCGCCTCGCGCGCAGCGGCGACGGCAGCGGCGATGTCGACCTCCTCCTCGAACGTCGCGCCGGGGACGTAGGTGATCTGCTCGGCCCCGACTTCCGCCTGCATCGCTTCGAGGAGGCTCAGCGTCGCGTCGGGATAGAGGTCTTCGTCCTGCCCCTGCCACGAGTAGGTCCACGAGCCGTGGAGCGCTGCGAGCGAGGTCGCACCGGGCCCGGTGAGCAGCACGCGCGCGTCGCGGGCGAGCGGGAGCACGTCGCCCTCGTTCTTGAGCAACGTCATGGCCTCCTGCGCCGCCTGGAGGCTCGCCGCCTTCGACGCGTCGTTCCCGACCTGCGCGGTGAGGTCGGCGTCAGGGTAGGGGTCGTCAAACAGGCCCAGTTTTACCTTCAGCGTCAGGATGCGGCGCACGGCCTCGTCGATGCGCGCCATCGGGACGGCCCCCTCCTCGACGAGTTCGGCCAGCGTGTCGTTGAACTCGAGCGAGAGCGGCACCATGTTCATGTCGATGCCGGCCAGGATTGCCATGCGGACGGCGTCTTTCTTGGTGGCTGCGACGCGATGGACCGAGCGCAGCTTGTCAACGTCTTCCCAGTCGGTGACGGCGACGCCCTCGAAGCCGAGCTCGTCGCGCAAGAGCGTCGTCACGAGGTCGTGGCTAGCGTGGGTGGGCTCGCCGTTGATCTCGCCCGAGTTGATCATCATGCTCGACACGCCGGCGTCGATAGCCTGCTGGAACGGCGGGAGGAACGACTCGCGGAGGATGCGCTCGGGGATCCACGCGGGGGTGCGGTCCATGCCCGTGAGCGGGATGCCGTAGCCGAGGAAGTGCTTCGCCGTGGAGGCGACGCGCCCCTGCGCGGCGAGGTCGTCGCCCTGCAAGCCCTCGACGGTCGCCTTGCCGAGTTCGGCGACGAGGTACGGGTCCTCGCCGTACGTCTCGAAGAAGCGCGACCAGAGCGGCTGGCGCACCACATCGAAGACCGGGGAGTAGTTCCAGTTGATGCCCGAGGCACGCAGCTCCACGGCGGTGATCTCCGCGCCGCGCCGGACGAGGTCGGGGTCCCACGTCGCCGCCATGGCGATGTTGTGGGGGAAGATGACGCCGCCCGCGAGGTAGTTGTGCCCGTGCACGGCGTCGATGCCGAAGAGGAGCGGGATGCCAAGCCGCGTCTCCTCGCTGGCGACCTCCTGCACGCTGCGGATGGCCGTCTGCCACTCCTCCAGCGTAAACGTCCGCGTGTTGAGCAGTGCGCCGATGTTGCGTTCGACGAGCACCTCCTGGAGCTTAGCAGGGTCAAGTTCGCCGTCGGTCAGAACCATGCCGAGTTCGAGCAGGGTCATCTGCCCAATCTTTTCCGCGAGCGTCATTTGCTCAAGAAGCGCCTCGACCTGCTGCTCTACGGCAGGCTGCGCATGGAGGCCGGCTGTCGCCAGGGTCAGGCAGAGCACGAGGAGGGTCAGCGTGGCGGTTGCGCGGCGCGGCAGATAAAGCATGGTTGGGGGAGTCGAGGTCGTTGTCAGTAGCGAGGTGGGCCTGACAGTATAACTGCCGCCTCCCCATTGAGGGCGCGTAGGCAGCTCGATATCTCTGGGGACCTCCATTCCGAAGCAGCATGATTCCACCAAGGCTGCCTAGGGCGTGTGGGCAATCGGTCAGATCGGTGCTCACGGCCTCCGTTCGGCCTCCGCCCACCTCTACAGAATGGGGGGTCCACTCGTCACTCGATCCTACGGGATCGCGCTCCTCGTGCGCCTTTCGGAGACGCAAACGGCGTCTCGTGAGCACCTGACC
>JBCCLD010000505.1:0-2288 GCA_039027055.1 Bacteroidota bacterium
CAGCCACACCAGGGACCCATTCCAACGAAAGGGAGAAGAGACGGGGTGGCATGAGACGAAGAGCCTGGCTAGGGAGAAGAACCGATTGAATGGACACGACTCAGGCATCGATGATCCCTCTGCACGCTAAGCGGGAGCAGGATGCGTCCAACGGGGGCATGAGCGCCAAGTGGGAAGGGAGAAGTAGGAAGCAGAGGCCGTCTGACTTTGGAGAAGCTGCGTTCGATTTGAGCTTCCTTGCGGGATCTGAGCGCGAAGTCAGGCAACTCGGCCCCCGATGCAGTGGTACGGACCTGCTTCGTCTTGCCGACGGGCCTGAGCCGTCTCCGAGATAGGGCTGACCGAGGCTGCAGGGCGGGTCCTGCCCGAAGCCATGCGAGCCCCTCGCCCCGGTGGCGAGGGGTAGATACACCGCTACCCAGCAGCCCCCCTGCTCCGAAGCAATTTGAGAGTTCCACCGCATCTTTTTACGCCGCTACACGTGGCGTAGGCGTGCAGCGTTTTCCCTACCTCGCTCTCGTTCACCATGCTCGCCTGGTCTCGTCCCTTCCTCGTTCTTCTGATCGCCTTCGCTACTGTGCCCCTCCACGCTCAAGACGCTGACACGCTCGACGACCCCTACCTCTGGCTCGAAGACGTCGAGGGCGAGCGGGCACTCTCCTGGGTCACCAAACAAAACGCCGAGACGGTCGCGGCGCTGGAGGCGCACCCGGCCTACGACGACCTCTACGGTGACATCCTCGACGTCCTCAACAGCGACGACCGCATCGCCTACCCAGGCCTGCGCGGCGACTTCGTCTACAACTTCTGGACGGACGCCGACAACCCGCGCGGCCTCTGGCGCCGCGCCTCCGTGGACGCCTACCTCGCGGGCGATCCGGTCTGGGAGACGCTGCTCGACATCGACAAGCTGGGGGCCGACGAGAACGTCAACTGGGTGTACAAGGGCACGACGTGCCTCGCGCCGAACTACGACCGCTGCCTCGTCCGCCTCTCGCGCGGTGGGGCCGACGCCGCCGAGGTGCGCGAGTTCGACGTGCCCTCGAAGTCGTTCGTGGACGGCTTCTACGTGCCCGAGGCGAAATCGTCGCTAGCATGGATCGACGCGGACACGCTGCTCCTCTCGACGGACTGGGGCGAGGGCTCGCTGACCGAGTCGGGCTACCCGCGCACCGTGAAGCGGTGGACGCGCGGGACGCCGCTCGACGACGCCGAGACGGTCTACGAGGGCGCAACGACCGACGTGGGCGTGTGGGCGGCGAGCGTCCGCATGGGGGCTACCAGCGTGCCTGTGATCGCGCACCGGCCGAGCTTCTTCGAGGGCACTACCTACGTCCTCCGCGACGGCACACCCGTCGCGCTCGACCTCCCGATGGACGCCGACCCCGCGCTCGTGGACGGCCAACTCGTCGTGTACCTCCGCACGCCGTGGACCATCGGCGACGCGACCTACCCGACAGGCGCGCTCATCGCTACGGACTACGAGGCGTTCCTGGCAGGCGAACGCGACTTCGAGACGGTGTTCGTGCCGAGCGAGCGCCAGACGGTGCAGTACGTCACCTCGACCGCGCACTCGATGGTGGCGTCCATCCTGGACAATGTGCAGGGCCAGCTCCACCGCTTCCGTTATGAAGACGGGACGTGGACGGGTACGAAGATCGACGCGCCCGCGCTCGGCAGCGTCAACGTCGTGAGCACGAGCAGCGAGGACGACCGCTTCTTCTTCGTCTACAGCTCCTACCTCCAGCCGACGACGCTCTACCTCGCGGGCGAGGACGACGCCGTCGCCGAGGTCTCGACGCTGCCCGCGCTCTTCGACGCCGAGGGCCTGACCTCGCCCAGCACGCGGCCACCTCCGCCGACGGCACCGAGATCCCCTATTTCATCGTGCACCGCGAGGACATCGTCCTCGACGGCACCCACCCGACGCTGCTCTACGGCTACGGCGGCTTCGAGATCGCGCTCACGCCGTCGTACAGCGCCACGTCGGGGCAGGCGTGGCTCGAACGCGGCGGCGTCTACGTGGTCGCCAACATCCGGGGCGGGGGCGAGTTTGGCCCCGCCTGGCACCGCGCCGCGCAGAAGGAACACCGCCAGCGCGCCTACGACGACTTCATCGCGGTCGCTGAGGACCTCATCGCGCGCGGCGTCACGTCGCCCGACCACCTCGGCGTGCAGGGCGGCTCCAACGGCGGCCTCCTGACGGGCGTCATGGTGACGCAGCGCCCTGACCTGTTCAACGCCGTCGTGATCCAGGTGCCGCTGCTCGACATGCGGCGCTACCACAC
>JBCCLD010000506.1:0-2283 GCA_039027055.1 Bacteroidota bacterium
CGTGAACAAGATCACGGTCAAGCTCCAGTGCCAGGAGCAGATCAGCATCCCCAACTACCGCGGAGGTGGCACGACCACCGGCAGCGGTGGCGCCGCGACCACGCGCGACCACCTCGACGTGCGCAAGACCGAGACGCTCCACACCGACGAGCAGACGCTCGCCGGCGCGCAGCAGCTCAGCGCCAACTCCAGCCACGACTTCGAGGCGACGTTCCGCCTCCCGGACCACCTCCCGCCGACACTCGAAGGCCGGCACGCCGCGTTCGCGTGGCGGATCTACGCGAGCGTCGACATGAAGGGCAACGACCCCGACAGCGGCTGGCAGGAGGTCACGGTGCGGTAGCGGGTCGAAGGTCGAAAAGGTGCGGCGACGGATTCGGGGCGTCAAGCCAGGTCGCCGTTTCGTCGCGTCCGTGTCGTGGCGGCTCGGCCCGTCGTTTTTCGCTAGCCCTTCGCCCCGCGTGCGGCGCGGCGAGACACTTCGCGCGTAGACTACGGGTTCTCTTCCTTTTGCCGAACGCCGACGGCTAAACGCCGATAGCCTACCCGATGCAGATCCATCTCCCCGACGGCTCCGTCCGCGCGCTCCCCGAGCACGCCACCGGTCTCGACCTCGCCCTGAACATCTCGGCGGGCCTCGCCCGCAACGCGCTCGCCGTCAAAGTCACGCTGCCCGGCGAGAAGGACGGCGAGGTGCGCGACCTCAGCCGCCCGCTCCCCGACGGCAGCACCGTGCAGATCCTGACGTGGCGCGACGACGACGGCAAAGCCGCCTTCTGGCACTCCTCGGCGCACCTCATGGCCGAGGCGCTCGAAGCGCTCTACCCCGGCGTCCAACTCGGCATCGGCCCGGCCATCGAGCGCGGGTTCTACTACGACGTCGATCTCTCCGCGGTCGAGGGCCAGCCAAAGCTCACGCCCGACGACTTCCCGGCCATCGAGAAGAAGATGAAGGAGCTCGCGCGGCAGAACAACACGTTCGAGCGCCGGGCCGTCGGCAAGGCCGACGCCATCGCCCACTTCGAGGCGAAGGGCGACCCGTACAAGCTCGAACTCCTCGAAGACCTCGAAGACGGGAGCATTACGTTCTACACCCAGGGCGGCTTCACCGACCTCTGCCGCGGGCCGCACATCCCGTCCACGAAGCCCATCAAGGCGATCAAGCTCACCAAGCTGAGCGGCGCCTACTGGCGCGGCGACGACTCCCGCCCGCAGCTCACGCGCCTCTACGGCATCACCTTCCCCAAGCAGAAGGAACTCGACGCGTACCTGGAGATGATCGCGCTCGCCGAGCAGCGCGACCACCGCAAGCTCGGGAGCGAGATGGGGCTGTTCATGTTCGCACAGTCGGTCGGGCCCGGCCTGCCGATCTGGCTGCCGAAAGGGGCCGTGCTGCGCGAGACGCTCACGAACTTCCTCAAGGAGGAGCAGACGCGGCGCGGCTATGAGCCGGTCGTGACCCCGCACATCGGGCGGCTCGACCTCTTCAAGACGAGCGGGCACTACCCCTACTACGCCGACTCGCAGTTCCCGCCCATGTTCGAGGACGACGCGGAGGGCACGCCCGAGAGCGAGCGGGAGGGCTACCTCCTCAAACCGATGAACTGTCCGCACCACGTGCAGATCTACGACCGTGAGCCGCACTCCTACCGCGAGCTCCCGATCCGCTACGCCGAGTTCGGGACGGTCTACCGCTACGAGCAGTCGGGCGAGCTCGGCGGCCTCACCCGCGTGCGTGGCTTCACGCAGGACGACGGCCACCTCTTCTGCACGCCCGAGCAGGTCAAGGACGAGTTCAAGAACGTCATCGACCTCACGCTGACCGTGCTCCGCGCGCTCACGTTCGACACCTTCACTGCCCAGGTATCGCTCCGCGACCCCGAGAACACCGAGAAGTTCATTGGTGGCGACGCGCTCTGGGACTCGGCGGAACAAGCCATCCGCGAGGCGGCGGCCGAGACCGGCCTGGAAACGATCGAGGAGGAGGGCGAGGCCGCCTTTTATGGGCCGAAGCTCGACTTCATGGTCAAGGACGCGCTCGGGCGTCCCTGGCAGCTCGGCACCATCCAGGTGGACTACAACCTCCCCGAGCGCTTCGACCTGACCTACATCGACGCGGACGACACCCGGAAGCGGCCGGTGATGATCCACCGCGCGCCGTTCGGCAGCCTGGAGCGCTTCATCGGCGTGCTCATCGAGCACTGCGGCGGGCACTTCCCCGTGTGGCTCGCGCCTGTGCAGGTGAAGGTGCTCCCCGTCAGCGACGCCTTCAGCGACTATGCC
>JBCCLD010000507.1:0-2201 GCA_039027055.1 Bacteroidota bacterium
GCCAGCACCATAGCCCCACCTTGTCAGAGAGATACGAACAAGATCCTTCGACTTCATCCGCTGCGCGGATTGCGCTCAGGATGACAAAAAGAGGAGGATCTCTGTGAATACCTACCCTTACCAGCCTGACCAGGGGGAGAACTCCGTCGGCGGCCTCTCAACGCCACTGAATACCGCTGTAGCGGCTTCCGTACATGGCTTCGATATCGCAAAAGACTGGTTGTCTATGCACTAGGGCATGTGGACATTCGATCTGATCGCCGCTCACGGCCCCCCTTCGGCGCTCGCAGCGTTGCGGTATGAAGGTGTGGACGTATGAAGGTGTGGACGAGGAGAACCACCTTCACACGCGGATGGGACATCCGCGCTGCATACGTTCATACCCAGATCCAGCCTCGACGGGTGAAACGAACCGAGGCGATGCTTCCGGATTTGGGATCAGACGCCCCCATCGGGTCAGAGCGGCTTGCGCGCGAGCACGTGAATCGCGTTCCCGCGGGCGTAGTCTGTGCGGAGGTTGTCGATCAGGACGAGCCCCTTCAAGAACGGTAGGGTCCCGAGCTGGAGGAGCCGCCCGCCCTTCTTCGCGAAGTAGCCCAACTCCCAGCCGAGCCGCGAGAGCAGCCCGTCCGTCGCGTGGACCCCGACGACCTCGAAGCCCTCGGCGCGCACGCGGGCTGCGAGGTCGTTCGCGTCGTAGACCTGGCCGATGTGCTCGTCTTCGAGCCATTCCTCGTGCTCCTCAAAGAGGCGCTCTGGGAAGATCGTGCGCTGCTCGACGGCAGGCATCTTCACCAGGAAGTACCCTCCTGGTTTGAGCCGTTCGAGGGCGGCCTGGAACGGCATCGCGTCCGGCGCGATGTGCTCGAACACATCCACGCTGTAGATGAAGTCAAACAGGGGGCCCTCGTAGTTCTCCAGGTAGCCCGTGAAGGGCTCGAGATTAGGCAACTGGAGGTGGCGCTGGGCACGCTTCACAGAATCGGTGCAGGATTCCATGATGTCGAGCGCGACCACGTGGGCCTTGGGGAGCGCGTTGGCCATCATGAAGGCGTACTCCCCGTGGCCACAACCGAGGTCGAGCACCCGCTGGAACGACGAAAGCGGGACCGACTGGAGCGCGCGCCGAAAGACGACCGAGCGCGCGTAGTTGCCCACCTGCGTGTAACCGAACACGCGGTGGACGAGTCGTGCCAGCCGGGGGTTCGACTTCATGCCCTGGCTTGCGTAGGGCTGACTGATGCCGAAGCGAAGGCGAACAGGTGCTGCAGGGGAGAAAGTGGACATGGTCGAACGGAAGTGGGACGCTTTGAGTGAGGGTATGGACGAGGTAGACCTCGTCAAGAAGCGTACCAACGGGCATGCCTACTCCCGCGTCACCTATCCATGCCTCACCTACCCATGCGTCGCGTCGCGTCGCCCCGCGTCGCCCGTCTCGCACCACATCACCACGTGGGGGCCGATGCCCTCGATGTCGAAGACGGGGCTGGCGACGTGGCAGCCGAGGCGCTCATAGAACGCCTGCGCGCCGGTGCGGGCGTTGAACCAGAGGACGCCGGCGCCAGCGTCGGCGGCGTACTGGCGGATGACTTCGAAGGCGAGGCGGCCCAGCCCGTGGCCTCGATAGTCGGGGTGCGTTGCCATGCCGCGCAGACGGTACGCGGAAACGCGGTCGACCTCTGGAATAGCGGTGAGGGCCGTGCCTTCGGGAAGTGCGCGCACGGGCTCCGGAAAGCCCGAGGCGATGGTGACAATGCCGTCGGGCATGGGGCCCTCGTCTACAAACACGGCGACGTGCGCGACGCCCGGCTCGTGGTCCTCGGCGTAGCGCGTCGTCTCAAACGACTGACCGGCGCGCAGCACGAGGTGTCGCAGTGGGCGCGTGGCTTCAGCAGAGACGAACGCAACACGTGGTGGCATGACGAACTCGGACGTCGAGGGGGCGAGGACCACGGACCTCGGGCAACCCACCCCGGACCGCAACGAAAAAGCCGGACCCGCCACGGAGGCGAGCCCGGCTGAAGATCCGAACGCAGGTGCTAGTGTACACGCAAGGAGTCTTCTGCGCTTTCGGCTTTGGACGTGACAGGGTAGCTGATTCGGTCAACCACCCCTGTCCCCTCCTATCCAGGAGGGGAACTGCATTAGCAGCTTCCATACATGGCTTCAGATAACGCAAAAGACCGGTTGTCCATGCACTA
>JBCCLD010000508.1:0-1845 GCA_039027055.1 Bacteroidota bacterium
CGACGCGCTGGCGTCGTCGAGCGTAGCGAAGAGGGCGTGGATCGTGGCGCCGCCGCGCAGGCGCTCGTCGGTGGTGAGCGCGCGGGCGTAGCTGACGGAGAGCGCCACGTCGCCCGCGCCAAACGTCGAGCCGTCGCGGACGCCGTTCTCGTCGGCCCGCTCGAACTCGCCGTAGGAGAGGTAGCGGAGGCTCGCGGCGAGCGTGCCCTGGAGGCGCTCCACGTCGCGGACGTAGAGCGCCGAGCCTGCCGAGATGTCAGCGAGGTGGTTGAGGTAGCTCACCGCCACCTGCCGGTCCATCTGCGGGTTGAGCAGCGCCGGGTTGTAGAAGTGCGTCACCGGGTCGTCGCCATACATCGCGCCGACGGAGCCTTGCAGCGCGGTCGCCCGCGCCGACGGGGCGAGGCCGAGCACCTTGAACTGCGCGTAGCGGTCGGGGGTCTGCGCGAAGGCCGGGGCCGCTGTGAGAAGGAGCGCGAGGGCTGCGAAAAAGAGCCGCATCGGAAGGAAGGGTCGTAGGTCGTAGGTCGTGGGTCAAGGGGCGCAAGAGCCGTGGCTTCACGGCCACTGCGCAGCAGAAACCTTAACACGTCGTCCGAAACAAGCTCCAGAGGCGAGGTCGTGCGGTGGGGTAGCGGTTAAAACGGGGCGAAACGCGTGGGCAGAAGGCGGCCCCTCGGAACGGTGCAGGGCACGTAGCGTGCCAACTCGGCTGTAGGGGCGCGTGCGGCACGTTCGTTGCGCATAGGCAAGGTCTGCCGAAACGGCGGACGCACCAGCCTAGACGCGCAGGGCAATATCGTACTTTCGCCGCCGCTGCGTCCAGGGCTGAATCCGTGCCCGCCCCTGCCCCGTCAGACGGTCTCCCGTCTCACACGCCGCCCCCGGCCCGTCCCTCCGCCTCCCCGACCTATCGCCCCGCCGACCGACCCGGCTCGCACGCATGATCAACTTCATCAAGAAACTCTTCGGCGACAGCAACGAGCGCGAGCTCCAGAAGCTCGACCCGCTCGTTGACGAGATCAACCAGCACGCCGAGGCCTTCCAAAGCCTCTCCGACGACGACCTCCGCGCCAAGACCGACGCCTTCAAGACGCGCATCCGCGAGGCCGTCCAGGGCATCGAGGAGGAGCAGCGCGAGATCGAGCAACGCCTCCGCTCGGCGACCACCGAAGGCCCCGTCGGCGGCGACGGCCAAGCCGCTGAGGTGGAAACCCTTTCGTTCCGCGACCGCCAGGCGCTCTACCGCGACCTCGAAGACCTCGACGCCGAATGGCTCGACACGGTCGAGGACCTCCTCGAAGACATCCTCCCCGAGGCGTTCGCCGTCGCCAAGGAGACGTGCCGCCGCATGGTCGGCCAGTCCTGGACGGCTGGTGGTTCGGAGATCGAGTGGAACATGGTCCCCTACGACGTGCAGCTCATCGGCGGGATCACGCTGCACCGCGGCAACGCCGCCGAGATGAAGACGGGCGAGGGCAAGACGCTCGTGGCCGTCGCGCCGATCTACCTCAACGCGCTCGTCGGGCGCGGCGTGCACGTCGTCACGGTCAACCCCTACCTCGCCCAGCGCGACTCGGAATGGATGGCCCCCATCTTCGAGTTTCACGGCCTCACCGTCGCCTGCATCGACAAGCACAAGCCGCACTCGGCAGGCCGCAAGGACGCCTACCTCGCCGACATCACCTACGGCACCAACAACGAGTTCGGCTTCGACTACCTCCGCGACAACTCGTTCGTCGTGGACCCGGCGCAGCTCGTCCAGCAGCACCACCACTTCGCTATCATCGACGAGGTCGACTCGGTCCTGATCGACGAGGCGCGGACGCCGCAGATCGGAAGAGC
>JBCCLD010000509.1:0-1792 GCA_039027055.1 Bacteroidota bacterium
CGCCGTGCGCGGCAAGGCGGCTGAGCCCACCGCGATGGGGTGGAGTCATAGCGGGGCTCTGGCGAGCGAGGCCAACACAGCCGCGGGCGGTGCAGGGGCGCCCGAACCCGACAGCATTGATGTGTCGCAGCACTAGACCCGGCCTCACCAGCGCGCCTGCAACGCGATCTAGCGGGATACGCTCTCACGTTGAACGTTCCTGCTCCACTGCGCTCATCAGCACCTGCTTGAGCGGATCGAGGTTCTTGCGGGCGACGGCCGAGAACGCGATCACGGGCAGGTCGTCGGGGAGCTGCGCACGGGCGTCGGCGACGAACTCGTCGTACATGTCCGGCGGCAGTAGGTCAGTTTTGGAGAGGCCCACGAGGCGCGGCTTGGCGAGGAGGTGCGGGTTGAACGCCTCCAGCTCGCCGAGCAGCGTCGCGTAGGTCGCGCCGGGGTCGGCGTCGTTGACGGGGACGACGAAGAGCAGCACGGCGTTGCGCTCGATGTGCTTGAGGAAGCGGATGCCGAGGCCTTTGCCTTCGCTCGCGCCCTCGATCAGCCCGGGGATGTCCGCGATGACGAACGAGCGGTAGTCGCCGAGGTAGACCATGCCCAGGCTCGGCTCCAGCGTCGTGAACGGGTAGTCGGCGACTTTCGGCTTGGCGGCGGAGAGGGCACTCACGAGCGTGCTCTTGCCCGCGTTCGGGAAGCCGACGAGGCCCACGTCGGCGAGGAGCTTGAGTTCGAGCGTGACGTCGCGCTCGACGCCCTTGGTGCCGGGCTGGGCGTAGCGCGGCGTCTGGTTGGTGCTACTCTTGAAGTGCGTGTTGCCGAGCCCACCCATGCCGCCCGGCGCGAGGGTGAGCCGCTGCCCCTCGTCGGTCAGCTCGCCGAGCAGCTCGCCCGTCTCGGTGTCGCGCGCGACGGTGCCAAGCGGCACGCGCAGCACGATGTCCTGACCGCTCTTGCCAGTCTTGCCGGAGCCCTGGCCCGGCTGGCCGTGGTCGGCGAAGTGGTGGCGGTTGTAGCGAAGGTCGAGGAGCGTGTAGAGGTGCGGGTCGGCTTCGAGGAGGACCGAGCCGCCGTGGCCGCCGTCGCCGCCGTCGGGGCCACCGCGGGGCTCGTACTTGGCGCGGCGGAGGTGGGCCGACCCGGCCCCGCCGTGGCCGCTGCGGACGGAGATGGTGACGTAATCGACGAATTTCATGCGCGTGGTCCTTGGTGCTTCGTCCTTTTGTCCTTTGGATGGAATCGTGCGGGGGGCGCGTCAACGGGGACCGCACCCCGTAGGTTTGCTCCTCGCCGATTGTTCGTCCTCGTCCTCTCCCTCCATGAAAACCGTCACGATCTACACCGATGGCTCGTGCAGCGGCAACCCCGGCCCGGGCGGCTGGGCGGCCATTTTGATGTACGGCCACCAGGAAAAGGTGATCTCCGGCGGCGAGGACCGCACGACGAACAACCGCATGGAGCTCCGCGCCATCGTGGAGGGGCTGCGCGCGCTCACGGAGCCCGTCGTCGCCCGCGTCCATACCGACAGCGCCTACGCGGTGAACGCGTTCGAGCAGGACTGGATCGGTGGCTGGCAGCGGCGCGGGTGGAAGACGGCGGGCAAGAAGCCGGTCAAGAATCAGGACCTGTGGCAGGCGCTCTTGGCTGAGATGAAGCGCCACGAGGTCGAGTTTGTGAAGGTAAAGGGCCACGCGGACGACGACCTCAACAACCGCGTGGACGCGCTCGCGGTGGCCGCGATGCGCGTGCGCAAGGAGGAGGTTCATCCTTCTTGAAGGTCCTCCGTATCTGTCCG
>JBCCLD010000510.1:0-1734 GCA_039027055.1 Bacteroidota bacterium
CGACGCTCCACGACGGCCCGCTCGCCGCTGGCACCCACCCGCTCGCGCTCGACGCTTCGCGCCTGCCCGCCGGCGTCTACGTCGTGCGGGCCATGACCCCTGACGCCGCACTCACGCAGCGGGTCACCGTGGTGCGCTGACCTCCGAGTCCGTGGGTGGGTAGTTCAGAGACGGCCTCCTCCGGCATGGCCGAAGACGATCCAGGTGGCCAGGGCGCGAAGAGATTGGCTCGCCGCTCTCGTAGTTCGTACATAGGAGATATATAGGCACCTAGCGCCTCGCTCCTGTGTGACGTTGTTTCCGTTCTCTAGCGCTACCGGCTATGTCTCGTGCTCACGACCGTCTGCTCTGGCTCTTCCTTCTTGTGCTCGTTGCGGTGCCGGTGCAGGCACAGACCGGACCCGACGTGCCCGAGATGGCGACCTACGACGCCTACTTCCTCGACTTCCTCGACCGCTATGGTATCCCTGGAGCCTCGGTCGCCGTCTCCCGCTTCGGGCGGCTCGTCTACGCGCGCGGCTTCGGCCTCGCCGATGTGGACGCCGCCGAGCTCGTAGAGCCGACCGACCGGTTCCGCGTAGCGAGCGTCTCGAAGCCCATCACGGCCGTCGTGACGATGAAGCTTGTGGAGGACGGTCGCCTCGACCTTGACGCACCCGCCTTTGCCTTCCTTGATGATCTCCCCGCGCCCGATGGGCAGGCCGACGACCCCCGCCTCGCACAGGTCACCGTCCGCGACCTCCTCCAGCATTCCGGCGGGTGGGACCGCGATGGCACCGTCTACGATCCCATGTTCGACGCGGTCAACATCGCCACCGCGATGGGTGTCCCGCCGCCCGCCGACGTCGAGACGATCGTCCGCTTCATGCGCGGCCGGCCCCTCGACTTCGACCCTGGCACGCGCTACGCGTACTCCAACTTCGGCGTGGCCGTGCTGGGGCGCGTTCTCGAACGGGCCACGGGCACGCCCTACGCCCAACTCGTGAAGGAGACGCTCGCGGCGACTGGCATCACGTCGTTCGAGATCGGCGGCTCGCGGCTCGCCGACCGCCTTCCGGGCGAGGTGCGCTACTACTCGCCCCTACCTGAGGTCCCGAGCGTTTTCGGCGACGGCTTGGTCCCGTGGCCCTACGGCGGCTACCACATCGAGGCGATGGACGCGCACGGCGGCTGGGTCGCCTCCGCGCCGGACCTGCTGCGCTTCACGACGGCGCTCGACGGCATCGCGAACCGCCCCGACGTGCTGGCCTCGGACACGCGCGCTACAATGGTCGCGCGGCCGGACCTGGCAACGTGGAACGGCTCGTCGTCTTGGTATGGGCTAGGGTGGTCGTCGAACGCCAACGGGCACTGGTGGCACCTGGGATCGCTGCCGGGCGCGGAGTCGCTGCTCGTGCGGTCGAGCTACAACGGGCTGCACTGGGCGGTGCTGATCAACACCCGCACCAACGAGTCGGGCACCTACATGGCCGAACTCGACCAGGCGATGTGGAACCTGGCGCTCGGCATCACAAGTTGGCCCACGCACGACCTCTTTGACATCGTTGTGGCCGACGAGGGGCAGCCTAGCGCCGCCACGCTGGCGCTGGACACGTACCCGAACCCGACGCTCGCCTCGGCCACCGTGGCCGTGACGCTGCCCGCGGCCACCGACGTGCGCGCCGAGGTGGTCGACCTGCTCGGCCGCCGCGTGGCGACGCTCCACGACGGCCCGCTCGCCGCTGGCACCCACCC